>JAQVOH010000173.1 GCA_028702695.1 Desulfotomaculaceae bacterium
AAATCTATAATTTACCATGTTTACTATTGATTATATGCTGTGAGCACAGAATAGGTGATGAAGTCCAAATGGTTTGGCAACCCCTGAGTTTTGTGCCATCTAAAAAAAATAAAATCCGCAAAGCCTTTTATCACAAGGTCTTGCGGATTTTATTCAATGAATATAATTATTAGATATTTACAAAAACAGTGTTTGCTATCTATTACTTTATATTCCCATAAATTCTTTTTGCAGCTTATTTAATATTTCTTGTTCTTTTGCTGCCATTTCATCATCTAAATTTTCTTTTATTAATTGATCAATTCTAACTTTTTGTTCCCCATAACCTTTATCAATAATTGCATAACTCTCATTGATAATTTTAACGATTTTGCTCTTCACCATTCCGTATTTGGTTTTTTGATAAACGACCTCACCGATTTTAAAAATATTTTGCACCTAAATACCTCCTTATGTATCTATAAACAGCATATAAGGTTAGCAACGTAGTGTCAATATTAAAACCCGCAAGCACTTGTTATAAGGCTTTGCGGGTTTCCTATTAAAATAAAATGGTCGGGGCAACACGACTTGAACGTGCGACCTCACGGTCCCGAACCGTGCGCTCTACCAAACTGAGCTATGCCCCGAAGCTTTCCCATTCGGATTGACAAAATACATTTTCCCATAGTCGGCCTCAAAAGTCAAGGAAAAAAGCTTTTTATAGGGACAAGCGCTTGTCTTTCAATAATTAAAGGTTATCCTACCTTTAGTGTCGAATTAATTTAGGTCTTTCTTCTTGGGAGTGTTACTATGATCAGGTTGATATACAAGCTAATCCGGTTCTTTTTGACGGGCTACTATACTTTTATGGCCGGCCGATTGCTACAATCCGTTGGGCGTGACACTGTTTTTGAAGGGATGTTTGATGTACCGCTTTGTCACCGCGTTGCTATTGGAGATGAATGCCTGTTTGCGCCGGGGGTTTCATTTGTAGTAACTGACACAGGCAGTATTACCCTGGGCAATAGGATCTATATTGGAAGAAACTGTGTGTTGTCCAGTGAGATCGGCATATCTATTGGTGATAATACCATGCTGGCAGAGTTTGTCAGTGTCATCGACGCCAATCACAGCTTTGAAAGAAACGGGGTTCCCATCCGGGACCAGGATTTAAATGCGCTTCCGGTCAACATTGGCAGTGATGTCTGGATTGGGCGAGGCTGTGCGATTTTGCGGGGGACGACCATCGGAGACGGGGCGGTAATCGGGTCCAACAGTGTGGTAAACCGTGATATTCCGGCATATGCCGTGGCCTGCGGGGCCCCCGCCAGGGTTATTAAATACCGTGCGTAATATTTAGCTCTGACAGCATGTACTATACAAGGAGTGATTTTTGTTGACCGGTGAACCCAGTACATTTTCCCTAATTGTCAATTATTTCTTACTGGCCCTTTTCGGTGGCTCAGCCGTCTTGGTCTTTTGGGACACCCGCAAGCGATCCAGGCCGCTCTCGGAGTCCATCTCCTGGGCGCTCTTTATGGCTTTTATGTTTCCCCTGGCCATTATAGTCTATATTTACTTTCGCAAAAAGAAGCTATTATAATGGAGCCCATAGACCTGTACTTTATGCTCCGTTACATTTAAGTCCCATTCCTTTTTTAAGGGGGACTTTTTTTATTGCCATTATTGATTTTGAAGAGGTCTTTTGGGATGACACTGTCCAGGCTGGGCATGGAAAGGTTCCTTAGTCCAAAATATCCTGGCCTTGTACTGTCCGGGCTTACTCCGCCCCCACCGCTTCCAGGGCATACCGCGGTAGGTTCAGTCCCCTGGACAAAAGCCGCTTCGATTACCCTGGTGTTGAAAGGGCCTGCCAGGAGCCCGTCGTCGGCACATATTTTAACCTTACTAACACCGGCCGGCATGGTAAAATCTGATGCTGGTGCATTGTTTAAAGCTACCTCAGCAAAACTGGCCCAGATGGGGGCGGCTATCTGGGAGCCGGTTTGCCCCACCTCTTTACTTTTGTCATCGTAACCGATATACACGGCAGCCACAAGGTCCGGCGTATAGCCCACAAACCAGGCTTCCTTGAGGTTCTCTGTGGTCCCCGTCTTACCGGCCGCCGGCCGGTTTACGGCGGCGGAAATATTAGAGGCCGTGCCACCCGGTTTTAACACTGCTGTAAGCATATCAGTAACAATGTAGGCGGTTTTCTCATCAAGGGCCTGTTCTAATTTCGGCATGTGTTCCTCCAAAATCCGCCCGTTTCTATCAGTTATTTTTTGTATAAAATAAGTCTCTGCTTTAATGCCCTTGTTGGCCAGCGGGCCGTAAGCCCTCGCCAGTTCAAGCGGGGTCACCTCTGAAGTCCCCAGGGGCAGCGAGAGTACTGGCCGCAGCGGTGATTCTATACCCATTCGCCTGGCATAATTAGCCACCTTGTCAGCACCTACTTGATCGTTCAACCTTACCGCCACGACATTATCGGAGGTAAACAATGCTTCTTTGAGGGTAAACGGACGGTTGTGGTAACCTCCCTGGTAGTCATGAGGCTCGTACTTGGCGCCTCCAGCTTGGGGAAAACTGACCGGCTCGCAGGTAATAGTGCTGCCTGGTGTGTACCCACTATCGATAGCAGCAGCGTAGAGAAATGGCTTGAAGGCCGACCCCGGTTGAAACCTGGCTACAGCCCGGTTGAGCTGAGACCTGGCATAGTCCTTGCCGCCCACCATGGCTTTCACCTGCCCGGTTTTGGGGTCGATAGCCACCAACGCGCCGTCAAGTTCCTGGTCGCTTCCCTTGAGGCCTTGCGAAACAGCTTTTTCTGCAGCCTCCTGCATATTTAAATCCAGCGTGGTATAAATTGTCAAGCCGCCTGAATATAATATTTCCAACCCGTTGGGATAATTATTTTCAATATAGTTCATGATTTCATTGGAAAAGTAAGGAGCACTCCTCACCGAGGCAGACGTCTTGGATGGCTGCAGAAACTGCTCCCTGGCCTGCAGAGCCTGTTCCTGGGTGACCATCCCAAGTTCTACCATCCTGTTAAGAA
>JAQVOH010000174.1 GCA_028702695.1 Desulfotomaculaceae bacterium
CCCCATACTGTGACATGCCCACCCCGTGGCCAAACCCGCGGCCGGTGATCTCCACACCGTCCAGGCTCTTGTCCTTGTTATAGGATTTATCCAGGACAAAAAGGGCGCTTTTTAAACCTAAGGTTGTCCTTACCACTTCCGCGTTGCCAATCTCTATTTTTACAGATTTTCCTGCCGTATCCACCCCGGTGACCGTTAAACTTTTCACTCTGGCGCCAGAGGAGGTCCTATCCTCAACCTTTATATCGGTCACTTTTTTGATAGGATAACCTGCCCCTGTCATTAACGCAGCCAACTGCTTATTTGAATATTTAACCTGCCAGTTGTAGAAATCGTCATTTTCATCATAGGGATCTGCCTTCCATTTGAGGTAGGGCAATGAGTTTAACCAGACGTCTTCACTGTTTTCTGTAAACCCGCCGCTGCAGGAATGGAACAAGGCTGTAATCAGGCTGCCCTGGCTCATCATCACGATACCACTGGTATCTTTAACGGCTTCGTTTGTAGCTTCAGTTTCGGCGTCATACCCGCCGTAGACCTGGTTGTATTGATCGCATACCAGGTTGTAGCTATCACCCCTTGAAATTTCCACTTTTTGCAAACAATAGTTGCGGGCAGCTACAGCTTGTGCCTTGAGAGCCTCCGCCGGCCAGGAGGGAATTGCCTCAGCAGGTACCACCCCGCACAGGTAGTCTTCAATGTTTAATTCATTTATTACCGTTAGCTTACCGCCATCAACCAGAAACTCAAGATCGCCCCGGTACCTGGTCTTCCCCGCATTGCTGATTAAGGATAAAAGGTTTAAACTCTTACCTTCAACCTCACCCTCGCCCAGGGTCACCATTCCTTCAGCTCCCTTAAACGTAATACCTGCCAAAACCTGCTCCAGGGAAAGTACTTTCCCATCGCTATTCATGACAGTTAGCTCACCGGCGCCGTCCTTGTCTACCTGAACGCCATTGCCTGATAATACAGAAGCTTGAAAAATATGCTTCTGTACCTGCACGCTTACCGGACCTTTATAAAGGCCGTTTTTGCCATCCTCTCCGACCAGCGCTACACGTCCGTCCTGCAAGGTAACCAGCCATCTTTCACCGGGCTTAAGTTTTACAATTAACTTTCCTGTAGCTTGATCAACCAGTTGGTAATGTCCACTGACGGTAAAGCCAAGTGAATCGGCCTGGTCAACCAACTTTACGCGCACCAATCCCGGCGTGGTAGTTTGCGCCGCTGCCGCTGTGGGTACCATGATCAACAACGAAGCAGTAATTGATAACAAAAGATACCAAAGGTTCTTAGAGCACACTTTAACTTTACCCCCCAAATTTAAACATTAGAGGCTATAATTTCGACAAGTACTGCCGAAATCCTTCCAACAAAAAACCGGCAGGCCTGTTGCCTACCGGCGAAACAAGTGAAGGATAATGGTCAGCAAAACACTCAGGATAATGCTGGTGACAAACTATCCATCACTTTAAGGTTTTTGCCCCTTCCTTTTTGGGCTGCCGGAAGTAGCGTTCTTTTTCACTGTAAATACAGCCACAGTATTGCTGGCGGTACATCCCGAGTTCCCGTGAACGTGCCGTCGCTTTCCTATAACCCGGCCTGAAATCGGCATAATAAAAGGGGACTCCATATTTTTGACCGTACTCAACCCCTATTTCACGGATCAGTTCGTGCTTCTGATAGGGACTGACCAGAAGGGTGGTAGTGAAACTGTCAAAGCCGCCTTTTTGGGCCGCCCTGGCCGTCTCCTCAAGGCGCATGGCATAGCACTCCCGGCAGCGCTCGCTTTCCCGGTGAACCACCTTACGGATAAATTCCTCCAACAGGTAGTCTTCCTCACAAATGATGGGGATACCCATACTCGCCGCATATTCTAGCAGCGTGTCCCTGCGCTTGACAAATTCAGTATAGGGATGAATATTGGGGTTATAGTAATAGCCCTGTATCTCCATACCTTTTTCCTGTAAATATTCCACCGGGTATATTGAGCAAGGTCCGCAGCAGGCGTGCAGCAGGATTTTCATCCAAAAAGACTCCCTTCTCTCTGATCTTTCAGGCCAAGGTGCTGAAAGGCCCTTGGGGTGACTACCCGTCCACGAGGGGTACGGATCAGCATGCCAAGCTGGATCAGGTAGGGCTCATAGACATCTTCCACCGTTTCTGCTTCCTCACTGGTAGCTGCGGCCAGGGTATCCAAGCCCACCGGGCCACCACCGAATTTCTGAATGATCGTTTTAAGCAGCGTCCGGTCCGAATGGTCCAGGCCGAGCGGGTCGACTTCCAGGAAGCTCAGCGCAGCCATTGCGACATCCAGGTTAATAATACCATCCGCCCGTATCTGGGCGTAGTCCCTCACCCTTTTCAGCAGACGGTTGGCCACCCTGGGGGTACCGCGGGAGCGTCCGGCGATTTCCAAAGCCCCTTCCCCGGTGACCTCCACCCCAAGAATTTGGGCAGACCTTGTCACAATTAAAACCAGTTCCTCCGGCTGGTAGAATTCCAGCCTGCTTAAAACACCAAAACGATCCCTCAAAGGGGAGGTCAGCAGTCCTGCTCTGGTCGTAGCGCCGACCAGGGTAAACCTGGGCAGGTCCAGCCTCAACGACCTGGCGCCTGGACCTTTTCCGATCACGATGTCAAGCGCAAAATCCTCCATTGCCGGATAAAGAACTTCCTCAACAGCCCTGCTCAGGCGATGGACCTCATCGATAAATAAAATATCGCCCGCAGTCAGGTTAGTCAGAATGGCGGCCAAGTCACCTGCTCGCTCAATGGCAGGGCCGGAGGTGGTACGAATATGAACACCCATTTCATTGGCGATAATATTGGCCAGGGTTGTTTTACCCAGTCCCGGCGGGCCGAATAAAAGCACGTGGTCCAGTGCCTCGCCCCGGCCGAGGGCTGCCTGAATAAAGATGGATATCGTTTCTTTGACTTTCTCCTGGCCGATGTAGTCTTCCAGCTTGCTAGGCCGCAGGCTGTTTTCAGTTTCAAATTCCTCCGGCTTGGAGGCAGCAGAAA
>JAQVOH010000075.1 GCA_028702695.1 Desulfotomaculaceae bacterium
CGTTTTCTCGAGGTCCATGTCGAAATGCTCCACGATGAAGTGCAACATATTGTGGCTAAATATAGGAGCATTTTTCCTGACATCCTCCAGGTCCACCATTTCTGCCAGCATAACCCGGCAGGGTCCTTGAAAGGACACAATGCTATCTCCCAGCAGCCCCATACTGCGAAAAGCCCAGTGTGATGAAAGCTGGGTACCGTTGTAGGTGATTGTTTCAGGAATAAATCGTTGCAGCATTTTAACCTCCGCGAAATTGTAGAATCATTTCATATAAACATAGCAACCTTAAATAAACAAAGAAGCGGTATCAAGGCCGGCCTGTTCTGATGCCCGCTTGAAACGCTGGCAGCTTTCACAGCTACCGCACATTTTATCATATCCTCTGTAACAGCTCCAAACGTGTTTAAAAGGAACACCCAACAGTTCTTAATCTAGAACCTCATATCCCACACCTTTTATTACCTCTTTCATCTTATCAAGTCCAACAGCTGTGGGATCAAAGGTTACCGCAACCTCTCCGGTAGGTAAATCTATGCTGACGTCAGCCACTCCCATTGTTCCCTTTAGTGCCTTTTGAACTGTTGCCTTACAATGTCCGCACTCCATTCCCCATACTTTGAGAATAATTTTTTCCATAAACCCACGTCCTTTCAGATTTTTTAACAAAATATTATTCAAAAGCCACTTAAAGATAGTATACCGGGTAAATACTAAAATAAAAGAAGGAGGTTAATAATTTGGCTAAATTCCGCAAAGGAAACACATTTATCAAAGAAAAAACCGGTTCCGCCACAAAAATCAACCTTGAAGGCCAGTGGGAACACGACTTTGTTGACGACAACACTCCCTCCGGACGCACACCTACAGGTGATAACGAGGTAGCGTCCAAATTAAAGAAATAAGCAAGGACCAAACTCATGCCCCGAGTCATATGCAGCATCCCCGGCAACATAAACATAATTATAATAAGAACAGGAGGGTGTTGCAATGTCTTCCATTAATATGGGTGGGCTGAGAAGTTCGGTTAATATCAGCGCGGTACTCAAGGGGACCTTTCTGACCCTGGCCGTTTCCTTGCTTTTAAGTGTTGGAACCGGTGTTGTCTACCATATGAGTTCCTTAACGGAGCAAACTCTCCCGTGGTTTACTGGCGCCATTCTGGCTGCCAGCGCTTTCAGCGGTTCACTAACAACCGGCAAGCAAGCCGGGAGCAGAGGACTTTACCACGGACTGGCCACGGGACTAATGTTCTTTTTAGCGCTATGGCTGTTGGCCGGTTTGTTCTTACCGGGGCAAGCCAGCATAAGTATCTTCTCCAAGTTTCTGTTATCTTTGGGCGCTGGAGCTCTCGGTGGTGTAATAGGAGTTGGATTAACCTAAAACTAATTCAAAGTAGAGTTGACCCTGGCATAAAGACTTTAGGCCAAGCCAATCCGTTTCCCCGTTTCCTTCTGGGAGTGCCTCACTAGCCCAACCATATTCAGGATGTCAGTAGTCCCTCATCTAACCGTACGTAAGGTTTTCCCTCATACGGCTATCCGACATCATTCACGTAAGGCGTTCACAGGTCAGTCAGTGGCAAGGCAGTATAACCCCATCTTACATAGGGTTACCAGCTTGAATCTTCAAGAATGAAGACATTTCTCCTGAGGACGAGCAAAATTTTCAGCCAAATTTACTGAATCCCTTTGTGACAAGGGAAGCATTCGATAACGCCAGGGGAAAACTGGAAATAGATATTGATAAATGTATCTTCTGCGGGATGTGCCAACGTAAATGCCCCTCTACCTGTCTAACCGTTGAGAAAGCTACCTGCAAATAGGAGCTTGACCCATACAACTGTGTTATTTGCGGTGTTTGTGTAGACGCTTGTCCGACCAAATGTCTTTCTCTTAACAAGGTTTACCGGGCCCCGGTCTATGTTAAAGAAAACCAAATAAACATTGTAAACCTCCGGTGAAGAAAACTATTGCAAAAGATAAAGCATAAGCCGCAAAAATATTTACAACTTACCGTTACCAGGGAAATAATTGATATTGCTCCGAATATTTAATAATGGCATGCTTGACCAAAATAAACAGCCACTATATTTGCAGTCCCCTGCAAAAACTGGTAAAGGAATTGTAGCATGAACAGACTGGCTAATGGGGAACCAAAAGGTAATTTATCCCGGCGAATAATTGAGATAAAAGGGATAGTACAAGGGGTGGGGTTCCGCCCCTTTATTTTTCAAATTGCCAAGCGGTATGGCTTGCATGGATGGGTCCTTAATACTTCTGGCGGAGTATTAATTGAAGTGGAAGGTGAAGAAGAAAGCTTGCATGCCTTTCTGGATGATTTAACTATGCAACTGCCGCCGCTTGCCAGAATAGAGACTATATCGGTAATTGAAGCCGAAGCAGCTGGCTACCAGGATTTTAAGATCAGGCAAAGTCAAGCACAATTAGGGGAATATATATCAATTTCTCCGGATGTTGGCACTTGCGCAGGCTGCCAACGAGAATTAATGGATATCACCGACCACCGCTATGGTTACCCTTTTATTAACTGCACCAATTGTGGACCACGTTTTTCAATCATTACCGATATCCCTTATGACCGTCAATATACTTCCATGCAACATTTCCAGATGTGTGACACCTGTGCACAAGAATATGAAGACCCGGATGACCGTCGCTTTCATGCTCAACCCAACGCTTGCGCACAGTGTGGTCCCCTGCTGAATTTTATAGGTGGAACACCATTGCAAGTTATCAATGGAGATGTGATTAAACTGACGGTTCATGCTCTGCAGGAAGGTAAGATTGTAGCGGTCAAAGGTCTCGGCGGTTTTCATCTGGCCTGCGATGCAGCGGATGAAACCGCAGTTACTAAATTACGCCTGCGTAAACACCGTTACGGTAAAGCAATGGCGGTAATGATGAAAGACCTTGAACAGCTTGCCAGATATTGTGAGCTATCTGCTGCCGAAGAAAAACTACTGATGAGTCCACGAAGACCTATTGTTATTTTGCAACAACGGAAAGGTGCAAAGCTAGCACCCAGCGTTACTCAAGGCTTACCCACCCTGGGTGTAATGTTGCCTTATACCCCTCTGCATTTTTTACTTCTTGCCAATTATCAGCAACCGCTGGTCATGACCAGCGGCAATATTTCCGAAGAGCCTTTAGTTAGCTCCAATGTGGAAGCCTTAGAAAAGCTGGGCGGTATTGCCGACTGCTTTCTAATGCATAACCGTGATGTCATAAATAAGATTGATGATTCTTTGACCCGCGTCATAGCCAGTCGGGAAGCAGTTATACGCCGGGCACGCGGTTATGCGCCGGAGCCTATGCTGCTGCCTGAACAACTACCTGAAATCTTGGGCTGCGGTCCGGAACAAAAGAATACCTTTTGTCTAACCCGTGACAATCATGCTTTTGTCAGTCAGCACATCGGCGATCTGGATAACTTACCCACGCTCGAATACTATGAGCGGATGATCGCTTTCTATAAGCAAATTTTCCGGATCAACCCGCGCATCGTCGCGTATGATCTACATCCTGCTTACCTTTCGACACAGTATGCCAAGTCAATTGGCAACGTGCAATTGCTCGGCGTGCAACATCATCATGCTCATATTGTTAGTTGCATGCTGGAAAACGGCATCACCGATCAGGTAATCGGTATCGCCTGTGACGGTACAGGCTTTGGTACGGACGGTAATCTTTGGGGTGGTGAATTCTTACTTGCAGATTATCGTTCCTTTACCAGGTTGGGTCATTTTAAATATGTCCGTATGCCCGGCGGGGAGAAAGCAATAAAAGAACCCTACCGGATGGCCTACGGTTATCTTTATAGCTTATTTGGCAAGGGCGCAAACGCTTTTCCAAAATACATTGAGAGTATTGAAGCAGATGAGCTACTGCTGATGGAGCAACAGATGTACAAGCATTTATATGCGCCTCTTACTTCCAGCTGTGCACGGTTGTTTGACGCAGTGTCTGCAATTATCAATATAGCCAGAATTGCGCGGTATGAAGGAGAAGCGGCAATTCGTTTAGAAAGTATCATTGATGAACGTGTGATAGATTATTATGATTTTGACTTGCAGGAGTATATTTTGAATCCTGCTCCTATTTTACAAGGAGTATACGATGATCTTGAAAATGACATTGCCCCTTCAACAATTGCCGCTAAATTTCACAATACATTGACCAATGCAATTACTAAGGTCTGCCGGGAAATCTCGAACCTTACCGGAGTTAAAAAAGTATGTCTAAGTGGTGGTGTCTTTCAAAACGCTTATTTGTTAAAAGGCTTGGTAAAGCACCTCACCAAAGAAGGCTTCCGTGTTTTCTGGCAACAAAAAGTACCGGCTAATGACGGCGGCATTTCCCTTGGACAAGTTATGATAGCACACTATAACGTAAGCAAGTAGTATAATTTCAGCAACTTCCCCACCCTGCCACTCTCCGCTTCCTCTTTTATGGAACAGCGGTGATTTCACTATAAAACAATCTCTATATGAGGAGCTGATAATATATGTGTCTGGGTGTAACAGCCAAGGTAGTTAAAATTAACGGCCAAAAGGCAGATGTAGAGTTTGACGGTGTCACCCAAACTATTTCTATTGCGATGACTCCGGAAGTTGAAATTGGCGAATATGTTATGCTCCACGCAGGTTTCGCCATTAGTATCATTGACCAAACACAGGCAGAAGAAACGATGGAATTGTTTGTAGAGATCAAAAAAATGATGGAAGAGGAACAGCGGGATGCATGAGGTTGAGCTTGTCCAACTACTCATATCTGAGATAAAAAAATGCGGACAGCCGTTTGCATTTATGGAGGTATGCGGCACACATACCATGGCTATTAGCCGCTACGGTCTACGGCAAGTATTACCGGACAATATCAAACTGCTGTCAGGGCCGGGCTGCCCGGTTTGCGTGACCGCTAATCGTGATATTGATACTGCCATAACCTTTGCCAAAATCCCAGGTCTAATATTGACAACCTTTGGGGATATGATCCGCGTGCCCGGGTCAAAAAGCAGTCTTGCCGGGGAACGCGCCGAAGGCAGAGATATCCGGGTAATATATTCGGTTCTGGAAGCCTTGGAGATCGCCAAGCAAAATCCTTCCCGGGAAGTTGTTTTTTACGCTGTAGGTTTTGAAACAACAGCACCCAGTACCGCTTTTGGCATTATGGAAGCAAGCAAAGCCGGTCTTAAGAACTTTTCCGTAATTTGTATGCATAAGACATTGCCCAATGCGCTGCGCGCGTTACTAGATACAGGTGATTTAGGCATCAACGGTTTTCTCCTGCCGGGACACGTAAGTGCAATTATTGGCGCAAAAGGATATGCTTTCTTAGCAAAAGCATACGGAATTGGTGGCGCTATTACCGGTTTTGAACCCATTGATATTTTAGGATCAATTCTAAAGCTGATCCGCCAACAAACAGCTGGGCCGGTGATCGAAAATGAATACCGGAGAGTAGTTAAGGATAACGGCAATCAAGCTGCCCTCATGGGTATGCAGCAAGTGTTGACTGCCTGTAACAGTGATTGGCGCGGATTAGGTACAATTCCCTGCAGCGGTCTGGCGATCAAAGCTGACTGGCAAGAATATGACGCCCTACGCAGGTTTGAAATTGAATTGGACGAGCCGGTTGAGCACAAAGGCTGTAGCTGTGGAGATATTCTACGCGGGATCAAATTACCGGCCGCCTGTCCAATGTTTGGTGTTGCTTGTACCCCGGAAAACCCAATTGGACCCTGTATGGTTTCCAGTGAGGGTTCATGTGCCGCACATTACAGGTACCGAGAACAATAAGGACAGTTTTTTCCATTCTTTATTACCATACCATAAATATTGTCTTACGTTACTTTTGGAAAAGGGACACACCTCTGAGTTTTGAAAGGAAGAACATTTGTGGATAGAATAATGATCGGGCATGGTGGCGGTGGAAGACTTTCGCAACAATTGATCAGTAATTTATTTCTAAAGTATTTTGGTAATCCAATTTTAAATTCCCTGGAGGATGCCGCCATTGTCATGTTACCACAGCATAAAATTGCTTTCACTACTGACTCATATGTCGTTACACCGCGCTTTTTTCCTGGCGGCAATATAGGGAAACTGGCGGTATGCGGCACAGTCAATGATTTGGCCATGCGGGGCGCCCTACCACTTTACTTGAGCGTTGGGTTCATTATTGAAGAGGGTTTACCTATCACCGAATTAGAGGATATTGTACGCTCCATGGCCGAAACTGCAAGTACAGCAGGTGTACAAATTGTGACCGGCGATACTAAAGTGGTCGGCAAAGGAGCAGCTGACGGTATCTATATTAATACTGCCGGTATCGGTATTGTCGACGAAACATTGAATATCTCAGTTGCAAATGCGCAACCCGGTGATAAAGTAATTATTTCAGGAACAATCGGCGACCACGGGATGACTATCCTCAGTTTGCGTGAGGGACTAAGCTTTAAAGCCGATTTAAGAAGTGACTGTGCGCCCCTAAACAGGCTGGTCAAGGAATTGCATCGTTTTAGCTATGATATTCATGTCCTGCGCGACCCAACCCGTGGAGGTGTCGCCTCATCCCTTAATGAGATAGCCGGCAGTAGTAATGTCGGCATGATCATTGACGAAACAAGCCTACCTTTCAAACCCCAGGTTAAAGCCAGTTGTGAATTATTGGGATTGGACCCGTTACACTTGGCCAATGAAGGTAAGTTTATTGCAATTGTTGCAGAAAGTGTAGCAGATAATGTACTTGAGGTCCTACACAGTCACGAATATGGTAGAGATGCGGTTATAATAGGTAAAGCTACAGATAGCACCAGAAGGGTTGCGCTAAGGACCTATATTGGTAGTACACGGATAATTGATATTGCTTCCGGTGAACTGTTACCACGCATCTGTTAACAAACCTTAAACGGGGAAACTTATTTGCCTCTATCTTTAATACATGAGCTTGTCCCAGTTTATGTGGGACAGGCGCAACTGCCTGTCGCACAAATAAAGGGCAGACATTAAGTCTGCCTAGGTCCATATTATTTTATAATTTTCATCAGAAAAGATCTTAAAAAAGACGGAAGTTTTACAAAATAAACACGCAAATTATTCACATCCCTTCTTAATGGTTCACTGATAATAGTTTATTTCGGGCATTGTGTGAATGTGCCAAATATTTTTAAAGTGGATTTTACCAGGTATTGGTAGTGGTATCAGAATTAATCCATTCCGACATTTTTTTTGTGATCATATCAATACCACCCCTTATGTGGTTTTTCACAGGAAGTGAACGCAAAAATTGCCTGCCGTAGCTCTTATTGAGAACTCGCCCGTCAAGAATAACCACGAAGCCCCTATCGCTGCAGCTCCGGATCAACCTGCCAAAACCTTGCTTAAAGCGGATCACCGCCTGTGGCACGCTGAGCAAGCGAAAACCATCCCGTTCCCGCCTGGCCAAATCCTCCAGACGGGCTTCTATCACTGGAACCGAAGGCGACATAAACGGCAATTTCACGATCACCACACAGGTGAGGGCTTCCCCGGGAACATCCACTCCCTCCCAAAAACTGAAAGCTCCAAACAGGACGGTCCGGCCGTCCTTTCTAAACTCTTCCAATAGCCTAGATCTGCTGCCGTCGAGTCCATGCCCGAGCAGGCACACATCCAGGGTTTCCAGTTTTGGTTTTAATCGCCTGTAGACCTCCCTCAAAGTCCGGTGGGAGGTAAAAAGAACTAGGGTCCTTCCGCCAGTTACTTCAACCAGCTTATAAATTGTATGTTCCAGGCTCTCCAGATAGACATTGTCTGCTACCGCACCTTGTACGGGAAGATCACGGTTGATACATAGCAAGGCCTGCTGCTCATAGGCAAAGGGTGAATCAAAATCTGCGGTAACCAGATTTTCACTTGGAATATTACACAGGCCGGTCCGTTCAATAAAATGGTCGTAACTCCCGTTGACAGTAATTGTAGCTGAGGTCATTATTACAGTGCTTTTGTTTTTAAAAAAGCGTTCATATAGCATGGCGCCCACATCAATAGGAGCAGCCATAAGAGTGCAGTATCTGGCGCCCCACCGTGCGGAAAAGTCCATATCGACCCAGTATACGAAACCTTCGTCGCGGCCTCCCAGAATAAACTCAAAGTCATCTACCATAATCTCGCCGGACTGGACAATTTGCCCAAGGTCACGCGCAAATCCCGCCCAGGCCTCTTCGGTAATCGCCCAGGTATCCATAAGCCCGACACATTGTTGCATATCGTCCGTCAAGCGGCGCAGTACCTGAATGCACCTGCCGCCGCAAGCAACCACCTCACCATAGTTTGGATCGCGACAGGGCAGCCTTAAGGAAACTCTCCCATACTCGCTGTCAGCCGAAGAAATACTTACTGCTACGGACTCCACTAATAGTTTATAAAAAAGTCGCATTGCTTCAGCCGCTTCAACCCTGGTCTCCTGTGCCTTTTTTAGAGCCTCCGACCATCTCGTCCAGTCACTAGGCGGGGCTTTTTCGGCAAACCTGGCTAGTGACTTGCCTGCGATGCCCAACCAGCGATTAAACATACCCTGGGAAAACTGCATTCCCAGGTGGGATGTCGCTGATTCTTCCAGGTGGTGCGCCTCATCTATTATGAGCGGCCCGTATACTGGGAGCACCCTGTTTTCCGCCCTCACATCGGCAAAGAGCAGTGAGTGGTTGGTGATAATTAGGTCGGCCTCCTCCGCAGTTCTCCTTGCTTTTTGGACAAAACAATCTTTCTGGTAAGGACAGCGCATCCCCAGACAACCTTCTGCCTCTCCACAAATGCCTAACCAGATGTCTTCCTCGCCACCGATAAGATTCAATTCACTTTTGTCGCCAGCCTTGGTGTTCGTCAACCAAACTAACACGCGGGCATAAAACGCGGCCTCTTCCGGCAGATGCTGACTTTCCAGTGAAGTTAACCACCTGCGCAGGCAGATATAATTCTGTCGCCCTTTGGCTAGTGCCGCCCGGAATGGTTTACCTATGACTTCGGCTAGTACCGGGATATCCTTAAACCAAAGTTGCTCCTGTAGGTTAATCGTATGGGTGGCCACCAACACCCTCTCTTTATTCTGGAGGCTCCACAGCACAGATGGAACCAGGTAGGCCATAGACTTACCCACACCGGTCCCTGCCTCCATTAATAGATATCGTTCATCGTTAAGAGCTGCTGCTGCACAACAGGCCATAACCTCCTGCTGGGAGCGATATTCATAAGTGGGTAGAACCTCTGCAAAGCGACCCTCCGGTCCAAACAGGGACCTTATGTCTCTTTCTTCCAAGGTTTCTTTTTGTCTCCCAGCATAATTTTCCTTACGGGTGGCGCCGTTTTTACTATCCTCACCACGACCACGTGACCAATACGCCTGAGTGGAAATTTTTTTATCAGGAAAACTTCTCAAACGTTCCTTAACCAAATCATTAAAGGAACCATACCAACCGGAACCTGCCTCCAACAAGAGCTTATCCACCTGCATTAACACACCCAGCTCCATCTGACCGGCCAATGTAAACATCAGATCAAGTAGGCGGGCCGTTGCGAGGGCGTCGTCTAAAGCCCTGTGACTGGCCCTTAAATCTATGTCGAATTCATTACAGAGGGATTCCAGACGGTAGCTGGCAGCAAAAGGGGCAACTAGGCGGGCAAGTTCGAGCGTATCGTAAGAATGGTTTGTTAATGGCAGACCTCGGGCAGAGGCAAGAAAGCCCAGGTCAAACTGAACATTGTGTCCCGCAATAGGATTTTCACCAATAAAATTGAGTATCTGAGGCAACAGGTCGGCAATGTCAGGGGCCTGGACCAAATCCACATCATCCAGTCCGGTGAGCCTTTTTACCTTGAGCGGCAGGGACCGTCCAGGATTGACCAGTGAATGAAATTTTTCCGTGACCTCTCCCATCTCCAGACTTACCAGACCCACCTCAATGATCTTATCAACTTGAGGGTCCAGCCCGGTTGTTTCCAGGTCACAAACCACAATCCTTTTTTTCATATATATTCACCTAAACGGGTTAGCCCATAATATTATACTACGAGGGCACCACTCTAAAAGAATTTCTAGGAAGGCTGGCTAAATACCTTTAGAATCCCCCACCACTTTGCAAAATTGGTCGCAAGTCATTGGTTGCATGTCGTAACAATCGCCAGAAGAAATAATTAGCCTCACGGGTGTTTAACCATGAGGCTTAAAAATTATTCTCGCTATCAGCAATAAAAAAGCCTGTCTGCTTCAATAATGTATTTTAATGAAATCAGTCAGGCTTTTATTGAAATTTTTACTTAAAATATCTTAAGAAGTCTTAATAAAGAACTTCCTCTGTTCCTATGCGGTTGTACACTGCCAAGGCATCGGTAATATTATACTGTCGGATTTGTAATTCCCCTTAGCACCAGATGTAACCAGAACATATTCTTCCCGCCTTCATAAGCTGCTCCAAACCGATAAGACTTTTCAAGGGTTATTCCGACGTATTTTGCTTTCTGTTCTTGAGGCATATCCGGCGCTTCATCCAAAAGGCTCAGATAGCCGATCAATGGACGAAAAGGCTTAGTAATATAGTCGTCCGCTCCTAATGTAAGCCCGGTGATCTTATCAATTTCTCCCTTCTTGGCTGTCAGCATAATGACCGGAAAATTATGTTTTTCCCGAATGCGTTGACAGATGAATGAGACTTACCATAAATCAGGTCCATCTTCAGCGTTCTTAAGAATGATAAGAATGGTATTTCCTTATATACCTGGTCATACCAATGAAAAAAGGTGTGTAATACGCCACCTGTGTAAGGGTATAACATTTTTAAATCCCGTCCAGTTCATTAATAATAATACATTGAACGGGATAATTTGCTATTCAATATCTACTGCTGATTATCAAACGTTCTTCACTACAGTCTGCCACCTTTTCCTCAATCTGCTAGTAGCGCTGCATGGAGAGTTGATTGTGCTGGTGTTCCAGTTCCAGGATGCGTTTTTCCAACCTCTCCACGTTTAATTGCAGGCAAGAGATCACGTCTGCTACCGGGTCGGGGAGCAGGTCGTGGCGCAGGTCGATTTCTTTTTCCGGGCTTTTTTGATCCACTAAAACCTTTTTCCCATTTTGGGCTACTACCCTACCTGGTACGCCCACCACTGTACTGTCTTGTGGAATAGCTTTTAAAACAACCGAACCAGCGCCAATTTTAACATTATCACCAACGGTAAAGGAACCCAAAACTTTGGCACCCGAACTTACTACTACGTTATTGCCTACGGTGGGATGCCTCTTGCCTTTTTCTTTCCCCGTACCCCCCAGGGTGACACCCTGGTAAAGGGTAACGTTGTTGCCGATTTCAGCGGTTTCGCCAATGACCACTCCTGAACCGTGGTCGATAAAAAGGCCCTCCCCTATTTTCGCTCCAGGGTGGATTTCGATACCGGTCAATAAACGCCCAAACTGGGAAACTAACCTGGCTATAACAAACCATCGTCGCTGATAAAAAGCATGCGCCACCCTGTACAAAAACAGGGCATGCAAACCAGGGTAACAGAGGATT
Source organism: Desulfotomaculaceae bacterium (assembly GCA_028702695.1). Lineage (GTDB taxonomy): Bacteria > Bacillota > Desulfotomaculia > Desulfotomaculales > Pelotomaculaceae > Pelotomaculum_C. The sequence goes on from JAQVOH010000075.1 coordinate 11,569, forward strand.
ACTTCCAGTGTCGATTTTGCGGCAGGATCCCGTTCCTTTATAGTACGTATATCTTTTCTCAGCCGGCTAAACATACGATGTCATCCTCCCTGGTGAGATCAGTTAGTTAGACTGAATATAGTCACACACTACTCAGATTGTTTTAATAATATTTAACCCAGTTGCTCCTTGTTTTGGCAGGTCGCCGGGAGCGGGACAACATGGTTAGGTTAGTAACCTAATTGAAATAGTATACTTTATGCCATAATAGACTACTATTATTTTGTCAACTCCATTAATGCTTCCCATCATAAAAAAGACATCAGGGTTAGCGCTCACCTAAGTGTTAGTGCAGCCTTACGGAATAACCATAGTACTTGCTGATGGGGCGATCGATTGAATATATCCGTCCTTGAATGCAGTCGTGCGCTTCTTGGCATCCTCGTAGATGCAAACCTGGCTGGGTAAAGTTAGTACATGGCACGGTACTCCACCTAGGTCACATTTGGCATGATAACGTTGCGCCCAACTGTAGAGCCGTCGGCCTGGCGAAAGGTGGCCAGCGCGGTG
>JAQVOH010000076.1 GCA_028702695.1 Desulfotomaculaceae bacterium
TACGCGCTGAACGGGATTATCAGAGTGGACAATGCTACCATGATCGAAGCTTAAGTAAAAAGCGCCTGGTAAAGGATGCGTAAGAGATATTCAAGATAGAGAGGGGGAAGACCAATGGCGACAACTACGACCCTGCGCTTGGGCTTTAAGAACCAGTCCGGCAATACCGTCAGCATCAGCCTGGACAACCCCAAGGCAGACCTGACCAGCGCCGCGGTGGAAGCGGCGATGGATCTGATGATCGCAAAGAACATTTTTACCACTTCCGGTGGTGACCTGGTCAGCAAATCGGACGCCAGGCTCATTACTACGGACACCACTGATCTTTATAACCCGCCTGCTTAAAAACGCCGGCGAAGCAGAATATAAGACGCAAGCAAGACAAAGGGAGGAGCATTCCTCCCTTTGTTGACAGGATAACGAATAAATTGGTCAACTGAAAAAAATATGCACCTTGAGATTTCACTAAGCAGTTTCTATATTCTTCGTTCTTTAAACTTAAAGGTAATAAAGGGCAGGATCCTGCCCTTTATTACGCCTATCATACAAGATCGAAACGGTCTGCGTTCATGATTTTATTCCAAGCCGACACAAAGTCCTGTACAAATTTATCCTGAGAGTCACCAGCTGCGTAGATTTCTGCGATGGCCCGGAGTTGGGAGTCTGAACCGAAAATCAGATCGACACGGGTACCCGTCCACTTGATTTCGCCCGTCGCGCGATCGCGTCCCTCGAACACGTCTCCATCTTCAGAGATTGGTTTCCACGACGTACCCATGTCAAGGAGATTCACAAAGAAGTCGTTCGTTAGTGCCTCTGGATTCTTGGTGAATACGCCGTGTGGAGTCAGTCCAAAGTTGACATTCAAGACGCGCATGCCACCCAGCAGAACCGTCATTTCGGGAGCAGTCAATGTCAACAGCTGGGCACGGTCAAGCAACAGTTCCTCTGCTGATACGTTATATTTGGCTTTCTGGTAGTTGCGGAATCCATCTGCCTTTGGTTCGAGTACCGTGAAGGACTTCGCGTCGGTCTGCTCCTGTGATACATCTGTGCGACCCGGCTTGAATGGAACGGATACATCGTGGCCGGCATTCTTTGCGGCTTGCTCGATGCCTACACATCCGCCCAGTACAATCAGGTCTGCGAGTGAAACCTTCTTCTTGCCTGACTGTGCACTGTTGAACTCAACCTGGATTTTTTCAAGTAACTGAAGCACTGTCTTCAGTTGTGCCGGCTGATTGACTTCCCAATCCTTTTGCGGTGCAAGCCGGATGCGCGCCCCATTCGCCCCGCCGCGCTTATCGGAGCCGCGGAAAGTTGACGCCGAAGCCCAGGCTACCCCGACGAGATGGGAAACAGACAGGCCAGAAGCCAGAAGCTTGCTCTTGAGATTCGCGATATCCAGTTCGTCAATCAATTCGTAATCGACTGCAGGTACCGGATCCTGCCATAGCAGTTCCTCCGAAGGAACCTCCGAACCGAGATAGCGTGAACGTGGCCCCATATCGCGGTGGGTCAGCTTGAACCATGCACGGGCGAAAGCATCCCTGAATTCTTCGGGGTTTTGCTGGTAGTGTCGCGCGATGGGTTCGTAGATTGGGTCCAAGCGAAGGGAGAGGTCCGCTGTGGTCATCATCGGCCGGACTTTCTTCGACGGGTCATGCGCATCCACCACCATGTCCTCTTCGGCCACATCCTTAGCCAGCCACTGATTTGCGCCGGCCGGGCTCTTGACCAGCTCCCACTCGTATTTGAATAATGTGTTCAGATATCCCATATCCCATTTTGTCGGGTTCGCCTTCCAGGCGCCCTCGATCCCGCTGCCGATCGTATCGCCACCTTTGCCGCTCTTGAAACTGCTCTTCCAACCGAGGCCTTGTTCTTCTACGCCAGCAGCCTCAGGTTCAGGGCCCACATGGGTTGCAGAACCCGCACCGTGGCATTTTCCGAAGGTATGCCCGCCGGCGATAAGCGCGACGGTTTCTTCATCGTTCATAGCCATACGTGCGAAGGTCTCTCGAACGTCACGGCCGGAGGCGACCGGGTCAGGATTGCCGTTGGGTCCTTCCGGGTTTACGTATATCAATCCCATCTGCACTGCTGCGAGTGGATTCTCCAGCTCCCGTTCTCCGGAGTAGCGTTTGTCGCCAAGCCACTCGCTTTCAGCCCCCCAATAAACGTCCTCTTGTGGTTCCCAAACGTCCTCTCGTCCGCCTGCGAAGCCGAAGGTATGGAACCCCATCGACTCCAGAGCGCAGTTACCGGCTAGGATCATGAGATCAGCCCAGGAGATATTCTTGCCATATTTCTGCTTGATTGGCCAGAGTAAACGGCGCGCCTTGTCGAGATTCACATTGTCCGGCCAGCTGTTCAGTGGCGCAAAGCGTTGGGTTCCATCTGATGCGCCGCCACGGCCATCACCCATTCTATAAGTTCCTGCACTGTGCCATGCCATACGGATGAATAGTGGCCCATAGTGACCGTAATCGGCAGGCCACCAATCCTGCGAGTCGGTCATTAAAGTATATAGGTCCTTCTTTAGTTCTTTCATATCGAGTTTCTTGAATTCTTCAGCGTAGTTGAAGTCGGCGCCCATCGGATTGCTCAAGTTTGAGTTCTGATGAAGAATCTTGAGGTTCAATTGGTTGGGCCACCAATCTCTATTCGAAGTGCCACCACCAGATATGGCTTTTCTCGTTTTACCTGTCACTGGGCATTTCATTTCTTCCATAAATAAAACCTCCTTCACTTGATTTTATTTATACTTAAAAGGCATCTTGGACAGATACCTTTGAAATATACGTTTTTATCATTAATTTTGAAGTTGTTAAGATCTACTGATTGCAATGAATCAATATCCACGTTAAAATCATATATTTCACCACAGGATTCACATTTAAAATGTCCATGATTTTCGGTTCTGATGTCGTACCGAGTTTCATGGTCTTCGATGGTGATGACCCTTACCAGGCCAGATTCTATCAATGAACTTAATGTATTGTAAATGGTTGTTTTTGATAATGTGGGGACTTCCTTTTGCAGGTCTACATAAATCTGCTCAACAGTTGGGTGGCATAGATGTAGAGTAAGGTATTCCAAGACCTTTAATCTTTGATGCGAAAGGCGGATTTTTTTCTTTTTCAGTTCATTTGAAAGCTCCTCAAATGTTGACTTCATATCATATCACTTCCTACGTTAAGCAGCATTAGTAAGGCGCAAAATAGAGTAATAGTTTTTACTTTGTAATCGTTACAGATTAATTATATTCCTAAAGAAATAAGTCGTCAATCTATAAAACAAAAGCAATTGACTGATTTAGTGCTCCGTTCATTTTGTCCGCCATGCAGATGATGTGCGTCAAGAAATTATAGAATCTTGAAGAGGTGAGGTGAGCTGCAGGTAGGATTTATTTAATTAAGTAGAGAATGGGGGAAATAGAGCATTATGATGAGGAGGTGCAGGCCATGAGTGCTTTTACCCGGTCGATCTCGCAGATATTCAAAGGTGCAGCCCGGGCTTTTCAGACCTTCCCTGCTGCCAACGCCAGCGCGCTGGGGTTCGCGATCGTGACGATGATCAGGATTCAACTTGATTGGCCCCAACAGGAGGCTTACAATTTTCTGTTCAACTGCCTGCATTGGGCTTTTGCGCTGGGCGCTGTGTTCAGCCTGGCCGCGATCACAGCGGCCCAGAGCCGCTGCAACAAGGCCAGGTCTTTCCTGATGGCCAACCTGCTGGGCGCTGTGGCCGTGGCCGCGACTTTCCTGCTGCTCTATCTCTTTGGCGGGACCGACCCGGCCCTGGACGCGTCCCGTATTACCAGGGTCTCAGACCTGGCTGCTGCCCGTGTTACTGTGGCCCTGCTGGTCAGTTTATTAGCTTTCATCATCCTGGCCGGCTATCCAAAAGACCAGTCAGACTTCGCCCGTTCCTTATTTATGACCCAAAAGGCTTTCTTCATTGCCCTGATCTACGGCGGGGTGATTATGGCCGGCGCCTCCGGAGTGGCAGGTGCTATCCAGGCTCTGCTTTACCGGGGGATGAGCATGAAAGTCTACGAGTATATCGGGACCCTGGTCGGTTTCCTGGCCTTTACAATTTTCGTTGGTTATTTTCCTGACTTCCGTAAAGGACAGGTCGACGAAAAACGTGAGGTTGCCCAAAAACAGCCGCGGTTCATCGAGGTTCTCTTCGGCTATATCATGATTCCGATCGCACTGGCGATGACTGCGGTCCTTTTGGTCTGGGCCGGCAAAACCATTGTGACCGGGGTGGGGTCCTCCTTCCTGCAGCTTTACGGTATCGCGACCAGTTATGCGGTCGGGGGGCTCTGGCTGCACATCATGGTCACCAGACACGAATCAGGGCAGGCGATATTCTATCGCCGGTTTTATCCAATCGCCGCGCTGGTGATTCTCGCGTTTGAGGCCTGGGCCTTGTTGATCCAGTTGAGTGGGTCAGGTCTTAAGATGACCGAATATACCTTCATCCTGATCTGGATTGTTGCCGCGGCGGCGTCTGTCCTGCTTTTAATCTTAAAGGACAAAGCCCATACTGCGATTGCCGCCCTGATCAGTGTTGCGGCCATCTTCGCGGTTCTGCAGGTGGTCGGTTACCAGGCACTGCCGGTCAAATCCCAGGTCCACCGCCTGGAAAACCTGCTGGTCAGCCAGGCTATGCTAAAGGACGGGCAACTGATTCCCGCTGCCAGCGAACCGGAACGGGCTCTACGCGCATCCATTACCGATGCGGTCAATTACCTCGCTTATGCCGAAGATGCGAAGCTGCCGGTCTGGTTTGATAAGCACCTCGGTGAAAGCAGCACTTTCAAAACCAAACTTGGCTTTGAGCAGACCTGGCCGCTGCCTGAGGACGATTATATCAACATGCCCGGGGGCTACAAGGGGCTCTCCCTGATATTGCAGCCCGGGGCTGTCGACATCAGCGATTATCGCTGGATGGTTAGCCTGCAGGACTACAGCGGGAAAGGGAACGCCTCGGCCACGATCAACGGGGACAAGGGCTTGTATCGAATCAATTGGACGCCGAATACCCCGCCCGGTATACCGGTCTTGAGGGTCGAACTAGACAACCGCGTAATCCTCGAGCGGGACATGAACGCTTATATCGACCAGCTCACCGCGGCGTTTCCGCCAGGCCGGGAGGGCCCGCCCACCCAGGCAGACCTCAAGGACATGAGCCTGCAGCTGGAAACCCCGGAAGTGACCGTGCTGCTCGTATTCAACAATATCGGAATGAACGTCGACCCCGGCCAGGATAGGTTTAATTATTATTTCAACTTGAGTGCATTGTATCTAAAAGAGAAACCCTGAAAAACGGCAACTTCAGCCTCATGTAGTCGCGAGCTTGGCGGTAAGCGTGTTCTTCACCCGGTATTGGCATAACCCGCGATTTATATCTTTATGAGTAACAGAAATAGGCGGTCTGTATAAGCACAGGCCGCCTATTTTCATGCAAAGCGTACCTAATAAAGGGTGTTTTAATGTTTTGTTGTGTTTACCAACTCACTGCGGTCCACATAACGGGGTGGCTCCTCCAACCAGCCGTTGTCTATCATGATTTTGATACCGTCATTAGCAAAATCCGCTGTCTGCACAATCAACCGACCGTACATCAAGGCCAGGTCTAGCCGGGGGCTGGAGGCCAAGGAGACGGCGGTGTTAGTGATGCCAGCCTGAAGGCTAAAAATCAACAGAATGCTAATGATAATAAAGGAAACTTCTTGATGGTGGTGAGCAGAAATAAGAAGACATCGTTCACCCTTGATATCAGCCTTATGGTCGATAGCCATTCCTGGTTTTGGGCAGCTGTATATCGGGGACTACCTCATAGGTGTAGTGCTGATTGCATTGGAGTTTGTAATCAACGTAAAGGCCAGCCTGAATCTATCCATCCTGTATTCATTCAGAGGGCAGTTTCAGCAAGCTATAGACGTGACAGACTTTCAATGGCTATTGTTTTATCCGTGTGTATATGCCTACTCCGTCTGGCAGGCTTATAACAGGGCAAGGGAGATCAACCGTGGTCTTAGCCAGGCTGAAGAAGGCAGAGTATTTGCCAATACGCAATATAATGGGTTATTTATCGGGTTTGCGATGGGAGGAACATTGGGTGTTATATATATTTGCGGAATCGGTCCCATCTTCGGTGGGATTTTAGGCGGATTTATGGGTGGGTTAACAGGGTATGTTGTTGAAAGACTGGTCAAAGGAATGTTTTGTAAGGGCCAGGATTAGATATAATCAACAACAGTTGCCCAAAGTTGTCACCTGGTGGTGTTGGTAAGATATTCCACCTACTCTAGAACAATAGTTCGGTGTATAATAAGTGAAACAAGTGTTCTAGGGGTGGTCTAATGCGATGTCCGATCTTGCTTGCTGATATGAATTCATTCTTTGCCAGTGTACACCAGGCCCTGGAGCCTGCGCTGCGGGGCCAGCCGGTTATTGTAGCCGGCGACCCGGCCAAAAGACATGGCATCGTTCTGGCAGCTTCCTACGAAGCAAAAGCATATGGTATACAGACAGGCATAGCCGTCTGGGAAGCCCGGCACCTCTGCGGGCAAGGTATCTTTATCAAACCGCAGTACAGCCACTATGTTGATTTCTCCACCCGCATTGTCAGGATCATGAAAGATTTTACGCCAATGGTGGAGCCATACTCAATCGACGAGGCCTTTATGGATGTTTCCGGTTGTGACCATCTATTTGGAACCTCCACTGAAATTGCCCTCAAGTTGAAGAGCCGGATTAAAGAGGAGATAGGTGTCCTTTGCAGTGTTGGCGTTGCCCCCAATAAGCTCCTGGCCAAAATGGCAGCAGGCCTGCAGAAGCCCGATGGCCTAACGGTCCTGGACTTAAACGACGTTCCGGTTAAGTTGTGGCCCCTGCCAGTGCGCGATCTCTTTGGCGTGGGCCACCGCCTGGAAAAAAGGCTGCGTGACCTGAACATTCACACGATTGGGGAACTCGCTGGCTACCCGCTGCCGGTGCTGCAAAAAAGGTTCGGCCTGATGGGTCACGTGCTGCACCTGTCGGCCAACGGCTTGGACTATAGCCCGGTGGATCCCCACTCTTTTGAGAGGGTGAAATCCGTAGGCCATCAAATCACGCTCCCCAGGGACTACCGGGGCTACGCTCAGATTGAGGGCGTGATTTTAGAGCTGTGCGACATTGTCTGCCGGCGGGTGCGCCTGGGGGGTTACGTCGGCAGGACGGTTAATTTAAGCTTGAAAGATACGGAGTTTTTATGGATGTCCAGGTCTCGTACCGTAGCTCATCTTACAGCAGATGCTAACGATATCCACCGGGCGGCGGTCGAACTGCTGCACAAGCACTGGCCTGACTGGAAGCCGGTCAGGTTGGTGGGGGTATCCCTGTCAGGTTTGGTTCAGAACACGGCCGAGCAGTTGGACCTGTTCGGGGAGTTGGAGCGATCCCGCCGGTTGAATGCCGCCTGCGACAGGATTCAGGACCGTTTTGGTGAGCAGAGCATTTTGCGGGCTGTTTCCCTGACACCTGCTGGTGTACTGCGGGACCGGGAGAAGAGGAATGGGTAATATTCACGACTACTACCGCAAAAACTTTCTGTACGAGGGTCACAGGATGCTGCTGCCTGAACTACGGGACAAGGTGGCTCATACCTGCGCCCAATGCAAGTTTTTTGTGCGGGTAGTGGGCAGGAACGAGACCAGGAGTGGGTGCGCCGCGCAGATTCCCCGGTATGCCGGCCTGACCAGGAGGGTTCCCGGGAAACTGGATGCAGCGGAAGTATTGAAACTGGTGGGCAGGGAGGGTCTGGAGCGTGTTCTATCCACAGCCGGCCTTTACCGTCAAGCCTGTGGGCAGTTTCATCCAAAGGGCTTGTAGGACATCAATATTGCTTCAATGCAGCCGGCTCTTATATGGGTTCTTTTATTCAAAAAAAACAAAGTATCCAACGACTAAAAAACCTAGAACTATACGGTACCAACCGAATGCTTTAAAATCGTTATTTTTGATATAGCCCATTAAGAATTTAATGGCGATAACTGAAACAACAAAAGCTACAATCATACCTGTCAATAAAATGACCATTTCCGTGCCAGTAAAACTGAAGCCGAATTTAACTAGTTTAAATGCGCTTGCACCGAACATAACTGGAATAGACAAAAAGAAAGAATATTCCGCAGCAATGAAACGAGAGGAACCAAGTAAAATCGCACCCAGTATAGTTGCCCCTGAACGGGATGTTCCTGGAATTAAAGATAACACTTGGAACATCCCGATTAAGAAAGCTGTTTTGTAAGTTAAATCATTAAACGCTTTAACAATCGGTTCACGATTTTTGTTGCGGTTTTCAATGACAATAAATAATATGCCATATATAATTAGCATAATCGCAACTGTTTGATAGTTATAAAAGTGAGCATTCAACCAATCATCAAACAATAATCCTAATACTGCGGCTGGAATGACACCTACAAGCACTTTATACCAAATATTCATAGTATCTTTCTTTTCTTGCTTCGTTTTGTTAGGTGCAAATGGATTTAGTTTATGGAAATAGAGAAGAACGACAGCCATAATAGCTCCCAACTGAATGACCACAAAAAACATTTCTTTAAATGCATCTGATGCATTTAATTGAATAAACTTCTCTACTAAAATCATATGACCGGTACTGCTTATTGGCAGCCACTCAGTGATTCCTTCAATAACTCCTAGGAAGATTGCCTTTAAAAGTTCAATAGAAAGCATGCTGATGCTTTACCTCCAAATTTTATAATTACATATGTTTATCTTTATAGGACTGAACCCTTTAAAGCATGATTTAAATATATGATGGTTAATAATAAAAGTCAAATCATTGACAGGTTTTTCAAAATAAAGCATCCCAACAATTCTACAATTTTTGGATCAAACTGGGTTCCGGCATTTTCCCTTATCGCACCCACTGCATCCGCTTTACTCATTACTTTGTTGTTGGCAGAATCATAAATGATCCGGTCATAGCTTTCAGCAACCGCAATAATCCTTGCCAATAGAGGAATTTCTTCCCCCTTTAAACCTTTGGGATATCCGTGGCCATCCCACTGTTCATGATGAGCCAATACCAATTCCGCTAAATCGACTGTATCGTCAAAAGAGTTGAGAATCCTGTAGCCCACAATAGAATGTTTGTTCATCTCCTTGCATTCCCCGTTAGTTAACGGATAATCTTTATTCAATAATTTTGGCTCCAGCACAATTTTACCGATGTCATGAAGGTATCCCGCTTCTTTCAGCTTACGAAGCTCAACCTCCGGTAATTTTAATGCTCTGCCCAGTTCCTGACACAGCTCACTGACGCGGAGGGAATGATTTTTCTCTCTGGGGCTGTTTTGGTGGAGCGTTGTGATGATCGAGTCAATCACGCTCCTTCGCACTTTATCACGTTCCAATGCTTTTGCCGAATACATCTTTTCTTCAGCGTTGTATAAAACTTGCATAAGGTCTTCAGTTATATCCTGCTTAGCATAGAATCCCATTGAGATGCTGCCTTTAATGGCTTTGATTTGCTCTGTTGCAAATTCGCCCTTGATTCTTGCAACAATTTTTTCCGTTTCTTCAAGATGGGTCTTAGGTAAGAGTATCACAAACTCATCGCCGCCCCAGCGGGCAATGATGTCATCTGCCCGGCAAACGTTTTGCAACACTTCAGCCACCTTTTTCAGCAGCATATCGCCATAAGCGTGTCCAAAGATATCATTGGTTAGTTTTAATTCATTGACATCCCCCATAATAATTGAAAGGGGGAGGTTCCTTGCGGTATCTAACCGGAGTAGTTCCTCTTCAAAAAACCTTCTATTATAAAGCCCAGTTAACGAATCATGGAAGCTCAAATATTCGATTTTCTTTCTTTGTGCCTTTTTATCTGTGACATCACGGAAAACCAGCACAATGCCAACCGTTGTGTTCGTTTCATTCTTAATCGGCGCGGCACTGTCTTCCAGATTGTATTTAGTTCCGTCCCTGGAAGTCAGCATGGCATGGTTTCCTAACTCCTGAATCATGTCGGTTGCAAAGACCCCTTCAATTGGGTCAACGATGGTATAGCCCTCATGTTCATGGGATAAAACAAATACATCCTTGTAATGCATTCCTTGAGCTTCGGGAAATGTCCAACCAGTTAACTTTTGCGCCACTTTATTTAGCATCTCAATTTTCCCGTCTTGACCGACAACCATAACACCATCACCAATAGAGGTCAAGGTTTGAAGGTATTTATTGTGTTCATAAGTTAGTTCTTTCTGCGCCTCTCTTCTTTTAACCAGCATGTTCAGTAATATTAGCAGTATTACGATAATACTACCGACTGCTATAGAGATACCGGTCTCATCAAACATCCCTGAAGAATCAGGGTGAATATCTAAAGATTCACCTCTCGCGATCAAAGGGTTAAGCAAAATAACACATATTAATATAGATAGAGCCAAGCTTTTTTTCATAAAGTCATCTCCATCACTGTGCGCTCTTGCGATTTTAAAAGCTTTTGTCATACATGTAATCTTTTGCTACTTGTGAACCTTTATTATAAGTAATTATTCGTCGTATTTCCATGGAAAATATATGGGAATTAACTAAATATGGGGCGAGTTTGGGCGTTCTCGTACAACTTTTACATGAGTATTGAAGCTGTATAGTCATTTTTTGAAAGAATGAAGACGGATGAAGAGTTTACCAAAAAAGTCACGGCATGTAAAGAGGCAGTGGTGCGCATGGCGTTTAATGAGTTGGAATTTGACAGAATGCAAGACAAGTATTAAATTATAGTAGAAAATTAGGGTAGAATACTAGGCTTTTTTTTATTATGACCGGGACTGCTGGCATTTGGAGGATGAAAAAATTTGTATACCGAAATTCTATTTTTAATGGTGCTCATAGTGCTGAATGCATTCTTTGCTGCATCGGAAATGGCTTTGGTTTCATTAAAAGATAACAAAATAAAATTGATGGCCGAAGAAGGTAACAAAAAGGCCATGCTGCTGAAAAAACTGTTAAGTGAACCCAGCAGGTTTTTGGCAACCATTCAAATTGGAATCACCCTGGCAGGGTTCCTCGCAAGCGCATTTGCCGCGGAAAGCTTTTCAGGCAGGCTTGTTGAACTGATCAAGCGAACGGGGGTAACTGTCCCTGAGGTGTGGCTTAAGAATATCTCTGTGGTTTTAATTACCATCATTTTATCATATTTCACTCTTGTTCTGGGAGAGTTGGTGCCCAAAAGACTGGCAATGAAAAAAGCGGAGCCGATTTCGATGCTTGTGGTAGGACCGTTAAATTTTCTGGCGGTTGTAGCTTCTCCCTTTGTTAAGCTGCTTACGCTATCCACCCATTTTTTTGTCAGGTTGTTTGGGGTTGACCCAAATGAAGAGGATGAAAACGTTACAGAAGAAGAAATCCGTATGATGGTGGATGTGGGAGAGGAAAGAGGGTCGATCAATGAAGCAGAAAAAGAGATGATCAATAACATCTTTGAGTTTAACAATAAGACTGTTGCGGAAATAATGACCCACAGAACTGACATATCAGCACTTCCTGTTGAAGCAAGCCTGAGTGAATTGATAGCTTTTATCAACCGGGAGAAGTATTCGAGAATCCCAGTATATGAAGATAATATTGATAACATTATCGGCGTGATCCATGCAAAATATCTTATTCAGTTTTTAACTAAGGACTTCAACAAAGAGAACTTTAACTTGAGGGCTATTATAAAACAGCCCTATTTCGTGGCCCAATCGAAAAGGACGGATGAACTGTTTAAGGAACTCCAGCAGAACAAGACCCATTTAGCAGTGATTATTGATGAATATGGAGGAACAGCAGGCATTGTTACTTTGGAAGACTTGATCGAAGAAATTGTCGGAAACATATTTGATGAAGACGATGAGATAGAAAAAGATATAGAAAAACTGGATGAAAATACATTTATTATAAATGGTACTACAAGCCTGGATATCGTTGAAGA
>JAQVOH010000077.1 GCA_028702695.1 Desulfotomaculaceae bacterium
CGCTTCTTATTTATTTTCTCTTTCACTGCATCACCTTCTTTAGAAGGAGGGCAGCAGACTTAGCATCTTGTTACCATTGCCTGCCGCCCCTTACGAATTAGCAACCTGGAAAATCGCCACCGTACAGTTCAATTATCACATCAGCATATTGACCAGGTTGACTCTCGCATAAAAAACCACGCAGACCCAGGTGCCCCACGTGGTAACGATCCATTAGCATAACAATGTCATCAGCCTCAAACTTCTCCGAGTAAAGCTGAATATCCATAAGCCAGTTTTTTCGCCGGTCAGGTTCCGGGAAGCGGGCATAGACAAGATAAGACTGCCGCGGGGCAACCACTTCCAGTTGGTACTTGGTAGTAAACTGGTTACCTTCCTTAAGCTCCCATACCTCCACCCCCAGCGGACGTAAAGCATCAGAGATTGGTTCTAAATCCCGCTCGGTTTTAGCATCGTACCAAAAAACCAGCTTCCGTTCAGATTCACTGGTACGGAAGCTCTCAACAAGCTTGTCTATTATGCCCAAGCAAGTCACCTACTTTAATGTTTGTCAGTCAGCTAATTAATTTCTTCTTCTACGGCCAATCTCAGGCGCATCGTACCGATAAGCCGATAGATGAGCATCCGTTGACCAGATCCTCACAGACACTCCAGGAGCGCGTTTTATGTAATCATCATAAGCGTCAATAATGGACATATCCCCGAAACCGATCTGGCGCATAGCCTGCTCAGGAAAGATGTCCGCGAATTTTCTCAAGTCATCCGGCGTCCATTCTAAACTAATTAAGCTCCAGGGAGCCTTGTTATCTGCAGTATCCCTTAAATAATCTGCAAAATTCCTGGCAACTGCCCGTCTCGTATTACCGTCACTGATATGGGCAATATGGTTGCCGGTCTCAATAATGCTGGCAATGGGCAGAATTACCCAGTCGTTTGTCATAAAGTGTCACTCCCTTTCGCTTCCCGCTTTACTCTCCACCGCACGATGCCGGTGATGAGTTCATAATCTATTGTGTCGCTGATACCTATTTGATAATCACCCATCGGGTGACTGACCAATAGGAAAGGGACAATTGTAAGAATCTCTTTCACAAAAGACCACGGGGCTTTAAGCATACAAATATATATTCCCAAAGGTATGAAAGCGAGAATGTTAACTCTGATTTCGCTGAAGCGAATAACGCCGTTATTATCGAAAGACCCCAAAAGCGGAACCAGATTGATGATTCGTCCTCCATCCATTACCGCGATAGAAAATTGCAGTTTGAAGAGAATCAACCAAGTTAATGCCAGTAAGTAAATTACGAATAACACGAGTGTAAACGTGTTTCGTTTAGGCCATACTTTTGCGTGTAAGCAGTCACAAGATTACCAGTCACGCCGCCATAAATGATATGCATTAATGTCAACCAATTTCTTGAAATATTCGACAATTCCTCCTTAAATGAGGAATTATCTTTGAATAGGACGGGGACGGATATTATTGGAAATATGCTGACAAAGGTAGCCAATTTTAAAGTGTAGTGAGCGGGCTTTTGGGGAAAGGCATATATATATTAAGCCGGATATGCGGGATACCTTTACGGAGAAGCACCGAGCTGAATTGATTTTGTTTGACGCAGCCGCTAAATATCTTGATGATCTGATAGCTTCTGTTGAAACAATTGCGCCGCAAAAATGGCGGGCCGACGTTGAACGCCTCACTGCCTATAAAGACAGCTTGTATCTGCGAATGAAGGCCATGCGTGAAAACTTCAAAGCCGTGGAGGAAATCCGTAAAGCCGCCGGAGCGCTTGCAAAAAGTGAGAAAACCATAGAGCAGAAACTTGATCTCTGAACGGGCATAGCAAAACGCCGCACAGGTTTTCTCCATACGGCGTTGTTTCATTTTCCAAATAAATCGCTGTGGGTGCCGGTGCGGGTCAGGATCAGGACAAGCACATCGTCCTCAATCCTATAAACCAGCAGCCAGTCGCCTTGAATATGACACTCCCTGTGTCCCGCCCAACCACCGGCCAGGGCGTGGTCGGTGTACTTTTCCGGAAGTGCCGTTCCGTTGGCGAGCATCGAAACGGTTTTCTCCAGAAGCTTGATCGGATAACCCCGCTTTATAGCGAGCTTGTAGTCCCTCTTGAATTTCGCGGTATATTTGACGGCGTATTTCATGCTTTAAGGTCTGCGAAAAGCTGATCCAAATCAGTATATTTTTTCACATTCGGGTCTTTCGCAATCCTTTCCGCTTCCAGCATCGCTGCTACTGTTTCGGCGTTCGGCTGGTTGAGCGAAATGTCAAAAGGAATCCGTCCTTCCCGAAGCGACTGACGGACAAAGATGTTGAACGCTGTTGAGAGATTCATTCCCAGTTCCGCGAAAAGAGTATCCGCCCGCGCTTTTAAATCCGCGTCCATGCGGATGCTGATATTGGTGGTATTAGAGTCAGCCATAAAAACCATCCCCTTTTCTACTGACACTAATAGTATGCGCCAATAGCACGAAAAATACAACACTCTGCACGAATAATATCATAATTTTCATGCTGCGTGGTACCGCGTGTGGCGGCATGCTTTGTTTTTTCGTAGAATAGGCAGGTATTTTAGCGCGTTTAACCTGCATCAAACCTCCACTCCTTTTCCACCTTCTCATGTACTCCCAGGGGCTCGTCACCTTATCGGACCCTGGCTTACACCGGCGGCATCCTGACCAACTGGCAGAAAGCGGGTATTCGCACCGTCGCTGAAATCCCCCGGGAGAAACCGGTGAGAAGCCCTTGGGAAAGTGGACAAGCCGGTCCGCAAGAAGCGTATGAAAGTAAGAAAAGTAAATTTATCAGGTCTTTATATCTTTAAGGGAGGTTTTTATGAACGAAGTTAAAATAACCATACCAGGCCGGCCGACACGAAGACAGAAGGCGGGAAACAAAAAAGGCTTAACACGATAATCGAACGTCTGAATCTTAATCTTAACCCGATGGAAAGCATGAAAAACAAGAAATAACGTGGATAGCAGTATCCTTGTTCTGAAGGCCTACGACTTCACGCAGATTCCTACTGCCCTGCTGCGACTTAAGAACACAATACGTGCTGAAACATAAAGATTTTTCTGTTGTAGCTTTTTGACTTTCTAAAAGGTATTAAAAGTAGAGAGGGGGAGTTATACACGATGATAAATGAGTCGCAGTGCACGGCGACCGCAGAGTCAGTTGTGAAAAAATATGCGGATATGGTTTACCGGCTGGCATTTGCTCAAGTTCGCTCCAAGAGCGATGCCGACGACATATTTCAGGAGGTCTTCCTGCGGTATGTCCAAAGCAAACCGGTCTTTGAAAATGAAGAACATAGAAAGGCATGGCTGCTCCGTGTAACGATTAACTGCTCAAAAAAGTATTGGTCATCCATTTGGCGCCGAAAAGCGGCGCCGCTGGAGGACAGCTATTCCTTTGAACTTCCCGAGGAAAACGGAGTTAACGAGGCCATGCGAAAACTCGCACCCAAATATCGCTCGGTGATCCACTTGTTCTATTATGAAGATTATTCCGTCGCAGAGATCAGCAGAATCCTAGGTATCAGGGAATCCACCGTTCGAACGCAGCTCACACGGGCACGCGCCAGATTATCCAAAATGCTGAAAGGAGATCTATAATGTTTGAAAAAGCATATAAGAGTATGAATCATAAGATCACTGCCGCTCCAGAATTGATTGCCGATACCATTGATTTAACGAACGGTTTAAAAAGAAAACCCCACATCAAAGCAAAGCCGATATTTCACAAGCCAGTAGCTGTTACAGCAGCAATCGTGCTGTGCCTCGCGTTGGCGACTCCGGTGCTGGCGGTTAATGTGCCGGCAATTTATGAGTTGATGTATCTGGTTTCACCGGCGGTCGCACAGTATTTTATTCCTGTTCATGAATCCTGCGAGGACAATGGTATCCGTATGGATGTTGTCTCGACGTATATTCATGATGACACGGCACAGATTTACGTAACGATGCAGGACCTCACTGGTGACCGGGTTGATGCGACGGCAGACCTGTTTGACAGCTATTCGCTTCATATCCCGTTTGACAGCATCTCTCATTGTGAACGGGTTGGCTTCGACGAAACAACCCGCACAGCAACATTCCTTATCACTATCTCTGCAATGGATGGCAAAGGTATCAATACCAAAGGCGGTAAAGCAACATTTTCAGTGAGAGAAATTCTTAGTCACAAAGTATCTAAAGAAAAAATCCCCATTTCGTTGGATCTTACCGCGATTGGCGAAGCAGAAACCATATATACAATTGACTCTAGTAGACATGACGATATGTATACCTACGTTGGAGGCTCCTCCGTCGATGGTAAATTTCCAGATTCATATACTGTCCTGATTCCAGGTAATTCTGTTTATTTGCTCGGCGAAGGTATGGATATAACAGGGATTGGTTTTGTAAATGATCAACTGCACATTCAGGTAGCAACACACGACAAACTGACTTTGGACACCCACGAAAATTTTCAGCTGGTTGATGCCAACGGAAACGATGTTTATTACAACAGTATTTGCTTTGTTGAAGGTATGGGTACCAACAATCGTATTGACTATCAGGAATTCATCTTTAATGTATCCCCGGAGAAAATCGGAAGCTATAAGCTGTTTGGAAGCTACTATTCCAGCGGAATGAACACAAAAGGAAATTGGCAAGTTACATTTCCATTGATTGGCAGCAGCGAAAAATAGCAGTATGGGAAGCGATATTGTGGTCTTCTGAACCCCATTACAGGCGCTTTGGTGCATAATGCCTGCAGCTCTTCTTTACGATAGAAATTTTGCTCAATAAAAGAAACGTATCCCTCAAGTAATCAATCTCGTTGCTTGGGGGTACGCTGTTTTAATTGTACTATTCATACACTCCGATTTGTATCTATATTGCTCTCGTTTAGTTCCTTTCTTTTTATTCGAACAGTTATTTCACTGCTTAGCATAATTATGATAATATTAAGCTAAAATATATTAGGGGTGAAAAACATGCCGCATATCAGACCGGTATCCGACCTTCGCAACAATTTTGCCGATATATCAAGGACCGTCCACGAAAGCGCCGAGCCTGTTTTTTTAACAAAGAACGGTTACGGCGACATGGTTGTCATGAGCATGGAGGCCTTCGAGCGCCTTCAGTTTGACAGCGAGGTCTACTTCAAACTGAAGGAGGCGGAGCTGGAAGCCAAGACCACCGGCAAGCGCTTTACTCATAACGAAGTGTTTTCAGCCCTGAGGCGCAAGTTTAAGGAGAAGGCGGCGGCGGATGTATAAGCTATCATACCTGCCACTCGCTAACCGTGATATAGCTGACGCTGTAAATTATATTGCCGAAGCGTTCGCCGCGCCGAAGGCAGCTTTCGACCTGCTCAACGCATTGGACGAGTCCATATCCCGTCTGAAGGAACTTCCATATTCCTGCCGCGTTTATCGGCCGGTAAAACCTTTAGCTCAGGAGTATCGCATCATAACCGTCAAAAACTACGCCGTCTTTTACACCGTCAACGAGCAGGAAAAGCTTGTGGAGATTTATCGCGTAATCTACGCAAAGCGTGAACTTGAAAAACAGCTTCCGCTACCGAACAGTCATGGGCTCCCAGACAGGGAGGGTTGATTCATAGCAAAATAAATTCATTGAACTAATAGTATGAAATGGGTAAAATATAGTTAGAATGTTACTACGTGGAGTTGATACAATGCAGATTAAACCGTCCGCAAGCATCCGGCAGAATTACAACGAAATTGCGGCTTTGTGCAAGTCTACCGGAGAACCTGTTTACCTCACCAAAAACGGTGAAGGTGATCTAGTCGTTATGGATATAGAGGCGTTTACCCGTCGCGAAAAAATGCTGAAACTACGGGAAGAACTACTGGCTGTTGAGGAAGACCGGTTGGCTGGCCGCGCGGGATATACGCCGGATGAACTGGACAAATACCTGGACGGCATCATTGACGAGGTGGAGAATGGAAAAGACGCCTCAATATAAGGTCATTGTTTCCGATCGTTTTCATACCTGCCACCTGACTGTCAACGCTTCGTCCAATACATCACTGCATTAAACCAGTGACTCGCTACTGGTGGTTCAGCTTAAACCTTACCAGATAGGGTTTCCACCTATATTAAAATCCATTCTTCGCTCCTTTTTGCTGGTTTCATAATCCCTCTGTCAAACTGAAACTTGTACGCTTCTCATTATGCTCAATATAGGCACATGTTGTTTGGATACCGTTATTATTTCTTTTCAACGGGCAGCCAGACTTCACATCTGTAGTCCTCCGCCTGTTGGTTTCCTTCAAAATAGACTTCAATATCGGGAGCATTGGCGTACTCGTAACCTGAATTGGGCAGCCATTCGCTCACAATGCGCTTTTGCAGATTTTGTATGGCATCGGGCATGGCCCCGATACATTCAAAGATAGCCCAGGTGCATTCGGGGACATGATACTCAGTCATATCTTCGGGCGTTTCCTGATCGGTCGCCACAGCAATGTAATAATCGAAATCCTTGCCGTTCATGCACGCACTTACCCCAAGGACACCCTTCGGTTCCCGGTCCATCAAGGTGCAGAGTCTCGGGATAACCCCGCTTTGCGCTGTCTTTTGCCAAAATAGCGGCACCTTGGCAAAGCATTCTTCGATGTTCATGGAATAATGCTCTCTGACACCTGCAATTTTGAAAGCGCCCTTTTTCTCGATTCTGTAGTTCATTTCAGCCTCTCCTTTGATGGTTATTTTAAAGCTGATGGGCGGATAGGCTTTCAGAGTCACGCCTTCCGCTCTTGCGGCGGACGGGGCCATACCGTGAACGCTCTGAAAAGCGCGATTGAAAGCCGTCGGCGATTCATAGCCGTATTTGAGCGCAATGTCGATAATTTTTTCATCGCCGTTTTGCAGATCGAATACCGCTCTGGTCATTTTCCTCCTGCGGATATACTCGGAAAGAGGCAGATCCGCGAGATAGGAAAACATACGCTGAAAATGAAACGATGAACAGCAGGCGATCTGGGCGACGCGCTCCAGGTCGATTTCGTCCTCCAGGTGTTCCTCCAGGTAGTTTACCGCTTCATTCAGGCAGCTGAGCCATTCCATTCTATCACCTCCCAACAATCAAAGTATATTTAAACCGTTATTGGCCGTCCTCTCTTTTCCTGCACCGATATGAGAGGCCTGCCGCATTGGATTCCTTTTTATACTGTTTCCATCCGACATTGAATGCTGATAAGCCTGATCTTATGGATTTCAGCAATGCTCTCCATGAAACCATATCAACAGATGCGATAATCAAAGGAGTCAATATATTCTTTTTTATTTTCTGTAACTTGTACGATTTTCGCTCAATTTCACTCAATCTTGTACTCAATAATCAACCCCGCCGCCCAATTGAACAGCAGATCAGATAGCCGTTCAAACTCAGCCTGCACCATATTTGGCTGTTTCTTGAGCGTAATGCCGGTCTGCAGAATCTCCCGTTCCTGTAGTTGCAGCCTGGGGATAAGCTCGGCCTTTTGCTGTATGTAGGTTCCCGTTTGGTTGTAATAGATTGCCTGCACGGTGAATATCCTCCTTACCGATCAGGGGCAGACTACTAGTTTAAAAATTGAATATTGTGTTCCGTGCTTTCATCCGTATCAATCAGGAGGTCTTCCGGTATTCGCAGATAGAGAACCGTATCACCAAAGAAGTAGTGCGTTCTTTCCATAGAAAAACCCGTGCCGGTGAACTGAGCCATAGTGAAGTCATGATAAAACCCGATCGCTTCCAGATGAATCTTTTCAGGCTGAAGTATTTCTAACTGATTATCTTTAAGCCTAATATCCGGCGGATTAGCCAGCGTTAAACGGTTTGGTGATTTGGAGACGTAGCTGAATACCTCCAGCTTGCCGTCACAGACATCTTTTCTCTCCACGGCAATGAGATTGGAATACCGTTCATAATCCGGGGCTATTATTTTCAGGCGTTCTTCCTGATAATCAAAACTCCACCGGGCAATGATCTCGGCGCCTTCGTAATTGTCCAACCGGCCTTCATAGAGCGCATCGTAAAACGCATTGACCTGGGAGTCAGGATAAGAATACTGTCCCGGCCCGATCTCAATAACTTCGAACGGCTCCGGCGTACTAGGTTTCGCAATCGCGTAAAACACAGGGACGGAGACAAATAAAAGGGCTATATAGAAGCCGACCACCAGGCGGGTCTTACCCAGCGAAATGCGGACTTTGCCAAGGGCAATAAACGGAATGATAATCAGCAGAAGGATTAGCAGGGTTATCAACGAAGCCCTCAATGCCATTTCCTGACCTCCATTCTATTGAAAAACAGAATTACACATCCAAAAACGATGGACGATACAAGAACAACCTTCAGAGCAAGGAGCGCGTGGGAACCTTCTGTGGAAAAAAACTCAATAGCGCTGATTAGTGTCCCGGTCTGGCCGGTACTTCGGGCCTCCACAAACAATGTGCCAAATAACAGGCCCGGTAGCAGCACGACAAAAGCAGGGTACCGTTGCGTTAACATGCCGATGAGATACCCGATGATGCTGAGAAGCACCGCATAGAGGGTGGCGGCGAAGATGCCGCTTAGCAAAGCCGGCGGCGCAATCCAAAAGGCGGGACCGGCATCTACCCCACCATGGGAAAGGAACATGACCACACGCAACAGTAGGCCGCATAATGTGGCGGTAACCCCGGCGATGACGGCGGCGGTGAGCAGAAAGGCCAGGCTGGAAAGGTGGCTGCTCAGTCGGTTTGAAACAAAGGTAAAATCCGTTTTGAACCCGTTGTTGGCCATACTGATTCCGATACTGAAAGCCCAGATTAAAGTAAAGATGATGATCATATCGCCGGTGATATATTTTATGGTGTAAGATATGCTCGGACTGCCACCCCCCGAGGAGCCCACGCCATTAAGGGAGAAGAGAAACGCCAGCAGCTGCACTGCAATCAAGGCGTAGAACAGGCCCGCGTGGGCTTTTGTCTTATAGTGATACTGTGTTTTTGCCACGGCAAGTATGCTAGTTTCGGTCAAAGACATCATCGATCCCTCCTTTGTTCCGCGCTGTCAGGTACATACAGAGATCGTCGGTGGCCACCGGTAAAATCGCCACGCCTTCAAGGCGGGCCTTTTGCAGTTCCTCTTCTGCAAATTGGTTGCGGACGGCCATATACACGCTGTCCTTCCCCAGCTTTTTCCGGTGCAACACCTCGGTTTTTTCGGCCATCTTTGTAATAGTTTCCTCTTTGCCCTGCAGCCCGACGGCGTATTCTTTTAACTCATCGATAGGCACATGCAGGCGTTTTTCACCGTCCTTGATCAGTAAAAGATCATCTAAAATGTCGTTAATTTCATTCAATAAGTGACTGGATAGAATGACGGTACGCGGATACTGCATAAAGTCTTTTAACAGGGCACGGTAAAAATCTTTCCGCACCGCCGCGTCCATGCCGGTAGTGGGCTCATCAAAGATGGTCAGCGGACAGCGGGCGGCGAGGCCGAGAATCGCATTAAAGGCGCTGCGCATACCTTTGGAAAGCTTGCTGTGATATTGCCCGGGATGCAGATTGAAGTATGTGAACAGCCCCACGGCTAATTTATGATCCCAATTCGCATAGAAATGGCCCGCAGATGCCAGAATTTCACCGAGATTCATTGATGCCGGCAAGACCATGTTTTCATCCACAAATATCATGTTGGCGGAAACCTTGATATTGTTGAATGGGTTTTCCGAGAAAACCTGAATACTGCCTGCATTAGGGAGCAGGTATCCGGCAATCATCTTCAAAAGTGTGGTTTTTCCGGCGCCGTTTCGTCCGATTAGTCCGGTGATTTTATTGGGTGCCAGTGTGAAAGACAGGTTGTTGACCGCCGTGGTTCGCCCGAATGTTTTTGTCAGCCCGCTGCAATCAACGACATTCATTGTGCTCCCTCCTCCGTTTCCTGAAGTTCTGCCGCTATTAGCATGTTAATTAAGTCGTCCTTACCAACGTCCAGGCGCTTTGCTTCGGCAACCAACTCCAACACCAGTTGCTTTAGATTGCGTTTTATTCGTTTGCTGCGAATGGCCGCTCTGGCGTGGGAAGCTACAAACATGCCAAGCCCTCTTTTCTTATACAAGAGTTTTTCGTCGGCCAAAATGTTCAACCCTTTGGCAGCGGTGGCCGGGTTGACGTTAAACATGTCCGCCAATTGGTACTGGGAATACATTTTTTCATCACTCGCGATGTTGCCGTTTAGAATCTCCATTTCCAGCCATTCTGCAATTTGGACATAAATCGGCTTTAAACTGTCTGTATCCAGCAGCAAACGATCACCTCCCCTTCACCTGCAGGTAGTATAGTGCATTACCTCTGTAATGCACTATACTACGGTCTCTGCTTTGATGTCAATGGAAAACTGCTGATAAATCATCCTATCTCCCCCCCTGGAAGACCGCGGTTTGACCGAGGGATTAAGGTTGCAGGATGAGCTTTTCGTCCTGCGCCATAAATGTTGCTGCACAGTTCAAAGATTACTCGGCACAAGAAAGGTACTCTTTTTGCCTGTTAGTGTCCAGAGTGCATTGTTTAACTTGACGTTGGTATCAATGCTCTGGATTTCAATATTTCATCTATCATTAAAAAAACTGACTTGAAGATCACTCCAAATCAGCAATAGCTAAACCGTATTCTTTTACCAATTATCTTTTGCTAGAGCTTCTTAGTTTTGCCAAACTGTTAAACTATATAGCAAAACAACACACTGTTTATACGAATATCTATCGATTTCCTGTTACCCAAACGCCTTGATTTTACTGCCTATTTTCGTTATATATTATTCCTCTTCTTTTACAAGGAAGAACGCTTTAAATATGATTGCAGCGAGTACTGCACCGATAAGGGGCGCAATAATAAATACCCAGACCTGTGCTAAAGCTTCTCCACCGGCAAAAACTGCCGGGGCAAGGCTTCTTGCGGGGTTTACAGAGGTACCTGTCAATGGAATCCCGATAATATGCACGAAAGTGAGTGTGAGGCCAATAACCAAACCCGCCATATGGGAAGTTTTTTTGTTTGAAGTTACACCTAGAATTGTCATAATAAATACAATGGTAAGTACTATCTCAACAATAATTGCCCCGGTCATGTTAAGGCCTACCGCACTTAAAACCCCATAGCCATTGGCGCCATAACCAGAGAGGGTTTTGGTATTGGCAACCACTAAGGCAAGAACGGCACTGCCGGCAAACGCACCTGCGATTTGGGCGACAATATACCCCACAAAATCTCGAGCACTCATTTTGCCTGAAATCAGTACCGCCAGGGAAACTGCTGGATTAACATGACACCCTGATACTTGGCCAATCGCATATGCTGCTGCAACAATTGCAAGCCCGAAAGCTAGGGCAATCGCTACAACCCCCAAAAAGCCTAATTCGAGCCCACCTCTGTAACCACCGCAAACCACAGCAGTTCCGCATCCGAAGAATACCAAAACAAATGTACCGAAGAATTCCGCAAGATATTTATTCACTACAAAACCTCCCGACTATTTTTTTTATATTCGTTTTATAACAGTTATCCTATGTAATTATTGATTAAGTTCTCAAAGTGCTGATATATCTCGTTTTTCAGGTTTCTGCGTAAGTGCTGATAATAATATCACAATAACGGCAAGTGCACAAATGGACTAATGGGTAAATCCTATATTTATTAGCATTTTCAGCCGCCTTACTTCTCCAGCCTTGACATCAAGACAAAACACTCCACGTGGCCCGGGTTGCCAATATTGATGTTGGTATTCTCGGAAAAAGACCACCGTTTTTGCCGTTTTCGAGGTTCTCGGGAGCAGGTCAACGGATTTAACGGTTCTCCGCACCATATCAACCCCTCGATAAACCGGAATTTATCTTCTCCGTAATACAACGATTTGTGGATTTACCCCATTTTCTCCATATTCACATACCAGAAGGTAGTTTTCATCAGCTGTTAATCCGTAGCA
>JAQVOH010000175.1 GCA_028702695.1 Desulfotomaculaceae bacterium
CTTAGTAACGTTGGCACCCATGCTGCAAGCAATAGATTTATTTTAAGGGTAGGCAAATAGACATAATGAAATAAGGGGGTATTGTGATGCCTTTTCCTGTGCACCGCCCCAGGCGGCTTAGATTTAGCGAGAATATACGGCGGATGGTGCGCGAAACCAGTTTGTCCGTTAATGATTTGGTTTACCCCGTTTTTGTGACCCACGGCAAAGGAGTTGCCCACCCAATAGAGGCAATGCCTGGTGTCTATAACTATTCAATAGATGAACTGCTGGGAGTTCTTCAGGAAGTGGTTGCCTTGAAGATCCCTGCGATAATGCCCTTTGGTATTCCTGCTGCAAAAGATGAGGTTGGGTCGGAGGCTTACGCCGATGATGGGATTATCCAGCAGGCAGTGCGGGCTGTCAAGAAAGCATACCCGGAGCTGCTGGTAATCACAGACCTTTGCCTGTGTGAGTACACCAGCCATGGACACTGTGGGATCGTTGAAGACGGCTATGTGCTGAATGACCCAACCCTGGAGCTGTTGGCCAGGACTGCGGTTTCTCATGCAGAAGCGGGCGCGGATATGGTTGCTCCATCGGACATGATGGACGGGCGGGTAGAGGCCATACGCGCGGCGCTGGATGCCGGCGGTCATGAAAACATACCGGTTATGGCCTATTCGGCCAAGTATGCTTCCGCCTATTACGGTCCATTCCGGGAAGCGGCAGGTTCAGCACCCCGCTTTGGAGACAGGAAGTCCTACCAGATGGATCCTGCCAATGCAGCTGAGGCGTTGCGCGAGGTCCGGTTGGATATCGAAGAAGGGGCGGACATCGTCATGGTCAAGCCCGCCCTGGCCTATATGGATGTAATTCGCCGGGTTAAGGATGAGTTCGACTATCCGGTAGCGGCCTATAATGTCAGCGGTGAGTACAGCATGGTTAAGGCTGCGGCTGCAAAAGGCTGGGTGGACGAGCGAAGGATCGTACTGGAGACCCTGACCGGCATTAAGCGGGCCGGCGCCGATATTATTATAACCTACCATGCTATAGACGCAGCCAAATGGCTGAGTGAGTGAGACATGGGTCGTGGGAAGTTAGATGTGAATTTATCTGTACATTAAATCTGCATCCTACACTCACATCCAAAACGGAGGTTTATTGTGATAATTTCCTGGAACACAACAAATGCCTGCAACATGTACTGCAAGCATTGCTACCGGGATGCTGGCGCTAAAGCTGAAGAGGAGCTTAGCACTGAGGAAGGCTTTACGTTGATTGACCAGATTGCCAGGGCCGGTTTTAAAATAATGATTTTCAGTGGTGGCGAGCCGTTGATGCGAGATGATATCTTTGATCTGGTGAGCCATGCTCGCGAGAGGGGCCTGCGTCCTGTATTCGGCACCAATGGTACTCTGATTACGGGGGGAACAGCTCAGAAGCTAAAGAAGGCCGGGGCAATGGCCATGGGCATCAGCCTTGACAGCGTCGACCCCGGGAGCCACGATGATTTTCGTGCCACACCAGGCGCCTGGCAGGGCGCGGTGGACGGCATGCTTGCCTGCCGCGAGGCTGGCCTGCCCTTTCAAATCCATACCACGGTGATGGACTGGAATATGCCGGAAGTGGAAAAGCTGACTGATTTTGCAGTGGAGATAGGCGCCATTGGCCACCATATCTTTTTTCTGGTTCCGACCGGGCGCGCTGTTAATATTGAAGCCGAAACACTCAGGTCTGAACAGTACGAGGAACTCTTGCGCCGGATTATGCAAAAACAGGCTGAAGTAAAAATTGAGTTAAAACCGACCTGTGCGCCACAGTTTATGCGCATCGCTGCACAAATGGGGGTCAAGACCCGTTTCAGCAAGGGCTGCCTGGCCGGGATATCATACTGCATCATCAGTCCCAAGGGTATTGTACAGCCCTGCGCCTACCTTAATTTACCGGCGGGGAATGTCCGGGAAACCCCCTTTGAAGAAATCTGGCGGGAGGCGGAAATATTTAAAAAACTCCGCACAGAGTCCTACCAGGGAGGCTGCGGATCCTGCCAGTACCAAAAGGTATGTGGTGGTTGCCGGGCCCGTGCCTACTTTTACCACGGGGACTATATGGCTGAAGAGCCGTGGTGTCTTTATCACGGGCGAAGGGGATATTGAACATGGCGTTAGACGAGACGGACAGGCAGCTTCTAAAGCTAATCCAGACCAGTTTGCCTATCTCCCCCGAACCCTATCGCGAAGTAGGGGAAGCCCTTGGCATCAGTGAAGCTGAGGTCATCGCGCGGCTCAGGCTGCTGGTTGAAAACGGGATCATCCGCCGCCTCGGAGGGGTTTTTGATTCCAGAAAACTGGGTTATAGTGGCGCCCTCTGTGCCATGGAGGTAGCCGGAGAACGCATCGACGAGGTGGCTGCAGTGGTCAATTCATTTGCTGGAGTGACCCACAACTATTTGAGGGAAGGCCCGATCAATATGTGGTTTACAGTGCTGGCTCCTTCGGAAAAAAAGCTGGCGGAGACTTTAAAAGAAATTAGGGAACGTACCGGTATACAAGAAATAATGACCTTTCCAGCTGGGAAAATTTATAAAATAAGGGTTAACTTTGATCTGGACTGAGGTGTTATATTGGCGCTGACAGAACAGGACAGGCAGATTATTCGGGCTCTACAGGAGGGCTTGCCACTGGTAAGCCGTCCTTTCCGGATCTTGGCACAAGCTTTGGGGATGTCCGAGGAGGTCCTCATCAGGGCTGTGAAAAGGTTTGTTGATGAAGGCCTGATCAGGCGTTTTGGGGCTACTGTGCGCCATCGTGACCTGGGTTATGTGGCCAACGCCATGGTGGTGTGGGATGCCCCTGATAATCAGGTGGAAGAAGCAGGCCGGATTATGGCCGGCTTTGAGGCGGTAACCCATTGCTACCAGCGACCGCGCCACCCCAGGTGGCCTTT
>JAQVOH010000009.1:0-2008 GCA_028702695.1 Desulfotomaculaceae bacterium
TTTACATTCCACTATGGTTAGATTCTGACGCTTCGACCAGAAAAGCGCATGTCACTAGGAAATTTGGGGCTAATTCTGTCGACCACAGTTTTCACATCTCATATATCCAATTCTATTGATAAAAAATAAGAAACTATAACCAAAATTACTGACGGTTGGGCGTTTGTCGTCCTATGGGTTAATTTGCATTATCGGGGATCGGCAGAAATAATCTATGCTTAAAAGAAATTAGAGGTCTTATCATCTTCTTTCCCCCAAAACTCTTTTTGGAGCCAACGCTCTTCTCTGCTTTTGAATACCAATACTGAATCCTTATCCGCACGAATATACCTGCTTAATTCCACTTGTAACTTCTTCAACATGGCCGGTGTAATCTCACCTTCAAAAACTGATTTTTGAACATGAGTAAGATATTTTTTACTGGTTTTAAAAATTCTTCGGGAGGCCTTTGCTCCACCTTCATTCATCTCAATATCATAAACCAATATAATGTACATCGTCACCACCAAATAGTAAAGCCTTCATATTTTTTATCTCCCATCAAATGCTTAATCAGTTTATAACACTCCAGACGAATTAAATGACGATAAGAAACATTTTTATTCAGTCCTTTGTGTTGAATAGTCCGCTCCAGAGCTTCGTTATACTGCTGCAACAGCTGCTTGCGTCCAGCATCCTTTAAATAACAAAAGTTTGACCCACGTTCAAAATCCTTTTCCGTCAGCATGTTCTTATTTAACATGGAAAATATTAGCCTATCGGCAATAAGTGGTTTAAACACCTCCGAAATATCTAAACACAGAGAAAACCTTCTCTCTCCTGCACTGTGCAAGTAACTCACGGCTGGATGCAATTGAGTTTTGTAGATTTCTGTCAAACAGGTCACATATACTAGCGAATTAACAAAAGAGATCAGTGTGTTTATCATATTATCCGGTGGACGTTTTACCCGTTTTTCAAAATCGATTTCTTGATTGATAATCTCCTTCCATCCACTATAATAAACTCGCCGGATGCTCCCTTCAACTCCCATTAATTCATTGATATCTTTTGTTCTAGCAATTGCACGTCTTAAAGCTTTAATTTCCGACATGCAAGATTCCAAATCTCTGTTTCTTTCATTATAATAACGAAGATTTCGTAAAATATTATAACTCGACGACTCAATAAATTCCTTTGCAATTTCTAAACGCTTATCTCCATCTGTATAATAATTAACTTGCTCAATCAACAGTTTGCCCGATACATTTTCTTCCTTCGGATAAAAACTTCCCGTATAAAACCCGTAGTAATTGAAAAAATGGAGTGGGATGGATAACTGACCCGCATAATTCAAACATTTTGTATTTAAGCTAACTTCTCCAAATACATAAATATCTCGCGTCACTTCCACCTTAATATCTTTAAATCTGCCATCTGGCGTGGTAACCCGCAATACATTATCTTTCCTATGCAAGTCTCCATTGGCAAACAAATAAAAGCTCTCCGCCATACTGTACCTCCTTAAACATAACAATATTCGTAATAAGCACAGCTTTTACAGATTTTAGAGTCTATAGGCGGCGGCATCTTTTTTTGCGACACAATACCTTCTATACTCGTCATAATCTCTTCGATCTTTTCCAAATCGCCTTCCAATAAGAAAATTTCCTCGCGTTTTTTAATTTTTGGATAGTCCAAAATGCCCTTTTTGATTTGAATTCCCCTTTGATTCAGGAAATACAAGTAATATTTCACCTGCCAGATAGAAGCCTCCTCAATACTTTTGCTTTTTTTAATTTCATGGAGGACCTTCCAATCCTTGATGAAATCCACATTGACGGTTTCGTCAATCATTATGTGTTTATGCTCTCGTCCATAAGCAGTCTCATCAATCAACTTTCCCAACAACACGCTTTCGCTTTCATTCTCCAGCGCTATGTTATTATAAAAGCACCATAGTTTTCGCCGGCAAACAAAGTAATAATAAAACATCGTTCCCGTAATACGCATAACCCAGGCCTCCCCA
>JAQVOH010000009.1:2108-43860 GCA_028702695.1 Desulfotomaculaceae bacterium
TGGAAAGTCTATGAATTTCTTTATCAATAAAGGCACCTACCCCGCTACAGCGTTTATCGCCACCAGTAAACACAAAACAATTATACGGAAGATCCAACTCCCGTTTCCTATAGCATCTACCCATTCGCTGAAACAAGCCGTTCAAGTCGGATAACTCCGTAAATAGCAAGTCAAAATCAATATCCAGTGATGCCTCTACGATTTGGGTTGAAATCCATATGCCGCTTTCGTTACTCTTGCTTTGCCCCATTTCTAAAATATGCTTCTCTTTTTCTGCCCTGTCTGCTTTAGTAAAACAGCTATGGAGAAGCTGGATCTGATGTTTATCTTCCGCCATTTCCTCTTTAAGTTGATGATAAATACTAACTGCGCTTTTTATAGTATTGCAAATCACTAAAATTTTCTTGCCGCCGTATTGTCGGCTAAAAATGAAGATATCCTCGGCGTTGATTTCCTTATTCAACACTTTCAAGCTGTGACGAAGACTATCGTCTGTAAAAACCCGAGGGGTTTCAAATGGAATTTCCTGCTCTCTCAGCAAATTAATAAAAAAATTTGGCAATGTAGCAGTTAAGATAGCAAACTTACCGCCCATGTGTGTTATATAATGCAAGCCAAGTACTAGATAAGCCATTAATTCGGGAGAGTACATCTGTACCTCATCAACAATTACTTTAGCATAAGACAAGGTCGCCAGCTTCTGCTCAAATCCCCTATACCGGAAAACAAAGCTAAACAGTTGATCCAAAGTACAAATGGTCAGAGGCAAAGAGAGCTGCCTTGTTTTCGTGTAATAGACATCAAGCGAAATGTCTTCCTTATTTTCATTTTGTTCATCTTTATCTCCAAACTCAATTTGCATGAGATAGCGGATAAATGTGTCCGAATGAAGCATACCGACCCGGTCTTCCCGGTTCTCCAACACAACATCTTTCGTGATGCGCTGATAAATCGCATTGATGGCACTTTTAAGCGGCAGAGTGAAGAATCCTTTAACATTCCCGAGCCATAAAAGGCCTGCCTCTGTCTTGCCCATTCCAGTCTGAGCAATTACAATGACATTCTTGTCTGCATTGTTTCGCATATAATCCTGCAAGTCATTCCAATGAGCCTTTTCATTAACTTCCTTCCAGCGATCCATTAACCCATCCAAAGCTCCTTCAAGAAAGTCATTGGGATTCTCAACTGGAATATGTGCACTCGCAGCGTAATCCAGACGGTTCAACAATCCCTCAAGCATGATAAAGCGGAAAAACGATTTTCCTTGCTCCTCGTAAAAACGTTCGTTCACACTGAAATATCGCTGATCGATGTACTCTGCGAGAAATAATTTTTGTGGTAACTTATCATATTTAAAACGTCCAGATGGAGCACTTAGCCCTGCAAATTCCTCTTCAATATCGGAATTCTGGAACGGCATTTTTCGGTCATGGTGATAAGCCACTGCCTGAAACAAAAGCTTAAGGTCTTTTTTTTCAAGCCCCTTTTCTTTGAGCATCTTGTAGTCGATAAAGGCTAGGCTTATAAGACCATGCGGAATTTCATTTATAAAACGTTTCCCAGTTCTAATTCGTTCTTGAAACTTAGAATTCAATTTTCCCAAATCATGATAAACACATGCCCAATACAATATATCCCAATCTATATCTGCAAACAGATTGGGATATATTTTTCGTAATAAAGCCAGATTCTCTAGTAATTTATCAGTATGTTCCTGGATAGTCTCTTTGGGATTTGACTTTGCCAACGCACGTTCTTCCACTACAATCCCTCCTAAACCATGAACGCGACCAAATTGTCCTCATCTACCATGAAAGTTTCTTCGGCTAAAGCGGTTGCGCTGCCATAGACCACTTCGACCTTGTTCCAGCGCCTGAAAATCTTAGGAACTTTTTCACTCCCGAAGTTTACTAGCTCGTAGTTTTTAGGCAGCTTGTATCTTGTTCCCGGGTGGGCTACACCCTGTCTCTGATGGGTCAGTTTCACTTTCTCGTTATCTTCCTGTAACATTTCATACGGAATATAGGCAGAATAGTCTTTGTAAGCAGGTATTTGACGTTCCAATTCCTTTTGAAACAGGTTAACAACTTTCACTTCATCAATGGTTGCCAAATCCTCCCTCCGTCCCAATGATGGATATTCCTTCGGTTGGACAAAGGCGGAATAAATCTCCTCCACAAGACTTTGATCTTCAGGCGCGATGTGGAGCAATAGCTCCACATCGACCAACAATTCCGCCGTAGCCACGCCTTGACCAACACCATATTTCCCCACTTGCAACTGGTGTCTGGCCGCCTCATATTTCATAGCATTTTTAAATTCATAGCGAGTATACAAATCATTGACCTTGGAAAAGTATTTCCCCTGCACACTGACCTGCATGGGCTGATATCTTGTATAGCCACATAGGTTGTGCACCATACCGATAACAGTAGAATACGGCGGCAAAGGATAGGTTTCCTTGAGTTGAAAACTTGTAGGCTTTTTGTAATTGACCATATCCTGCCGCAAGCGCACTCTAATTGCCTTCATAATATGCGTCCACCTTTTGTTTCATTATTACAAAAAATTCAGGCATGGACAGAGCGTGCAATTGGTCCTTCAACTCCGTAGTATTGTCGAAGCTCTTATTCACAACACCACAATACGTATCTTCCTTGATACTATCGTACAATACCCCTTGGATTTCGGAAACATCAATACAGTTGTTCTTGATACTGACAACATTTTGAAATACAGGGTTTTTGATATCATATACTCCCCCAATGGCAAACAATGGCTTTAAGTCTTCTCTACGGCCACGAATATCACGGTACAGAAATGCAATCGTATCCAGCAGACGTTTCACCCTACGCGCCCGCTCCCGATTGTCCAAGCTGATGCCGTATACCACATCCTCACCGATCTGATCCAGGTCACCCGTGATAGTATAGCGGTAATAGGAACGGTGAATTTCCGCCTGGGCAATGTTCATATTCTCCCCGATCTTATCCGCCTGCCCCTTATTGGTCAGAAAATCCAAATCCCCTTTGTAACTTTCTAGAGAGACCGCATTGGATAACCGGACTTTAGCACTGCGTTTTTTTCCACCCGTACCTTTTTCAGTTTTTAAATAGCCAAAAAAATCAATTTCGGGATATTTGTCAATCGTCGCCTCTTCACTGAATTGCACAACCTTTTTATCCCCGCTGCCCTCTGCTTTAACCGAAGCCAACGCCTCACCTAACTGTTCGACAATATTATAACGAAGCGCCTGCCTAGAAATATAGGTATATTGATCACCTTGCCCCCTGGACATTTTCTTCAGCGAAGCCACATTACCAACGCTTTCCCCGTAATTAGCGCTTTCTGCCTGAAATATCATGGTTAAGGTCAAACCTTTGCTTCTCATTTTACTTCCCCCTTAATCTTTTCAGTTGTATTTTCACGGGTATCCTGAGCATCTATCAGTCCAGCGACAAAGGCATATCCCATAGTACTAAAACTCTTCTCTTGGCCCAAAACATCGGTAATGACTTTTGGAACTTGGCTCCTCACATAAAGATAGCAGTTAAGCGTCACATCCATAAACATATCGGTGTTAGATGTTTTAAGAGCATTGAGCAACCGATAACAAATCCCAGGAAGCTTATTGCCCGAACCTTTGTCGGTATACACCCCACGGAGATAATAACCCGCCGCTTTGGCGTTTTTGACTAGATCAATATTTTCCTGTACTTGTTCCCTAGCTTTTTCCATCTTCATCCCTCCCAAACTTGTATAGATTCGCTGGTTGATTTTTAATATGTGATTCACATGCGTCCCATTAAAATAGCATTTTGACGAATCGGAAAGTTTATAATGCAACATCCTATGAATCAAAGTAAATAAATTCTGACTATTAAAAATACGGACAATGACCTCGTCATAGATTTGGACACTCACACCGTTTTCGCTGAAAGCTGTTTTAATCAGACTGTTTAATTCCTGCTCAGATGCAACAATGATTTCCAGCATTTTTTGGGACAAGATATTGAAACGATAGCTCTCATTTTCATAACGGACGACCTGTATATCCGCAAGTTCATATTTGGCCGTATTATTTTCTTTTTCATGCAGCGCACCTACCAAGGCATGGTACACCGAGCGCATTCCTCTTTCAGGCAAGCTCAATATTTCCCTTTTAATCTTATAATTAATATTCAGCGCATCTTGCAGGCGGATATTCGCATTCACATAAAGGCCCCGATCATAAATGTAGAACATGCCGGCCGGCAAACAAGAATATATCAACTTACACACCGGGCAAATGGCTATATCATTTTGAAAATCCCAAACATGAGAAGATTTCCTCGCAACATCAAAACCGGTTGCGTTTAAAAAGCTCAAATCATTACTCATATCCTTAATGGGGGCATCACACACAAAACAATTGTATTTATATTTACTCTTGTCACTTTTTAGGTAAACAGTTGCCGTATCTACAAAATATGTTTTGTAATCAACGTAGACATCTTTCTCCTTCGTCTGAGCGTTGAGGAAACTTACCCCATTCCAGGCATTTTTTATGACCGTATAAATGATATTTTTGGCTCCGATATACTGTTTGCTACCAGCACTGTCGCAGTAGTCAATGATCTGCCGCAAAATAGCAAAAACTTGTTCCACCTCTGCAATGACTCTGTTTTTATCGTCATTGAATTGCTGCTGGCCTTTATGCTCTTTAATTGTCGACAACTGTTTTTCCAGAGAAAGTATGTCTATATCCAAATCGATCAAATCGTAAGCAGCCTTATAGCTGTTGCTTTTGGTATAACGCTTGACATCTTTTATGTAGGTATTCAAGTTCTGAAGCGCCTTTAAATCAAAACTTTCAAAATTGCTTTCCTCATAGGCATCAAGCTTGTCCTTAAAACTGACTATTTTGTACCATGACAATGTTTTCTCGTAGGTTCGGATCAGGTAATCAAAATACTTTTCCTCGAATCCGTCCAGGATTTCCGCTACAAACTCAACGGTATCATCAATGATGTGAACATTTTCTTCTTTAACAATATTGATAAACCCAATCACCGCCGCGTTCCACTGCCAATCGCCCAGCGTGAGCCGGATTAAGCTGTTATCCATTTTTCATCCCTCATCTCTCATACCACATCAACGCATCCAAAACACATCGCGCGACGGCTCCCGATACCTGACTTATAAAGGTACTCAAGTAAATATTTTTCCCCTTCCATCACTAAACTACCAATGGTGCAAGGAATGTAAATTCCGTAACTTTTAACGACCGTCTTTTTAAGATCAATAGGCTTGATTTGAAGAGCGTCAACATCGCTGCTAACATCTCTTCCAAAGACATTTTGTAGTTCAGTTTTCAAGTTGCGTTTCCAAATCTTTTCAAAGCTGTCATCCTCAAAAGTGAGATACCAGTCTCTTACCTCTTTCTCATTATGATCCCGGATAACAACAGGAGATAGAATTTTAAAAAGAACAGAATTTGTTGTAATGAGCGCTTCCTGTACCTTGGTTATTGAAAGGGCCTTTAACTCATTATTGCTGTCCGCTAAGGGAAACCACTTGTTGATACGTGCCATAAGCGCATTAACCAGATGTATTCCTAATAACACATCCTGGGTGGTAAACGTGGCATGTAGACGTTTGCTGTAAAGAGTTATCTCGTCCTTGGAAATAACTACCTTCGGCGCAAAATAGATGCTAAAACAGAATGACTTAGGAGTGTGTCCTTCACCGTATAACACCGCATATAGGTCGTTGTTGTAGTCCTCAATAGCACTTTTTAGATAAGATAAAAACTTACGCCGGTAGTCCATCGGTAAATATTCATTGCTGGTCTCAAATTCAATTTTAATACGCATTGTTTCGCCTCCTTCACTTAAAACTCAAAAATCCATACTGGTTAGATTAATCAACACTATCTCACTAAACTAATACAATTTACATTTCAGCTTGAGTAGATTACAATCTATCCATGTATAAGTTTATAAGTATAATATTACCTTTTTACATATTAATTGTCAACGGCATTTTGGTAGACATATATCCCATGTCGGCTGGAAAATGGTGCCTTGGCTGAGAGAGCTAAGGGTGTGTACCTTGGGCTGTGGGCTTGTTGTTGTTATCCATGTTTCTGGATTTTTCCCTGTAAACTAACGCTCGTTCGAGTCTGTCATGGGTTTGCGAGGTGTTTTCTGCACAAAAAAAAG
This sequence comes from Desulfotomaculaceae bacterium, assembly GCA_028702695.1. GTDB lineage: Bacteria > Bacillota > Desulfotomaculia > Desulfotomaculales > Pelotomaculaceae > Pelotomaculum_C. The sequence continues at coordinate 8,312 of JAQVOH010000009.1, forward strand.
AAACACCCGTTAAAGGAGCGTTAGTATTTGCGGTCGCAATGAAATGATATTAGCATCATCGGCATAACGGCATAATTTATGTCCTCTTCTTTCCCGTTCTTTGTCCATTTTGTCCAGCATTATGTTGCTGCCTGAGCAGTGGGCTGAAGTGCCCGCCTTATGCAAAGTAACCTGCCAAAGTGTTGATAATCCTGTGCCGATCGTTGTTTCCTAAAGCAAAGAGAGAAAGGATGCAAAACTTATCAAGGAGACAGGGGCTATGTAAAATTACGGAGGAGTGCGGAGAGAGCGGAAGTTAACCCCGGGATCACTACCCAAGAGGCTTTTTGGAAGCAGGAGAACCGTCACCTTGCTTCCTTCACTATTTCAACAGGCTGCCGACTGGGATATCCATGCCGTCTTTAAGCAGGGCGTCAACTATTTGGGCCTCGCTGACCACACCACGATACTGGTAATCCTTATCCACGAGCAGGACCAGGTGAAAGCGCTTGGGGACGAACAACCGGATGATCTCACCCAGTGGCACCGTATCAAACGAAACCAGCGGCTCACCCGGCAGCACACCGGCTGCAACCAGTTCCTTTTTTTTCTGGGCCAGGTGTCTGATAAAATGGTAGGAAGCCAGGGATTTTTCATTGATGGCGGCATAAAGAAGGAAAAGGCCGGTTACAACTATATCGATCCCGGACATTCCCGCAGCCAGCCCCGCAGTCCCACCCAGCACAATGGCCGCGCCCCAGAACTGCCCCCACCACGCGGCCTGGTAAGTAGCCTTTTTAAAGCCTATGCGCCTGGCTAGGTAAGCCCGGTAAACCCTACCCCCGTCAAGAGGAAGCGCCGGAAGCAGGTTAAATGCCGCCACCATCAGGTTGCACTGGAGAAAAAAAGCGCCGAGGTCGTTGTCCAACAGGCCGTTGTTTTTCAGTGCGGTTCCCAGTCCAAACAGCAACAGGTTGGTGGCAGGGCCTACGGCAGCCACGTATACTTCTTTAGAAGGATCAAACACCACCTCGCCGCCGATGTGGCTAACGCCGCCGAAGGGCAACAGTTCAACATCGGAAACATTGACGCCAAACCAACGTGCCGCTGCTATATGAGCCATCTCATGGAGCAGTACCACGGCAAAGGCAATCAGTCCCTTACCCAGCACCCCAGCTATAAAAAACAGCCCCAGGAGGGCCAGGAAACCATTATTCAGGTTGATATTCACGCCATATATGCGACCGACTTTCAAAGAAAAGGCCCCTTCCCTCTTACCTGAGCTGCAACCTGGTTAGCGGATCCACCAGCTTATTGTTTTCCCTCATTTCGAAATGCAGCCCTCCACCGGGAATATCACCGGCAGTCCCAACCTCACCTATGACCTGCCCGGCCTGAACAGCCTGCCCCTCCTCCACTATCAAACGCGCCAGTTCACCGTAGAAGGAAAAATAGCCCTCCCCCGTGTGTTCGATCAAGACATATTTACCGAGTACCGGGCTGTCTCCCAACCGCTGTACCGTACCATCCTGTACGGCCATCACCGGGCTGCCGACCGGCGCGGCAATGTCAATACCTGAGTGAAAACGCTCCATGTTGTCGATGGGATCCACAACCATGCCATAGCCACGCACCACCTGGCCGGACACCGGAACCTGCAGGCTCTCCGGCATTTCGGTAAGGCCATTTATTGAAATAACCGGCTGGGGGCTGCTCGGCAAAGGCCATTCAGTATTGGCTATGGCCAAGCCATACTGGACCACCCTCTCAAATACAGGCTGATAATTCCATTCCGTGGTCAGAACACTCTTGAGGTTTTCCCTGGCTCCTACTCCCCAGGGATTGGCAGTATCCTTGAGCGCCAGGAAGCCCATCATAATTACCAGTGCCGCAAAGACCCGAAAAAGGTTATGGTTTTTATAGATTGCACGCTTTGGCTTCTTCCAGTGAGGAGGCCTGTAGGTGGACATTAGGTCCTCCGACTTGAATGCTCCGCCTGGCTTAATACCTGTACCTTTCAAAGTATAACCCCCCGTTAAGGCTTGTCTGATAAAGTATATTTCCTTATATAGGAAATATGACAATCCCCCTATAAAAAAAAGAGCCCGAAGGCTCCAAGCTTGCACACAATAATTAAACACGGCAGCAGAGGATGAAAACTAAGCGATATGGGTGGTGAGGGCTCATACAGTCTTACGTCAGAATACAATCTGCTGCCTGCGCATGTTGATATTGAGAAGAAGGCCGAGCGCTGCCAGGTTGGTCACCATATTGCTTCCCCCATAGCTGAACATCGGTAAGGGTATTCCAGTGACCGGCATGATCCCGCTGGTCATACCTACGTTAACCAGGACGTGGAAAGTGAGCATGGAGACCACGCCGGCCGACAACAGGAATCCGAAATTATCCCTGGCGTTGATGGCGATATGGATACACCGGTAGATCAACACAAAGAATAAAAAGAGCAGCAGTATCGCTCCGGCAAAGCCCAGTTCTTCCCCCACCACTGAAAAAATGAAGTCAGTTTCCTGGATCGGTAGAAAGTTACCGTGCGTCTGGCTACCGTTAAACAGACCACGTCCGAACAGCCCGCCTTGACCAATGGCAATCTGGGACTGGATAATATGGTAGCCGTCTCCGTGCCAGTCCTGCCAGGGGTTGATGAAAATAATCAGGCGTTTTAACTGGTAGTCCTTCAAAGGTATCCACAGATTATAATTACTGTGGGCTTCAAACCAAAAATGCGCCCCGATCCACAGGCAAGCCAAAGCCAGACCACCCAGGAGCAAGCCGATTAATAGTGAGGGCCGCGCTCCCGCCACAAAAAGCATCCCAAACATGATGGCCATAAACACCAGGGAAGTACCCAAATCCGGCTGTTTCAAAATAAACAGCAGGGGCACTCCGATAAAGGCAAAGCATGGCAGAAGATCCCTGAACCGGTTTAACCTACCCTGACGAGAATCCAAAAAAGCAGCAAAACAAATGATAATAATTAGCTTTGAAAATTCCGAAGGTTGAAAGCGGAAAGGGCCAATTTCTATCCAGCGCTGTGCTCCCAGGGCCGAATCACCAACGAACAATACCGCACCCAGCATGATCAGGTTAAGGATATAAAGGGCTTTGGTGTGCTTGGCCAGGTCCTCGTAATGGATGTACAGCGCCATTGCCATAGCCACAAAACCAAGGCAGATGTTAATGATTTGCTTTTTGACAGACGCAAAAGCATCTCCGCTATTGCTCACCCCTTCAGCCACCGGCAAGACGTCGGTAGGTTTGGTGGCGCTATAAATAATCACCAGGCTGAAAAGGATGATTGTGGCAACCGTCAATAACAGGGTATAGTCTACTTTTTTAAACAGTCTGCTTTGTGTGAAAATAGTCAGCACACTCTCTTCTGGCTAATATTTCTTTTTAACATACATATTATATTATATTACAGTGTTTTATATAAAAAAAGTCCGTTATATGCATAACGGACTGGTATTAATTCACTATCAGAAACACTTTAAAAGGCTGTACCCGTTCTTTTCATGCCTGTTACGGGAATATTGGCTACCAGCGCCACGGTGTTCCCGCTGGAGTCCAGGCTAACCTCCAGACCATTTTCATCAATGTCCATGTAGTTGGAGATAACCTGAATCAACTCGGTCCTTAAAGTCTCAAGCAACTGGGGTGATATGCTACTCCGGTCGTGTACCAGAACCAGGCGCAGCCTCTCCTTGGCCACTTGCTTGCTTCCGCTATCCCTACCAAAGACCCTTCTCAGTAAATCCAGCATTTCCGCGCCCCCTTCTGCTACTTCAGGCCGATTATTTTCTTTAATTTTTTAAAGAAGCCGGTTTCTTCATCGAGGTTCATCATGGGTACCTCATCACCCGCAACACGGCGGACTATATTTTGATAGGCCTGACCCGCCCGGGTGTTTTGATCAGTCACTACAGGCTCACCACGGTTGGTGGTTATAACAATCATCTCGTCTTCCGGAATAACCCCCAAAAGGTCCACGGCGAGAATATCAATGATGTCTTCGATGCCCATCATGTCTCCTTGCCTGACCATTTTAGGCCGGATGCGGTTGATGATTAACTTCGGCTCGCGCAAGTCTGCGGCTTCCAGCAGGCCGATAATGCGGTCGGCATCCCGTACCGCCGATACCTCAGGTGTAGTCACCACCACGGCCTTATCAGCTCCGGCTATAGCATTGCGAAAACCCTGTTCGATTCCCGCCGGACAGTCGATGATGACAAAATCAAAATCGCTTTTTAAGTCCTCGCAAAGTTGACACATCTGCTCAGGGCTAACCGCGGTCTTATCTTTGGTTTGTGCCGCCGGTAGAAGGTGCAGTCCTTCCAAGCGCTTGTCTTTAATCAAGGCCTGCTTAAGGCGGCAGTTGCCGCTGGTAACGTCCACAATATCATATACGATTCTATTCTCCAGCCCCAGGACCACATCCAGGTTTCTCAGGCCGATATCGGTATCAAGAAGCGCCACTTTATAGCCCATAGCTGCCAAGCCTGTGCCGATATTAGCCGTGGTGGTGGTTTTACCCACTCCACCCTTACCGGAAGTAATAACGATTACTTCACCCATTCGTAAACTTCCTCCTCTATTAAGTGTGACACGCCGTAAAAAGAAAATAGGGCTCCTTAGACGACTGATAATTTAAGGTTCGTGGACCCTCAAATAGCCTTTCCCTGACGCTCCCCACCGGTCTGAAAAGCTTCAATGGTGACAACCCCATCCTTGATCCGGGCTATCTCCGGCAGATCCATATCCACTTTTTCGTTATCCGGCGGACGGGTAATGTGATTGGCAATCCTCAATTGAGTCGGATTAAGACGGAAGGCCATCACTACGGTTGTTTCGTCGCCGTTGGCCCCGGCATGCACCACACCCCTCAGGGCGCCCATAACGATAATATTACCGGTTGCCGTCACTTCGGCTCCCGGATTGACATCCCCAAGGATAACCACATTGCCACTGTAACGGACACTCTGGCCTGAACGCAGGGTGCGCTGGACCAAAATCGTATTCTCGTCAAATAGATTATCATCTGCCTGACTACCCTGACCAAAACCCGAAAGGATATCTCCTTGGGCGCTCTCTTTTATATAGGCCACAGTTATCTCCTCCATAAAACAGCAACTAAGCAGTTTATTCTACGGGAGGCAACTAAATCCTGCTAAGGCAATAAAAACGTTTTGTGACAATTTCCTATAATTAATGCAAATAAAATGGGTTGATAGCATTATTCGGGGGTATTTATCATTTTCTGTCCAGGTATGGGCAATCCCAAGTAGGCCGCAATCATATCCTCAGCCACCGGCCCGCCAATGGTCCCGCCGTGACCGGCATATTCTATCACCACCGCTACCGCAATCTCCGGCTTATCATAAGGTGCAAAGGCCACAAAAAGGGCGTGGGAGTCGTGATTGAGCACCTCGGCGGTACCCGTTTTAGCGGCAACCGGGGGGAAACCGTTAAAGAAGCCATACGCGGTCCCGTCAGGCGGCAAGGTCACTTCGAGCATACCCTGCCTGGCAGCCGCCATAGAGGCCGGTGAGACGCTTACACGTCCCAGTTCAATTGGACTGTTATCCTGCACCAGCCTGCCGTCCTGACTGACCACCCTTTGTACCAGGTACGGTTTATAGCGGGTCCCCCCGTTGGCCAGGGTTGCAATATAATTGGCCATTTCCAGCGTAGTATAGCGGTTGTCGCCTTGCCCAATCGAGGAAATAATGGTGTCATAGTCATGCCAGTCCAGTTCCCATTCGACTGCTTGTAATTCACTTGACCTTTTGCTCATCAGCGCCTTACGTTGGGCTTCGTCCGTGGTTTTGCCAAGCAATTCATCATATCGCTGTTGAATTTCTCTAACCTTTTTCGTATCGTCCGAGCTCAGATAGGGAATTCTTTGCTCGATCTTGGCAACTGCATCCGGCACTACACCGCTTTCTTCCCCTGGTAGTTCGATCCCTGTCTTTTCACCCAGCCCGAATTCCCTGGCGACACGGGCAATTTCATCGATGCCAAGCCTTAAGCCCAATTGATAAAAATAAGTATCGCAGGAAACCTTGAGCGCCTTGATCAGGTCAACAGTGCCGTGACCATCCAGTTTCCAGTCATTAAAGGCCCTGCCCCAGAAAAAGTAGCCTGGGTCTGAGATGGTTGACTCAAGAGTGGTCTTTCCAGTATCTAAGCCGGCCATTGCTACAATCATCTTAAAGGTTGAACCAGGCGCGTAGGCTAAAAGCGCCCGGTTTAACATGGGCTTCCAGGGGGAATTAAAGATCTCCTCGTAGTCATTTTGGGTTAACACCCCGGATAATTTTACCGGATCGTAGCTTGGGTAGCTGGCCATCGCCAGCACTGCTCCGGTGTTCACATCCAGGGCCACTGCCGCCCCGGCGCGCGCTTCGCCATACCCCTGGCTGACAGCCAGCTTGGAGCCCTCCTCCAGGGCTTCCTCCGCTGCTTTTTGCACCCGCTGGTCAATGGTAAGGACCAGGTTATTACCGGGTACCGGTTCCTTGACCCCGAGGTCCCTTACCGGCCGGGCCATTGAATCAACCTCTACCTGCCTGCCCCCGTCCTGCCCGCGCAGGAACTTTTCATAGGTATATTCCAGGCCGGACTGACCGAAGGGATCTCCCATCTTGTAACCCTCACCCTGGTGCTCCGCCAGCTGCTCCGGGTTGATCTGCCGCACATAACCCATCACATGAGACAGGATGCTGCCACTGGGGTATTGCCGCTGGGGCTCTATATCAATTACCACCCCAGGTAGTTCCAGCCGCTGCTCCTCAATTCTGGTTACAACCTCCGGGGACACCCGGGTGGCAATCTTTACCGGCTCATAGAGCTGCTTTTGATTAGCTATCTTTTCTTCAATTTCCACGGGGTTTATGCCCATAATTGAGGCCAGTCTGGGTACGACATCACCGGTACTTTCACCAGCAAGGTTAACCAGGGAAACTGTATAGACAGGCTCATTGCCCACCAGTTTCCCCCCCCAGCGATCAAACACCTCTCCCCTGGGCGCTGTTATGTTGGTCAGTCTCATCCGGTTTTCTCTGGCCAGGGTTGAGAATTTGTCGTTTTGGATGAGCTGCATGTAAAACAATCTAAATGCGAGCAGGCCGAAGATAGTGAAGACAATCACCAGAACGACTTGCATTTTCCTCTCCATTAATTTTCTTTCCATATATTGTCCCTCATTTCCAGATAGAGGTAATATCAATTAATCAGAAGGGGCAGATTGCCGAGGTAAGCATTTTCGAAAGCCAGGCGCTGTTTAAAAATCTTTGCTGCGCACCTGGAAGTAACGAAATATACGACCAAATATGAACGGGGCCAACAGTGCCGTATAAAGCGCTGTCGGCAGCGCCAACCTCAGTAAAGCATAGAATGGGGACACGTGTAGGTCCAGGAAAAAAAGCAAGAGATAGTTTACCAACAATCCGGCGGCGGCAGAAAAAAAGGTTACACCGGTAGCAACCAGTGTATTCTCTTTGTATAGTCGTTCTCCGGCAACCCCAGCCAAATAACCTGCTGCCATCTTGGAAATAGCGTTAAGACCGATGTACTCCCCTAAAAAGAGATCCTCAACGATGCCCCCGATATAACCCAAAAAAGCCCCCTCCCTGGGACCCAAGAGGAAGCCGTTAAGCACTACAATAAGCATGACCAGGTCGGGTTTTACCCCCGCCACGGACACAACTTCCAGCACCGAAGTCTGCAGAAGCAGCGCTGCTACCAACAAGATTAACAAAAAAGGAAACGGCATTTCCTAACCTCCTCCCGCCGGGGGAGTACCGGCCTCGGGGAATACCGTGGTAACAATAAATACCTCTTCCAGCTGGTTCATATCGGCAAAGAGGCGAATATCCGCACGTTTAAAGAGTCCTGCCGATTCTACGCTGACACTGGCAATTATACCTATAGGTATACCTTTGGGGAAAATACTGCCAAGTCCGGATGTCACCACAACCTGTCCTTCTTCGACCTGTGCGTCATTGGGAATATGAATGATGCGGGCCAATCCGGAACTGCCAACAGTGCCCTCAACAATGCCGGGGGCACGGGTTTCCTGGATGAGTGCACCCACCCCGCTGCGCGGGTCAGTTATTAGTAAAACCTCACAATTGGTGTTGGAAACTGTTATAACCCTGCCCACCAACCCCTGTGGGGTCAGGACAGTCATATTTTCACGCACGCCATCACGGCTACCCCGGTTCAGCGTCACGGTAGCAAACCAGTTACCCGGGTCTCTGGCAATTACCGAAGCCACCAGCAGGTCGTACTGTTGGACCATCACCTGCTTATAGTTTAGAAGTCCAGTCAGCCTCTGGTTTTCAGCCTTATATTCATTCAACTGGGTAATCTCATACTGCAGGCTCTCTACCTCCTGTTCCAGGGCTTGGCTGCGCTCGGCGGCCCCGTATAAAGAAAGAGGCATGGTAACGACATGGCGGGCCTGCCTGCTGAGCCAGGTTAAGCCGGACTGTGCCGGCGCGAGAACATCCCTGAATTTAGAACTCAGAGGTGTGAGCCTGTCCGGCTCAGGGATGGTAAGACGCATGGCCGCCAGAGTGACCGCCACCAGGACGACAAGAAAAAATAGCCTTTTGGCAGTAACCCAACCCACCCCATTGCTCACTCCCAACTATATAATTAATAATATTGAAACAACGCTCTGTACGAATGAAGAACGACCAACGACTATTTACGCCAGCTTTTTGGGATGGATTAATACTTTACGCAGGACGTCGATGTTTTCCAAGACTCTCCCTGCTCCGTAAGCGACGGCCAGTAGGGGCTCGTCCGCCAGATGCACCGGCATGCCGGTCTGCTCGATGACCAGTTGATCCAGCCCCCTGAGTAGCGACCCGCCGCCGGCCATAACAATACCGCGGTCCATTATATCGGCAGCCAGTTCCGGAGGAGTCTGCTCAAGGGTAGCCCTGATTGCCTCGATGATGCTGGATACAGGTTCGGAGAGAGCCTTGTAAATTTCCTCAGAAGTTATTGTGACTGTTTTAGGCAATCCTGTAACCAGGTCGCGACCCCTGACTTCTTCGGTTTCAACGGTATCAATGGGGTATGCCGTACCGATTTGTATTTTAATTTGTTCTGCCGTTCGCTCGCCGATCATCAGGTTGTAGGTTCGCTTGACATGGCTGATAATGGCTTCATCCATCTCATCGCTGGCGATACGGACGGAACGGCTGGTAACAATGCCACCCAATGAAATAACAGCTACCTCAGTGGTACCCCCGCCGATATCTACAATCATGTTGCCGGTGGGCTCGTGCACGGGTAGCCCTGAGCCTATCGCGGCAGCCATCGGCTCCTCAATCAGGTAAGCCTCCCTGGCGCCGGCCTGTAAAGCCGCCTCGCGCACCGCTCTTTCCTCCACGGCAGTTACACCTGAAGGAACCCCTATAACAACCCGGGGCCGGACCAGGAAAGTGCGGCTGCGCAGTGACTTGTTGATGAAATACTTGATCATGCTCTGAGTGATATCAAAATCAGCGATAACTCCATCCCTGAGCGGTCTGATGGCAATAATGTTGCCAGGGGTACGGCCAATCATCCGTTTTGCCTCTTCACCTACGGCCAATACCTGGCCGCTGTCCTTTTGGATGGCCACCACCGAAGGCTCTCTGATAACAATCCCTCTTCCCTTGACATAAACCAGGGAATTAGCGGTACCCAAATCCATCCCCATATCTTTTGAAAACAGACCGACGCGCATGTTCCGGCCCCTCTCTGAAATTTTACTCATTAGTCTTTGGCCTCTCCCATAACAATACGAAGTCACCTAAAATTTTAGGTCGTTCCACATTAAAGAACTTCATAACCTAGTTTTTTCAGCATTTTTGCCAGCCTGGCCAGTGGCAGACCAACCACGTTGGTATAGCACCCTTCCAGACGGTTGATAAAAAGCGCCGCCAAACCCTGCACACCGTAAGCCCCTGCTTTATCTAAAGGTTCACCAGTGGCGACATAACGCCTTATTTCTTCTTCTGACAGGCCATTAAAAAACACACGTGTCATCTCATGCCCTACCAACGTTTCACGAGAGATAACGTCCACCAGGGCAACTCCAGTATAGACCTCGTGTCCGCTTCCCTGCAGGAGCCGCAACATAGCAGATGCTTCCTGCGGTCCGGAGGGTTTGCCGAGGATCCGGCCCGCCTGAACCACCACGGTGTCGGCGCCGATGACGATCCCGCTGTCCAGCCTGACTGCAACAGCGTTCGCCTTTCTTAAAGCCAGCAACTCGACCAGCTCATCCGGGGCCAAGCCAGGGGCAAGGGTTTCATCAACCTCGCTGACCATAATATTGAACTCCAGCCCGGCTTGCTTTAAGAGATCCGCACGGCGGGGAGAGGATGAGGCAAGCACAATTTTAGTGTCCATCCTACAATTTACGGTAGACAATGTAGCCTAAGATCATCCCCAGGGCGGTCAGCGGCCCGAGAGCAAAAGTAAACCCAAAGGTCAGGTTTAAAAACTGCAGATCCAGGGTGATGGGCTTTAAACCTACCTGTGTGGTCGAATTCAGCCACGGGAGGGACGGCGCCAGGGCATTGCCAAGGGCTCCGCCACTCAACCCACCCACTAGCAGCAGCAGGACAAGAACCCAGATACTTCCCGAATTTTTTATGCTTCTAGCCATAAAAATACCCCCGGATCAAAAAAAAGAGCTCGAACAAGCACATACTTCTATAACAGTTTATCATTTCAAGTATTTTATCACAAGCTATGGAGAAAATTTTGAGTAATTAACATGACATCCATTTGATGACCAAATATTATGAAAACATCCCCCCGCTTTTTTGATCGTTTAGTAAACCATTTTTGCTCAGCTTAACAATTTTTCAATATATTTGCTAAAGGGGCCAAATACCGCGTCAATCCCACTGGTCGGGTTGGGCAGCGGTAGTTGCAACACCTGACCGAAGCTGAGAATCATGCCAATGAGCAAAAGCACACTAAAGGCGGTAAGCTCCCGCCACATTTTTTTTCTGACCAAACCGGGCGCCTCTAAAGCGATAATGACTGCAAATACTAGTACTAACAGCAGTATTTTCAATACAACCGCCCCCTTATCAGCTTTACTGTACTTGCACCGGTTTGGTAACCAGCCCGGTCCGGGCGATCCTGGTATCAATTTCAACATAAACAGGCAAATCATGGTAAGTTTCCTGCCAGTCAGCTTTAATCTCCTTCCACACTCCCGGATACTTACGGTGAACCGCTGGCCCGAACCCAAAAATATCCGAACCATACTCTTGCTGCGCTTTGGCCAGGGCCGCCTCCACCTCAAGCTGAATCGCGCCAGCCAACGCTTCCTCGATCGAACTTATAGCTCCTGGCTTATCCAGTTCCTCCATGCACTCAGACTCCTGGATATTGGTACTGGCTTTAATCTTTACAGTGACGCTCAACTCCCCGTCAATGAGCTCAGGTTCAATTTTGGACTCGTTGCGGAGTATCTCCAGAGAGAGCCTCTGACCTTCCCTGCTCCCGTTTTCCGTTCTGCAGGGCACAGTAATCACCCCTCCTTTGACTTTACCCGTGACCCAGAGAAGGCCACGGCTTTCTTTCTCGTTCAGCCAGCCGGCCAGCTTGTTGCCGTTAAAAACCGCTGTACTACCAACCTTTATCAGTACACCAACTGGTTCCTGGCGTTGATCGCCGTTGGAAGAGCCTTTGGCAAGCTTATCACGCACTTCAGATTCATTAAATACTACCTGGATCCCCATAGCAAAAGCATCGCTGCCTTCAGTCTCCAGGGCTTCCAGGAAGTCTCCTAGTTGTATATCGGGATAATAAGAACTTAACCATTGTTCACTGATTATAGCGGGAATACGCTGCGATGGCGTGCTTGTTATATCTCCAGGAAGCTCCATGATGCTGCTTATATCACTTTGGGCTATCAGAACCCAGTTGCTCCGCCTGATTTGCGGGTTACGGTCAAAAAAATCAATTATTTCTTCTATACCCCTGTTCCTGGCCAGCTCTTCGGAAATCAGGATGGTCTGGTTGTGGGCAAAGAAGAGCTGGCGGGGTGATTCCAGGGACAGGAGCCGGATGCAGTCAAAAATGGTACTCCCTTCAACGCTGACGTTTCGGTAGGGGCTGGAAGCGCCACCTACTGCTCCACCGCCTCCACCGACCTGACCACCACCGACCAATCCCTTAGGGCTAATTATCTGAGCCGTCAGCCGCACCCTGCCTTCCGGGGCCTGGTCCAGGGCAGTAGCAAGAACGATGCCCAACCCCTCAGCCTCCTGATGATCCCAGCAGCCGGTCTGGGTCAGGGATGCGGCAATTATGAGCATAGATAAAATTAGCACTTTAAGTCCCATCCCCACCAACACCGCCTCCTTTCGTCCCGGACCTTCCGTCAGCCGACGTCTTACCAGCGTCTAACCCGCCAAATTCTTTAAGGCTGAGATTTGACTCTTGGACATCGCCTTCGGAGGGGGTATGCGGTTTTAAATCCGGGGCGATGCGCCGTTCATTCCTCCTGGCAAGCTCTGTCGGGCGTTTATGCATGGCCCACCACGGCGCCCTAACCATGAAGTCTTTCAAGTCGGAAATTTTTAACGGGGCCAGGGGCGCCAGGTAGGGCACTCCGAAGGAGCGCAGTCCGGCCATGTGGATCAGCATGGCCAGCACCCCGGTCATCACCCCGAACAAACCCAAAGTGGCAGCCAGGAGCATCAGTGGAAAACGAATCAGGCGCATCGCCATGGCAAGGTTATAGGACGGGATCATGAATGACGCAATCCCGGTTATGGCAACCACGATAACCATCAACGGAGATACGATGCCCGCCTGAACCGCTGACTGCCCTATCACCAGGGCGCCGACGATACTGACAGCCTGGCCTACTGCCCGGGGCAACCTGATGCCGGCTTCCCGCAGGGCTTCAAAGGTTAATTCCATGATCAGCGCCTCCAGCACGGCAGGGAAAGGCACACCTTCCCGGGAGGCGGCAATGCTGATAAGAAGCTGGGTCGGAATCATCTCCTGGTGAAAGGTGATTACGGCAATATAAAAAGAAGGTAAGAGCAGGGAAATTGCCAACCCCAGGAAGCGCAGCAGCCTGATGGCCGTGGCAACATGGTATCGCGCGTAGTAATCCTCCGGGCTTTGCAGCAGGTCCCCGAGTGAAATCGGCAGATAGAGGACCATCGGTGTGCCGTCGGTAAAGATACACACCCTTCCCTGGAGAAGGGCGGACACCACCCGGTCCGGCCTTTCACTAAAGCCTATCTGTGGGAAGGGGGTGTAAGGATCATCCTGAATCAGTTCCTCGATGTAATTGCCTTCCAGGATCCCGTCGATATCGATACGATTAACACGGCTTTTTACCTCCTGGAGAAGTTCGGGAGAGACCACCCCCTTCAGATAGGCGATGGTAACCGCTGTATTAGTCTCCCGTCCCAGGTTGAAACCTTCTATTACCAGGTTGGGTGAGCGCAGCCTGCGCCTGACCAGGGAAGTATTCACACCGATGGTCTCGGTGAAACTTTCCTTTGGACCCCGCACTACAACTTCAACGTCCGCCTTTTCAACCGCACGCTGCGGCCAGTCCTTGAGGTTGATAATCAAGGCCTCTTCGTAACCATCTACAAATAACGCCGCACTTCCGTACAGGACCGAACTGGTGACATCGTACATGTTGTATACTTTAGAACGGACTTCAGCGGCCGTTAAAATAGATTTTTCGATTATTTCAATAACGTCCCCCCCTAGCCGGTCAATACCGGCCATGAGGTTCTCCAGCATCAGCGGCTTTAAAATGTTTTCACTGATATGGGCATCGTTGGTCAAGCTATCCAGGCAGACCAGCCAGGCGTACTTATTTCCCGTACCCAGCCTAAACTCTCTGGATACGATGTCGACGTTTTGGCCCAAAATATCTTCCAGGTATACCCGGTTTTCTTTGAGGCCCTTTGAGATCTTTTTACTTTTTAAAGCTTCATCCTTGATAACTTTGCCCTTTGGAGAATCCGGCCGGTCTATGGCAGGTCCCGGCTTTTTAGCCGCTCTTTTCCTAAACAACCTGGTAAATATATTTACTCCCAAACCAAAACCCCCACGGATTCATATCTTTGGTTATTATGGCTAAAAAGTCTTTTATTATGAGTAGCTGTCTCTATAACGAATATCCCCCTTCACTGAAGGGATAATATCGGTGTAATGGTCACCTAGCTTGAGTCTTAAGGGAGCTAAAATAGTTAGCAGGTGTTGACATATCAAGTTTTATGGCGATGAAAAGAAAGATAGCTATGCTGTAAAAAAAGGATAGTATCACTTTTCTCAAGGGATACTATCCTAATACTAATGTAGAGGGTAAATATAAATGCTTGAAAAAGGGAAAATCCCCAGCATCGCTCTGTTCTTGCTGCTGGTGAACCTTGTCAGCGCCACCGCTATAGTATCTCTCCCTGCCGCAACGGCCAGATTCGCCGGAAGGGACGCCTGGCTGGTACCGATCATCTCCACTATTTCCGGCATCATTGTGATCCTGCTGGTTACAGCACTGGGCCGCAGGTTTCCGGGAAAATCCTTAATTGAGTACACTCAGGATATTCTTGGAGGCTGGCTCGGTAAAACCGTAGGCGTTTTTTATCTATTTTTCTTTATCCAAACCAGTGGGGTGATCATCAGGGAATTCGGTGAATTGCTTGGCACCCTGGTTATGCCGCGTACACCTATTGTAGTTTTTTGCACTGTTATAGTCCTTTTGGCGGCTTACTCTGTACGCTCCGGCTTAGAAGTGATTGGCAGATTAGCAGAATTGATTTTACCGTTGGCGACTATTTTCTATATCGCCGTATTCCTGACTACCTGGCAGAAGGTGGATTTTTCTCGCCTTTTGCCCGTGCTGGAAAACGGTTTTGCACCGGTTTTGTTGGGTTCGGTTATACCTTTGGGTTGGCGGGGTGAAGTGTTGCTCCTGGCCATGTTGCTACCTTGCCTGGCAGAACCCCGCAAGGGGAGAATGATAGGAATCTGGTCGGTAGTATTACTGGGGTTATTACTGTTATTTAACGAAATAATCATTATCGCTTTGTTTGGGCCTACGCTAAACCGGCTGATCTTTCCAACCTTTATAATCCCGAGCGAAATTTTGGTAGGCGGCTTTTTGCGAGTTGACTCTATCATGGTGATCGTTTGGATGTCGGGAATACTGCTAAAGTTAGCTATATTTTATTACGCTACTGTTTTGGGTACCGCTCAGCTGCTCAACCTGAAAGATTACAAACCCGTAGTTTTGCCCATTGGTGTGATTCTAACTGCCTTCTCTATTTTGTCCTTTGAAAACTACGTTGAAATTCCCGCCCACGTTATAAAAGGATTCCCAGGTTGGGCTTATCTTTTTGAATGGGTAATTCCGCTGGCTTTGTTACTCATCGCCGTTATCAGGGGTTTTAAGCCAAAGTATTAGACGAGCAGTAGTTCCCGCGCCTCGGCAAGCATGTAAAGTGAACCGGTGACGCAAACCATTTCCCCAGGCCCGGCAAGAGAGAGAGCCATGTTCAGCGCTTCCCCGATATCCTCTATCACGTAGACCTCTGGAGTGTAGCGCTCAGCTTCCCGGGCCAGTTCCTGCCAGTTCCCCGCCCTGGGACTATTGGGCCTGGTTACCACGACCGCCCTGGCCAACGGGGCCAGCTCTGCGGCCACCCTGGCCCGTTCCTTGTCTCCCAGCATGCCGATCATAAGCACGATGCTCCTACCAGGAAAGGTTTCTTCCAGCGCCAGGCGCAAGGCTCTGGCGCCGTCAAAATTATGGGCGCCGTCAATTAGCACCAGCGGCTCCCGACGCATGATTTCCAGCCTGCCAGGCCAGCGTGTGGCCGCCAGTCCATATCGCACTGCGGCCGCGCTGATGGACACACCCAGCTCCATTAAAAGCTCAGCGGCTGCCACGGCGGTGGCCGCGTTGATCTGCTGGTGCCTGCCTATCAGGTAAAGCGTAAGGTTTTCATAAACCCCTCTGAGCCCCCGGATGGTAAACCGCTGTTTCTCCTGAGACAGGGAGATATGCTCCCAGGTGACATCCTGCCCCAACCTGATTAGCCGGCAATTATTTTTACGGCTGACCTCCTTGATCACCTCGAGGCCTTCCCCTTCAGCCGCCGTCACCACCGGAACCCCCGGCTTGATGATGCCGGCTTTTACCCCAGCGATTTCCCTAATCGTATAACCCAGGTAATCCATGTGGTCAAACGCCACGTTGGTGATTACCGAAACCAGGGGCATGGCCACATTGGTCGAATCGATAGCCCCCCCCAGCCCTACCTCGAGGACCAGGTAGTCGATCTTCTCCCGGCTGAAATAGAGGAAAGCCCCGGCGGTGGCCACCTCGAACTCGGTCGGGTGTTCAAAACCTTCAGCCACCATAGCATCCAGGTGCGGGCGAAGTTCGTAAATCAGCGCGGCTATGCTTGCCTCCGGGATGTTGACCCCGTTAATTTGAAACCTCTCCGTGTAAGAATGGAGGTGCGGTGAAGTAAAGGTCCCCACCCGGTAGCCGGCTTTCTGTAGGATGGCGGCCAGCATCGCGGTGGTGGAGCCTTTGCCGTTGGTTCCCCCCACGTGGATGATTTTTAACTGCTGGTGTGGGTTGCCCAACCGGCTCAAAAGCTCCTCAATACGTTCCAAGCCGAAATTAAAACCAAACTTGCCCAGGCTTGCTACATACTCCATAGCCTCATGGAATTTCACATCATCGCCCCTCATCAAGGAGAACCGTCCCCCTTGCTTCCTTCGGCTATTTTTTCCCCGCCAGCACTGCCAGCCTTTCCCTGATTGCGGAGGACTTGCCGGATAGCTCCTCTTCCTTGGCTTTCTCCTTTTCCACCACATCAGCCGGAGCTTTGCCGAGAAAGCCCGAGTTGCCCAGCTTGCCCTTGACCCGGGCCAGGTCTTTCTCAACCGAGGCCAGTTCCTTCTCCAGGCGCGCAGTTTCCTTATCCACGTCGATCAGCCCTTTAAGCGGGACAAACACTTCTAGACCGCGAGTGACAGCGTGAGCGGCCTGTTCCGGCACACTAGGCAGGGAGGTCACTATTTTTAGCTCAGCTGCGGCCAGACCTTCAATATACCCCGTATTTTTCTCCACTTGGGCCCGTGTAGTGTCCTCGGGCGCCACCAGTAGCACTTCAGCTTTGCGTCCCGGCGGGACGTTCATCTCACTGCGAATATGCCTGATGGCCTTGGTGACCTCCATCAGCAGTTCCATTTCGTTTTCCGCCTCCTGGTCCACCAATTCACTGCGGAGGACCGGCCAGGCAGCCCGCATGATGGTTAAACCGTGGCCGGGCAGGTTCTGCCAGATCTCCTCCGTGATAAACGGCATAAAGGGGTGCAGGAGCTGCAGTGTTCCTTTCAAAACCGAGGATATCACGTGCTGGGCGGTAACACGGTCGCCCTGACCGGTTTTACCGTAAAGCCGTGGTTTGGCCAGCTCAATGTACCAATCACAAAATTCGCTCCAGATAAATTCGTAAAGCACCCTGGCGGCTTCACCCAATTCATAAGCATCCAGGAATCCCGTCACCTCTGCAACTGTCTTCTGGTAACGGCTCAGGAGCCAACGGTCGGCCAGAGTATACTTACCAGGCCGGCCTTCCGGCTCGAAATCTTCCAAATTCATGAGCACGAAGCGGGAAGCGTTCCAAAGCTTGTTGGCAAAGTTACGAGAGCCGTCCAGCCTTTCAAAATGGAAACGCAGGTCATTGCCGGGGGTGTTGCCGGTAACCAGCATGAACCTCAGGCTGTCCGCTCCGTGTGACTCGATTACATCAATGGGGTCCACACCGTTGCCCAACGATTTACTCATCTTGCGCCCCAAGGCATCCATGACCAGACCGTGAATGAAAACTTGCGGGAAGGGGACTTCGTTCATAAAAGCCAGGCCGGAAAATATCATCCTGGCCACCCAGAAGAAAATGATGTCACGCCCGGTGACCATGACCGAAGTGGGATAGTAATAAGCCAGGTCCAGGGTCTGTTTCGGCCAGCCCAACGTCGAAAAGGGCCACAGAGCCGAGGAAAACCAGGTGTCCAGCACATCGGGGTCCTGCTCGCAGTTCCCGCTGCCACACTTGGAGCAACTTTTAACCGGTTTCTTGGATACGATTATTTCACCGCAGTCCTGACAATACCAGACCGGGATGCGGTGTCCCCACCAGAGCTGGCGGGAGATACACCAGTCGCGGATGTTCTCCATCCAGTGCAGGTAAACCTTGGTGAACCTTTCCGGGATAAACTGCAGCGGCCCTTCCAAAGCTGCTTGAATAGCAGGCTCAGCCAAAGGCTTCATTTTAACAAACCACTGGCGTGAAAGCATCGGCTCTATGACCGTGTTGCAGCGGTAACAGTGTCCCACCGCGTGGGCATGGTCTTCCGTCTTGACCAGGAAACCGTCCGCCTCCAGGTCCCGTACAATTTTCTTACGGCACTCGTAGCGGTCCAACCCCTTGTACCGGTCGCCTGCCTCTTCACTCATTTTTCCTTCCTTATTTATAACAATAACCTGCGGCAGGTTGTGGCGATGGCCGACTTCGAAGTCGTTAGGGTCATGGGCGGGAGTGATTTTCACAGCACCCGTGCCGAAAGAGGGATCGACGTACTCATCGGCAATAACCTGCATTTCCCGTCCTACGATGGGCAGGATTAATGTTTTACCCACCAGGGACGCGTAGCGTTCGTCTCCCGGGTGGACTGCGACAGCCACGTCGCCCAGGATAGTTTCCGGGCGAGTCGTGGCCACCACAATGTAACCGCTTCCGTCTTTAAACGGGTACCTTACGTGGTACAAGTGACCGGGGCGGTCCAGGTGCTCCACCTCAATATCGGAAATCGTAGTGGCGCACTTGGGGCACCAGTTGGTAATGTAATAGTCGCGGTAAATCAGCCCCCGCTGGTAGAGCTTGATAAAGACCTCCAGCACTGCCTCCGAGCAGCCCTCATCCATAGTAAAGCGCTCACGCTGCCAGTCACAGGAAGCTCCCAACTTGCGCAGCTGGGTGGTAATACGGCTGCCGTACTTGTGCTTCCACTCCCAAACCTTTTCTAGAAAGGCTTCACGGCCGATATCGTAGCGGGTCAGTCCTTCCTTGGCCAACTGCTCTTCTACCTTGGCCTGGGTGGCAATACCTGCATGGTCGGTGCCCGGCACCCACAGGGCACTGTAGCCCTGCATGCGCCGCCAGCGGGTAAGGATGTCCTGCAGCGTATTATCCAGAGCATGGCCCATGTGCAGTTGCCCGGTCACGTTGGGGGGTGGCATGATGATGCAAAACGGTTCTTTGTCCGGGTCGACCTCCGGGTGAAAGAACCCGTTTTCCTCCCAGTAGCTATACCATTTATCTTCGACCGCACGAGGGTCGTAAGTACTAGGTAAATCAAATTTTGGCAAAATAGCTTCACTCCTTTACACTATATTTAAAAAAACAAAAATCCCCTTTACGTCTCAAGGACGGATAAGGGGTTCATCCGCGGTACCACCCTGAATTCCACCAAATTCTCCACATCTCACTTCTCAAATGGTGGCTCTTTAAAAAGCTGTAACGGGCAAACCCGCCCGCGCTTACTTGATCATTCATCGCGGGGACTCGGGGGCGACAGGAGCGGACACGGGCAGGAAACCTTACAGCCTGGGGTTTCCCTCTCTAAGGGGCATAAAGCCGTTCCCCGTGGAACCCTCCCCTCCCTTTCATCGACGGTAAATATATCTATTTTCCAACATCTTAACTATTTTAAAGACCAGTGTCAACAGAGAATAAAGTGTTACAGGCCACTGCGTCTTGGATAACACAGTGGCCTTACATAGTTGTCCTAGCTAGTCAGCGATCTCCTGCTCACATTTCATTATTACTGGTTTCTCCGGGGGAAAAGTAAATCCTTCTGCAAAAATTTTCTTCCAACCCTTACAGCCGGTCGCCTACTTACCATATACTGAATGTTTATACCCAATAAACCGCCTAGAGCTCCTGTAATTCCGAGTAACAGCTCCCGCGCCATTATTTCCGCAGGGGCAAAGCTCGCCTGGCTTCCTAACGTGAACAGGGCTAAAAGCAGCAACCCATAGCACAAACCTACCAGAAAACCATGCAGTAAGCCAAGTGTCCGCGCCGCCCGGCCGGCGGCAATACCGCCGGCGAGAGCTCCCAAGGCCGTGCCGGCAATAACCAGTGCCCCTAAATAATAAACCGGGCTAACCGATAGCACCACCCAGGCATACATAAGGATACAGGCGCCCAGGGTTGCGCTGCAGGCCCAGGCCAGGCCCGACATGATGGCCACAGGCTTGATCCTTCTGACTAGTGATTTTTCTTCAGTAGTCCAGCGCATCAAGGTGAAATTTTTCAGATTTATCACTCCCCTTCCATTTAATACTAACTTATGCGATTGGCAGGAGATTATTCGGACAACCTTTCTTTTTAGCATGAAAACCTTAAACCAAAAATAAAAATGTTAAAACAGTAAACCGTTGGGAGGGGACAAATTGAAGCGGTTGCTCAGGTGTAAAAACATTCTGATTTGGGTACTCTTGTTAAGTATAATCGGGCTGGGCGTCAGATACAGCTTCAAAAAACCAGCCCCCGTTACACATATTGAAACTGTACGGGTGCTGGAGTCTGTACGCTCACCGTATTTCCTGCCCCAGTACCTGGCACTAAATCTGGGTTACTTTAAAGAACAAGATCTGGACGTAAGCATCACTACTACCAGCCAGGAGGCTATCCGTGCCGCGCTGGCTGACGGAAGAACCGATATTGCGCTGTGCGGGCTGCAGAAAATACTCTTTAACCCCGGCGCCAAAGGTCCCCAGCCTAAAATATTTGCCACCCTGGCCGGACAGGACGGATCCTTTCTCCTGGCCAGAAAAGATGCGGAGCCCTTTTTGTGGCAAAACCTTAAAGACAAAGCAATTATCGGAGGCTCCCAGGATGACAGCTCTGAAATTGCCCTCGAGGAGTCCTTGCGGCAGCAGGGGCAATCTCCCACCAGAAGTGTGACCATCTATCACAATATCCCTGAAACCCTCCGTCTGGGTGCCTTCCGGGCTGGAACCGGCAACTATATTCAACTGCTGGAGCCTGCCGCCAGCCTGGCGGAAGCAAAGGATTACGGCCGTGTAGCGGCATCAGTCGGCATATCCACAGGGAATATGGTGGTAACCGCCTACGCCGCCCTGCCAGGCTACATCGAGTCCAAACCAGCTATAATTCAACAGTTCACCAATGCCATCTACAAAGCACAGCTCTGGCTCGGCCAACACAGCTCCGAAGAGGCTGCGGAGGTGGTCGCCCCACTCTTTGTTAACGTCGACCGCCAGGTATTGATTACATCCATTGAACGCTACCGGACTCTCGGGGTGTGGTCCAGCAATCCTCTGATACCCAGGGAATCTTACGATAAGTTTCAGGCCGCCGCAAAAAAATCTGGTGAAATAGCTTCGCTAACACCTTATGAAACCGCGGTTATAACTGACTTTGCCCAGCAAGCGGTGGAGACCGTAGTCTATGTTAAAGAAGAACCAAAACCAAAGAAAAACCTCTTCCAGCGACTTTTTAAATGACATACTGCCGCTAAGCGCGGGGCCGGCAGAGAATAAAAGCTCATTGTTCGAAACCCACGACTCACGACCCACGTTTCACATCCCATGTATTAATTTAACCCTCCTAGAAAAAGATATAAGAAACAAATTTGGGAGGGTACTTTGAAATGCGAAAAATTATGATTGGTCTTCTACTTATTATGTTCTGCCTGAGTACTGCTGGGTGTCCGGCCCAAACACCGG
The DNA here is from genome assembly GCA_028702695.1 of Desulfotomaculaceae bacterium. Classification (GTDB taxonomy): domain Bacteria; phylum Bacillota; class Desulfotomaculia; order Desulfotomaculales; family Pelotomaculaceae; genus Pelotomaculum_C. The sequence goes on from JAQVOH010000009.1 coordinate 30,141, forward strand.
TACAGGAACCAGCCCCCAAGCCGCTGGTAGTTCCTGAAACATCAAAAGTGGGCTTCAGCCCGGTTGATTTGAACAATGCTCCGGATGTGATCAAGAACATTGCCTCGGATATTTCCAAACGGGAACAGGCCACCTGGGTAAAGGTCAACGGGACCAATTACCTTTTGCTCAGTGCCGGCGAAAAAGCCACCAGCAGCAGGGTGGAAATCACGGATATCACCCAAAAGATTCCGGCCCAGGACTTTGTATGGCTGGACGTCAAGGCAAAATACAACAGCGTCAAGGAGGGCAACCAGAGCAATCCGGTCACCGCTGTAAGCCTCAACCTGACCAGTGACAGGACCATTAACGGAGTGGGTTTTGAAATCACCAAAACGGCGGCTGCAACCTCAACAACACCAACACCGGCCACACCCGCCCCTTCAACCACAACCCCGGCGACTCCTGCGCCCAAGACCCCCACCCCGGCTGCGCCTACACCTACTCCAACGCCAACACCGAGTAAAACAACTCCGGAAACACCGGCTAAGGAGACAACACCTGCTGAGAAAAAAGTCGAGCGTCAAGAGTGAACTTGTCCAGCTAAAGCTGGACATAGAGAATTCGGTGGGTGACTCTACCCCCACCGAAGCAAAAAAGCGGAACTCCCACTTATAGAAGTGGGAGTCTTAGATTGGATAACGTAAAAAAGGTGGAACCAATATACTGAACTGGTTCCACCTATCCAACTATCAAACAATCAATTAGAGTTATCTTCGATGTTTGTGGAAATTGTCCAACTCCCGATTACTTCAAGAAGTGCTTCGCGGCCCTGGCCTGTTTCGGCTGAAAAAGGAATCAGTACGTCGCCTTCGGAAAGTTGAAGCTCCGAACGGATTACCTTAAGGGACTGCAGCAGCCTGGAGCGCGACAGCTTATCAGCCTTGGTAGCGGCCACCGCCGCGGGGAGCCCGCGAAACTTGAGCCATCCATACATCTGCAGATCCATTTCGGTAGGGGGGTGTCGGCTGTCTACCAGCAGCAAAACCCCTTTCAAGTTTGGCCTGGTCAAAAGATAGCTTTCAACCATCTTCCTCCAGCTATCCCTCTCCCCAAGCGGTACCCTGGCATACCCATAGCCAGGCAGGTCCACCAGGTGAAAACTGTCGTTAACCAAGAAAAAGTTGATCAGCCTGGTGCGGCCGGGGGTGTTGCTGGTACGCGCCAGGCGCTTCCTGTTGATCAGCTTATTCAAAAGGGAAGACTTCCCCACATTGGAGCGCCCGGCCAGGGCAACTTCAGGCAGTTCCCCGACCGGGTAGTTAAGCGGCTTGACCGCACTGGTCACAAATTCGGTACTGGTTATTTTCATGAAGGGATATGAGTTCCTCCCTCGTTTATTACGGTTGACTGGTAGGCCGGCGGTTGCGGCACCACAGGAGTTGTGTCAGATAAGTTAACCGGTTCAAATTCCTTTTCGGTAAGCGCATGCTCCAGAACCTGCTCCATGTGCTCAACCAGGACAAAATGCATTTTATCCTTGACCTTTTTGGGGATCTCATCCAGATCCTTTTTATTATCCTTCGGCATAATTATAGTCTTGATTCCGGCCCGGTGGGCGGCCAACACCTTTTCCTTAATGCCCCCCACGGGCAGGACCCGGCCACGCAGGGTAATCTCACCGGTCATGGCTACATCATGGCGCACCTTGCACTCGGTAATGGCCGAAGCCAGGGCAGTAGCCATAGAAATGCCAGCCGAGGGACCGTCCTTAGGAATCGCCCCTTCGGGGATATGGATGTGGATATCCTGCTTGTTGTAGTACTCTTCATCAATGCCCAACTCTGTGGCCCGGCTGCGGATGTAGCTGTAGCCGGCCTCAGCTGATTCCTTCATGACATCGCCCAGCTGCCCGGTTAGCTTAAGCTTGCCGTTACCCTTGTAGATGGTAATCTCTATTGACAGGGTTTCTCCACCAACTTCTGTCCAGGCCAATCCGGTGACAACACCCACCTGGTCGTCCTTCTCAGCCACACCATAGTGGAAGCGGGGAGTGCCGAGGAACTGGTTTAAGTTCAAGGGGGTCACCTGAACCTTCTTGACCTTGTCAGAAACGATCTTCCTGGCAGTCTTGCGGCAAACGGCGGCAATCTGCCTTTCCAGGTTTCGCACGCCAGATTCGCGGGTGTACTCGCGGATAATTTTACGGACCGTATTTTCAGTCATCTTCAACATGTTTTTGTCCAGCCCGTGCTCCTTAAGCTGCTTGGGTAGCAGGTAGCGCATGGCAATCTGCAATTTTTCCTCTTCCGTGTAACCGGATAGGTAGATAATCTCCATCCGGTCCTGCAGAGGGCGGGGAATGTTGTGCTGAAGGTTGGCGGTGGTTATAAACATCACGTTGGACAGGTCAAACGGGGCCTCAATGTAGTGGTCGCTGAAGGTGTTGTTCTGCTCAGGATCGAGCACCTCCAGGAGGGCCGCCGAGGGGTCCCCACGAAAGTCCGTACTCATCTTGTCGATTTCATCCAGCAGGAATACCGGGTTTTTGGAGCCAGCCTGCTTTATGCCTTGAATAATCCTGCCCGGCATAGCCCCGACATAAGTACGGCGGTGGCCGCGGATTTCGGCCTCATCGCGAACCCCACCCAGGGACATCCGAATGAACTTACGCTCCAGAGCACGGGCGATGGAACGGCCCAAAGAGGTCTTGCCAACACCGGGCGGCCCGACAAAGCAGATGATCGGACCCTTCATTTTTTTGGCCAACTTGCGGATGGCCAGGTATTCCAAAATTCGCTCTTTAACGGTTTTCAGCCCGTAATGATCTTCCTCCAGAATGTTTTCCGCAAGCTTGATGTCCAGACGGTCACGGGTACCCTTGTTCCAGGGGAGGGCCAGGAGCCAGTCCAGGTAATTGCGCACCACGGCAGCCTCAGCAGCCATCGGAGGCATCTTTTCCAACCGTTCAACTTCTTTAATGGCCTTTTCTTCAACTTCTTTGGGGAGTTTGGCTCCGGCTATTTTTTCTCTTAGTTCCTCGGCCTCGGCCACGCGCTCTTCCTTATCACCCAACTCGCGCTGGATGGCTTTCATCTGCTCTCGCAAGTAGTACTCTTTCTGAGTCTTTTCCATCTGCTTGCGCACACGGATATTAATCTTACGTTCGAGCTCAACAATTTCCAGCTCTTTGGCCACAATGGCGCAGAGCTCCTCCAACCTCTGGATGATATCGACCGCCTCAAGGAGCTTCTGTTTATCATCCAAACGCAGCGATAGGTGAGAAGCGATGATATCAGCCAGCCGACCGGGTTCCTCTAAATTAACAACAGAAACAACCGTTTCCGGTGGAATGCGTTTGGACAGTTTGACATATTGCTCAAACTGGTAGATCAGGCTGCGCATCAAAGCTTCAATCTCATTGGTCTTTTGAAAATCCTCAGAATACTGCTCTATTTCCACCTGGAAGTAGGGCTCTTTGGCGATAAAGCGATGGGCTTTGGCTCTGGCAATACCTTCAACAAGGACCCGGATGGTCCCACCAGGCAGCTTCAATAGCTGCTTAACCTCAGCAACCGTGCCGGTTTTGTAAATATCATCTTCGCTGGGGTCGTCAGTCTGGGCTTCTTTTTGGGTAGCCAAAAATATGCTCCGATCCTGGAGCATGGCTTCCTCAATAGCCTGCACAGACTTCTCACGCCCTACATCAAGGTGAATCACCATATAGGGGAAGACCAGGATCCCCCTCAACGGCAGCAAAGGCAAGGTTTTAATTTCAGAATTCAAAGCTGCACCTCCTTTTCCAAAAACCTGTTTCTTTCCCTGTTACTATACATTATTACTACGTTTTATTCTATCATAAATGTCAGAAATACGGCTATAACAATAATTATATGGGTACACATTAAACCCGGCCTCTTGCCGGGTTTGCCAGGTGCTGGGTACGAATGAAAAATATAATTGGTATGTGTTTTACTTTGTCAGTGGCTGCCCCCCGGCGCCAAACAGTGAGGCACTTAAGGGGACATCCAGTGGAATTGGAGCTGCCAGCTCCAGTTTTTTCTCCACCGGCGGCGCGTCGGCCAGCGCCACTTTGATTACCTCCTCAAGGCGTTCAACTGGTATCACCTGCACATCTGTAAATTCCCTGAATATCTCCTGGTAATTTTCAGCCGGGATAAGGATCTTTTCAGCCCCAGCCTGACGCGCTGCCTCGACCTTGGCTACAATTCCACCCACCGGCTTAACCAGCCCGCGAATAGAAATCTCGCCTGTCATAGCCACCTTGTTATCTACCTTTAACCCCAGGAGGGCAGAGTAGACTGCAGTGGCAATGGTGACACCTGCGGAAGGCCCGTCGGTGGGGGTACCGCCAGGAAAATTGACATGTATATCATAGTCGCGGTAATCGACTTCCATGGTGCGGCGAAGCACAGTAAGCACGTTTTCGACCGAGCTCCTGGCCATGCTTTTGCGCCGCACCGTCCTGCCGCTTCCTTTGATTTCTTCCTCATCCACCATACCGGTGACAGTTAGTTTACCCTGCCCCTTTCCTACAGGCAAGGCGTTGCACTCTACTTCCAGCAATGTCCCCATGTTGGGCCCGTAGACGGCCAGACCATTGACCAGACCAACCTGGGGCTGTGGTGGTATTTTTTTCTCAGGTCTCGGCGAGTACTGCCCGCTGTTGATGACCCGCTCGATATCCGAGGTACGGATTTCTTCATGGCCCTCGGTGATCGCGATACTGCCGGCAAGTTGGATTATGTTTACCGCCTCACGGCCATTTGTGGCGTACTTTTTAATGACCTCTAAAGCCCCCTCTTGCAGCGGCAGGTTTATTTTCCTGGCCGCGTTAGAGGCTACCTGCTCTATTTCGTCAGGCACGAGCTGGCGGAAAAATATTTCCATACAACGCGAGCGGATGGCGGGGGCAATGTGCTCAGACCCTCTGGTGGTAGCTCCCACCATACGAAAATCTGCCGGCAACCCGTTTTGGAAAATATCGTGAATATGGCTGGGGATATTGGTATCCTCTGAGTTGTAGTAGGCACTTTCCATAATCACCTTACGGTCTTCCAAAACTTTTAAAAGCTTGTTGGTCTGAATTGGATGAAGCTCCCCGATTTCATCGATAAACAACATCCCCCCGTGGGCCTTAGTAACAGCCCCGGGTTTTGGCTGGGGGATCCCTGCTATACCCATAGGGCCTGCCCCCTGGTAAATCGGATCATGCACCGAGCCAATAAGTGGGTCTGCAATGCCCCGCTCATCAAAACGTGCCGTAGTTGCATCCAGCTCAAAAAACTTGGCGTCTTCTTTAAATGGCGAAAGCGGATTTTTTTTGGCCTCATCAAGTACCAACCTGGCTGCTGCGGTCTTACCGACACCCGGCGGGCCGTAAATGATCACATGCTGGGGATTTGGCCCACAGAGAGCCGCTTTTAGGGATTTTATCCCTTCCGTCTGACCGATAATTTCACTAAAGGAAGTAGGACGGGTTTTTTCAGATAGTGGTTCATTCAAAGAGATCGAGCGCATTCTCTGAAGCTTCTCCATCTCTTTGCGCGACTCCTTTTCCACCACGGTCTTATTGCCATGCTGGGCTTTCAGCAGGTTCCAGAAATACAGACCGATGACGACGGCAAAGAAAACCTGAATAAAGGTTAAAATACCACCAAAACCATAAGAAGTTTCTCCCATTTATATCACCTCATTCAAAAGGGCTTTATAAACCTTAGTATTGCTAAGTTTTGCAAATTTTAATCTATTGAACAAGAAAAATAAACAGACAATTATTCCTTTATAGGAAAATTACGGCTATTTTTTTAGCATAATTTGTTATATAATTGAATTAGTATGAATATTTTCCTGGCAAAGGGAGTGATTATCAAAAAAACAACAAGTCAACCAACCAGCAAAAAATATACTTTTGGAGGTGCAAGCATGGCTGATAACAAAGGAGTCTACGAAATTAAAGAATCCGCCATAGCCGACCCCGGGCCGTTAGGCCTGGCCTGTTTTGCCCTGACTACTTTTTGCCTTAGCATGGTAAACGCTGGCCTGGTTGTCAAAGAGTCCGTAGCAGTGGTCATCGCCGTAGCCCTGGTTTACGGGGGAGCAACCCAAATCCTGGCTGGTATGTGGGAGTTCAAGAAAAACAATACCTTTGGCGCCACCGCTTTTTCCTCCTACGGGGCTTTTTGGATCTCCTGGGGCCTATTTGAATTGTTTGGCGCACAAAAGATCTTAGTCATTCCATCACAGGGCGCCTGGATGTTCCTGCTGGCCTGGACTATCTTCACCGCTTACATGTGGATCGGCAGTTTTGGCACCAATAAAGCTCTCGTGGCCACTTTTACCCTGTTACTTCTGGCCTTCATATTACTTACTATCGGCGCGGCTGGCAGCCCAGCGGCTCATACAGCAGGCGGTTATGTAGGTATTCTTACTGCCATCGTCGCCTGGTATACCTCGGCTGCCGGAGTATTCAACAATACCTACGGACGAGTGGTTCTTCCAATCGGTCCCTGCAAAAAATAGCTCCAACCAACAAAAAATCCTGACTGTTTTAAACAGTCAGGATTTTTTCTGGTTTAGTATTTTCTATAGCTCGTTTTCGACCCTGCTCAGGCCGTTTCTTCTTTCTTTTTCTTGCGGTCGACAGCAATAATGCGGGGAGGTTCCTTCTTTTCAATGGTCTCCCTCGTCAGGGTACATTTGGCGATATCGGTGCGGGAAGGAATATCATACATTACGTCCAGCATAACCTCTTCAAGAATTGAGCGCAGACCGCGCGCTCCGGTATTCCGCTTGAGCGCCTCCTCGGCCACAGCATTTAGCGCATCCTGGGAAAATTCCAGGGCTACCCCGTCGAGGTCAAACAACTTCTCATACTGCTTCACTAGCGCGTTGCGCGGCTCGGTGAGAATGCGGATTAAAGCATCCTCGTCCAGGGCGTCGAGGGTTACGATAATTGGCAACCGACCGACAAACTCAGGGATCAGGCCGTATTTCAAGAGATCCTCGGGCAGAATTTTGCTTAATATTTCCCCAATCTTCTGCTCTTTCCTGGGCTTGATATCAGCCCCAAACCCCATCGACTTTTTACCGGTACGGCTCTGGATAATCTTATCGACCCCGTCAAAAGCTCCACCACAGATGAACAGGATATTGGTAGTATCCAGCTGGATGAACTCCTGGTGCGGGTGCTTGCGACCACCCTGAGGCGGGACACTGGCAACAGTGCCCTCTAGTATTTTCAATAGCGCCTGCTGTACACCCTCACCGGACACGTCCCTGGTAATAGAGGGATTTTCCGACTTGCGGGCTATTTTATCTATTTCATCAATATAAACAATACCCTTTTCTGCCTTCTCTACGTCATAATCAGCCGCCTGGATCAGTTTGAGCAAGATGTTTTCTACATCCTCACCGACATAGCCGGCCTCAGTAAGAGATGTGGCATCGGCAATCGCGAAGGGAACGTTCAAAAGGCGAGCCAAAGTTTGGGCCAGCAGGGTTTTACCGCTGCCGGTAGGTCCAAGCATCACAATATTGCTCTTCTGAAGCTCAACATCATCGATTTTGCCGCCCAGGTTGATTCTCTTATAGTGGTTGTAAACGGCAACCGACAGAGATTTCTTTGCCCTTTCCTGGCCGATTACATACTGGTCAAGTATTTCTTTGATTTCCTTTGGCTTGGGGATGTCACCCAGTTCCAGGCCCATGTCCTCACTGAGTTCTTCTTCAATAATTTCGTTACAAAGTTCGATGCACTCATCACAAATGTAAACGCCAGGGCCCGCAACCAATTTCTTGACTTGATCCTGCAGCTTACCGCAAAAGGAACATTTTAATTGTCCTTTGTCACCGAACATATTACCACCTCTTTTACCTTTGCTTCCTGCCATCAAACACCTCGTCGATTATCCCGTATTCTTTGGCCTCCTGGGCGGACATGAAGTAGTCCCGCTCGGTATCCTTTGTTATCTTTTCTATAGATTGACCGGTATGCTTGGCAAGAATTCCATTTAGGGAATCCTTCATCCGCAAGATCTCCCTGGCATGGATATCTATATCCGTAGCCTGACCCTGAACCCCGCCAAGCGGCTGGTGAATCAAAATCCTGGCGTACGGGAGAGCATACCTTTTTCCTTTCGCCCCTGCAGTAAGCAGCAACGAACCCATGCTGGCTGCCTGGCCGAGGCAGATGGTGGACACATCAGGCCGTACGTACTGCATGGTGTCGTAAATTGCCATCCCCGCCGTGACAACCCCACCGGGGGAGTTAATATAAAAATGGATGTCCTTTTCCGGATCCTCGGCCTCCAGGAAAAGCAGTTGGGCGATGATTACATTAGCAACATCGTCATCAATAGGCCCGCCAAGAAACACGATACGGTCTTTTAAAAGCCTGGAGAAAATATCATAAGACCGTTCTCCGCGATTAGTCTGCTCTACAACTATGGGTACAAGGTTCAATTCATTCAAGCCTCCCTACTACAAGCATATTAATAGTAGCTTCAAGATTATTAATATAACTATTCTTCAGTCTGTTCTTTGGTGTCCTCAGGCTGTTCTTGAGTGTCATCGACCATGAAATTGGCAAAATCTACAATTTGAGCATAGTCAACCAGCAGCTCCACAGTCTTACCCATGACCAAACTTTCGGTAATAAAGCCAAACTGCCCTTCCTTTGCCAACATCTTATAGAATTCTTCCGGGTCCTGCTGATAATTGCTGGCCACCTTGACGCTTTCCTCTTTTATTTCTTCCTCGGTGGCCTTAATTCCTTCATTTTTAGCAATTGCCTCTAAAACCAGATTGGTCCTTACATTCTTCTCAGCTTCGGGCCGCATCTGCTCACGCAGTTCCGGCATGGAGCTGTTGGTATAATCAAGATACATCTCCAGATTGATGCCCTGACCTTTAAGGCGGTTGTCCATGCCGCGAAGCGTTTCCTCAAGTTGGCCATTGATCATAATCTCTGGGACTTCCACTTCAGCATTCTCAACCGCCAGGTCAACCAAGTCATGCCTGAACTGCATGTCGGCCCGGCTCTCGGCAGTCTGCTTTAATTTATTCCTGAGATCATCCTTTAATTCATCCAGGGTGTCAAACTCACTTACATCCTTGGCAAACTCATCATCCAGAGCCAGTAGTTCTTTGCGCTTGATCTCATGCAGGGTAACCTCAAAAGTGGCCTCCTGGCCAGCCAATTCCTCTGCCTGGTAATCAGCTGGGAAGAATACAACAATTTCTCTATTATCACCAGGGGACATGCCGATCAACTGTTGCTCAAACCCTGGAATGAAAGAATCCGAGCCAATGCCCAATTTATAGTGCTTCCCTTCTCCCCCCTGGAAAGGTTCTCCGTTAATTTTGCCGAGAAAGTCTATGTCGACCTGATCGCCATCTTCAACAGTCCCTTCTTCTATGGTCAGCAGCTTGGCATGCCGTTGGTGAAGGTTCTCCAACTCATTATCAACATCTCGTTCCTGAATCTCAACCGAAGCCTTGGATACCTCAAGCCCTTTGTACTGGCCCAGTATCACTTCAGGCTTTACCTCAACTGTGGCTGTTAACAGCACCGGTTTTCCATCTTCAGCCTGAACGATTTCCATCTTGGGCTGGTCGATCGGCTCAATCCCGGTATCTTCGACCGCTTTATAGTAAACCTCCGGAACCAGCGACTCCATAGCCTCCTCGTAAAGAGCTTCCTTCCCCAGAAAACGTTCCAAGATGGGCCGAGGTGTCTTGCCTTTCCGAAAACCAGGTATGTTAACTTGTTTTACCAGCTTGCGGTAAGCTTTATCAAGAGCCTGGGAAACCTGTTCAACGTCTACCTCTATGTCCAGTTTTACAGTGTTTTTTTCGGTCCTTTCAGCGTTAGCCTTCACAATATGCTCCCCCTTAAATTATGTAATTATAAACCGCGTAATACAGTAAAGAGACAAAAGAATACTTTGTCTAGCAGTATGTACCATTAATTGCAATTATTATATTGTAACCAATTTTAATCATTTATTCTCCACTAAAGGTTGTTTTCCTCCATTCAAACCAAAATCAAAACAAAAATACCAAGGCCTAAGCCCTGGCTCCCAACATTTCCATATAAGGTTGGGCTCCTCTACTGCAACCAGAAAGTAAGCTTTGCAGCAGCATACCTGATATGTTATCACCTATTATAACTGCCAAGAAATTAATTATCAATAATAAAACAAGCTTCACGGCAAAAAAATAACAGGCATGCAGCATTATCACAGAGCTCTAACAATGAAGGCTCTTAATCCTTGACAACACCTTTATTATTTGTTAACATATCATGTGCAGACATTCGGGCGACATAAGTCTGCAGCCAAGAAACATGGTGGGTGTAGCTCAGGTGGTTAGAGCACCAGATTGTGGCTCTGGGGGCCGTGGGTTCGAGTCCCATCATCCACCCCATAAAGTATTGGGGCGTCGCCAAGCGGTAAGGCACCGGTCTTTGGAATCGGCATTCGTTGGTTCGAATCCAGCCGCCCCAGCCATTATTTATGGGCCATTAGCTCAGTTGGCTAGAGCACCTGACTTTTAATCAGGGTGTCCCGCGTTCGAGTCGCGGATGGCTCACCAGGAAAGACTTCCGTAAAACGGAAGCCTTTTTTATTTTGGTTGGCTGACTGACCTATCCACCAAGTTCCTCAAACCTGATGTAAAACGTAGTCCCTGTAGAACCGATAAGAATAAAGCCTCTTCTATGATCTTACGACACACTTCTCACCATCTATATCAAAAAAACAATCTCTCCTGACTTTTTCTTGAATTTAACTTCAAGATTATCGATAGGTAGTCCGGGAATTACCTCTTTTGTGGTCCCCAAATCACCCCACCCCTTTGGTAATAAAAATTTTTATTGGTTTGCGATGAATAAACAGGAAGGCAAATTATTTGCCAATTCGGTTAGTGCTATCATCCACTTGATAAAATAATAATAAGATGATAAACTATTATCTACGATTAACACACTGGAATATGGTTAACGTTAAGTACCATTCATTACTAGTCCAGCGTGCTGGGGCATGGTACTCAAGAAAAAAACTAGTAAACATGCGGGCGTGGCGGAACGGCAGACGCGCTGGACTTAGGATCCAGTGGGTTAACACCCGTGAAGGTTCAAGTCCTTTCGCCCGCACCAAGAAAATCAAGGCCTCCGAGGATCGGAGGTCTTTTTGCATTTGCCCATTTTCTTTGTTAGTCATGAAACAGTCACATACATATTTGGGGGGGCTATTTGTTAAAGAGAATATCATCTAACTGGTTGGCAGCATCCCTCTGGAGCGTGGGGACTACCAAAAGGCACTTCCGCAAACGTCTGCAGCAACGTGTTCTATACCAGGCATCATCAAACCTTGGTTCAATCGCAACCCTGCCCGTCCTGTCGATATATGTTGAATAGCCCTGACCTTACCGTCAATCGCTTCTTCGGCAACACCCACCCAAAACTGCCCATCATGTTAAAGCGGTAGTAAGTGAGCGACTAGTAGTAGTTGCTATAACCAATACTACAACGGATATTCAACCCTAGCCCTTGCTTATAATAAAAACTGGAAGACAAAAATCTATCAGCCTAATGTGCACCTAGACTATAATAATTTACCCTTTTGGCCATGCTATTGTTTATGAAGTAACACCAACTGGATATAATATCCAGCACATCTTTTGATAGACAGTAGGGAAACGTAGTATACTGGACTCATAAAGGGGGCAGGGCTGCCTACAGGGATCAATGGAAGCATTCTTTTGGCTCGCACAGAAAAGGGGTCCAAAGCGATGAGAAAAAAGTACCGGGACATATGGTTAAGTTGGAGCACGAATATTGTTTAGTTATGCGATAACTATTAAAAGGAGAAAATATGTCATTTGATAAATTAAATCTCATTTCGCCTATTCTAGAGGCGTTAAAGACCGAAGGATATACGATACCTACTCTCATTCAGGAACGGGCTATTCCGCCCTTACTTGAAGGAAAAGACTTGATCGGGTGTGCTCAGACGGGGACTGGGAAGACAGCCGCGTTTGCGATTCCTATACTGCAAATTCTTTCTGAAGAAAAAAGAAATTTAAAGGCTCCGAAAACGATTACGGCTTTAATATTAACTCCAACGCGGGAATTGGCTGTTCAAATCGGAGAAAGTTTTACGGCTTATGGGCGATATTTAGGTCTTAAGAATACTGTTATTTTTGGTGGCGTGCCACAAAAATCTCAGACGGATGCATTAAAAGAAGGGGTAGATATTCTAATTGCAACACCGGGCAGGTTGCTGGACCTAATAAACCAGAAATATATAAACCTGCGGCATGTAAAGTTCTTTGTGCTTGATGAGGCAGACCGGATGCTTGATATGGGATTTATAAATGACGTAAAAAAGATCATCTCACATTTGCCTAAAACAAGGCAAACAATGTTGTTTTCTGCAACCATGCCGCCGGAGATTTCAAAGCTGGTAAATTCTATTTTAATAAATCCCGTAAAAGTGGCAGTTACCCCCATTTCATCTACCGTTGATATTATTGAGCAAGCAGTATATTTTGTCGAGAAAAAAGACAAGAAATTACTACTTATTCACCTATTGAAAAATAAAGCCATTGCTTCTGCGCTGGTGTTTTCAAGAACAAAGCATGGAGCTAATAAAATCATAAAAGACCTTGCCAACGCAGGGGTGCAGGCGGAAGCTATACATGGGAATAAATCACAGGTGGCACGGCAACGGGCCTTGAATAATTTTAAGGCTAAAAAGACCAGGGTTTTGGTAGCGACAGACATAGCTGCAAGAGGCATTGATGTGGAAGAATTGTCGCATGTCATTAATTTTGATTTACCGAACATACCGGAAACATACGTTCATCGGATTGGACGTACTGGAAGAGCTGGATTTGGGGGAGTTGCACTTTCGTTTTGTGATGCGGATGAAAAGCCATTTCTGAAAGATATTGAAAAACTCATAGCCAAGCAGATACCTAAAATCGAAGAGCATCCCTATCCCTTAACTTCACTAGCATCGGCAGGGAAAAAGGATACAACGAAGAAAGCGCATGTTGGAAAATCCGGTTCAATTGGCTATTTCAGGAGAAGGATTAAATCATAATGACCCTCTAAAACGTTATGAATGAGATAGGTGCAGGATTCATCCTTATGATAACGCCGATGATTTAATGCGTTCTTCACATGACGATAGGAAACAGGCAATAATTTAGCAGAGTAGACCCTGGCATAAAGAATTTCGGCCAGGGTCTACTCTGCTTCAGCCCGCCCCACCTGGACTTAGCTAACAGCATATGCCAGGGTCAAGTGTTATTTAGGTTTCCGTAATAGGTCTTGCCTTTTCGTTTCCATTCTTTGCTTTGCCCTGTATTTCTGGGACAGGTGGTACATCATTCTTAGGTATATGCGTCTTATGATTACTTTCTGTTCCATGAGGCTCTTTTGGGTCTGGCCTTCTCATTCCTGCTTTCGCCATTTTCTTAACTCCTCATCGTATTTTCATTAAACATCGTTATTTCTTATAGACCTTTTCTTGGCATTTTTGTTCTGATTTTGATTTTCACTCGTTATTGGAGTTTGTCTGTTTGCTTTTTCTTCTCGTGCTTTTTTATTATCCGGTTGACTATCTTTTGGCATTTTATTCACCTCTTAAATAGTTTTCGATAATATCTTCTATGGATAGTATGATCTTTTATTATAGATTCATGTGTCAAT
>JAQVOH010000010.1:0-18244 GCA_028702695.1 Desulfotomaculaceae bacterium
CTAAATCTAAGCCGCCTGGGGCGGTGCACAGGAAAAGGCATCACAATACCCCCTTATTTCATTATGTCTATTTGCCTACCCTTAAAATAAATCTATTGCTTGCAGCATGGGTGCCAACGTTACTAAGTTTTTGGCTCTATCAGCTTTCCCGAGCGGTTTCCTCCGCAGTCAGGTAACAGGCGGGGTCATACTCCCAAAAGTCTCCGGTCACTGCCTCGGCCCGGGCCCTGAAATTGCCGTTGCAAATATCCAACCAGCGGCATTGAGTGCAGCGCCCCTTGAGCAAGGTTTTACGTTTTTTCAAACCCGTTAGTATTGGCTGGGCACCGTCGGTCCAGATATCGCCAAACTTGCGTTCCTTGACGTTGCCGAAGGTGTGGTTCTGGGTAAACTGATCAGGGTGAACATTACCGTACCAGTCTACAGCGCCGATGGCTACCCCGGTCCGGTTCCCTCCGTTTAGCTGCAAAAGTTTAAGCACCTGTGCAGCCCTGGCGGGATCTGTTTTCTTAAGTTTTAGGTAAATATATACACCGTCGGCATGGTTGTCAACGGTCAGTATTTCTTTTTTCAGACCTCTTTGATGAAAATCAAGGGTCCTGTCCATGATTAAATCTATGGCCGCACGGGCCTCCTGACGGGTGACGTCCTCCTCTATCATCTTGCTGCCGCGTCCGGCGTAAACTAGATGATAAAAACAAACACGGGGGATATTTTCTTGCTCCACCAGATCCAAGATATCATTCAGGTCTTCATAGTTGTTACGGTTGATGGTAAAGCGAAGCCCCACCCTCTGCCCGGCCGCGATACAGTTGCGAATCCCTTTCAGAGCAGCGTCGAAGGCGCCCCGTCGCCCGCGAAAGCGGTCGTTGTTTTCTCCAATCCCGTCCAGGCTGACACCTATATAGCCCACTCCAATATCTTTCAGAGAACTTACGGTGTCAGGCTCAAGAAGGGTTCCGTTGGTAGAAATAGTAGGTCTGATCCCCTTGCTTGCCGCGTAGGAAGCCAAATCCAGCAGATCTTTTCTCAGCAGGGGCTCACCACCGGAAAAAAGGAGGACTGGTACCTTGAACTCAGCCAAGCTGTCAATAAAGCGCATGGCCTCGTCTGTAGTTAATTCCCCCTCATAATCTTTGGCTTCGGAATTTGAGTAGCAATGCCTGCATTTTAAATTGCAGGTACGGGTGCAATTCCACACCACCACCGGACCATGTCCCATGGTTGTCCCATGTACCTGTCCTTTCGAATCATGGCTGTAGCGGAGTGAATCACCAAAATACTCCGTATCACATAAAAGCCTGGTGACGCTGATCATTTAACCACACCTTTACGGTTCCATATTTGACATTCTGACAGAATCTATCACACAAGTTTTCATTCTTTGCGGGCGTCTCGACAGCGACAAGGGCAAAACCTTATAACAAAGTGTAACATACGGAACAATTCCCAAGTATGCGGGGCAAATTCATTTGCTCCCTGAAATGCAATAAATAAGGATGAGCATAAACCCCTTGGCATCACAAACAATGCTTATGCTTAGTTCAAATGGTTAAAGTAATCCAGGACTGCTTTAACCAGCCCCTCGATGGTATATTCCCCTGCTACCACATCAACCTTAACACCCAGGTCTCGGGCAGTATCAGCAGTTACAGGGCCGATGCAGGCCACTGTGATTCCTTCAAGAAGGGCACTCAGGTTCGCGACGTCCATCATTTTTACAAAGTTTTGGACAGTTGAGGAACTGGTAAAGGTGATTACTTGAATTTCCTTCCGTTGGAGCATAGACATGACCAGTGCGCTGTCACCACCTCCGGTGAGTGTCCGGTAAGCCGGGACCTCTGTAACTACAGCTCCCATGGCAGTCAGTGCCTCCGGCAGCACCCTGCGGGCTATCGCAGCGCGCGGTAACAGCACCCTGTCTCCGGACGCAACTTTGTCCTGCAGCTCTCTCACAATCTCTTCAGCACGGTATTCACCGGGAACTGTCTCCACCAGCAGTCCATAGTTTTCAAGTGCCTCTCTGGTTTTGGGCCCTATGGCACATAGCCTGGCACGGTGCAGCTTGCGGACATCCTGCCGGTGATGGCGTAACCTTCTAAAAAACGATGCCACCCCGTTAACACTTGTAAATATGATCCAGTCAAAAGACTCTATTGCTTGAATAGCCCTGTCCATTGGAGTGTAATCGTCCGGCTCTGCAATACTGATAGTGGGATATTCGACCGGCTCTCCCCCAAGTGTATAGATTGTCTCCGAGAGCCTGCTGGCCTGCTCCCTGGCCCTGGTCACCAAAACCCTCTTCCCGAAAAAGGGCTTGTTTTCAAACCAGTTGAGTTTTTCCCGCATTGCCACAACCTCGCCTACCACAATGACAGCGGGACTTTTAAAACCTGCCTCAAGCGCTTTATCGCTGATGTCCCCCAGCGTCCCCACCAGGGTCTGCTGTTCCGGGGTGGTTCCCCACCTGATTAGAGCAACCGGCGTCTGCTCTGGTTTGCCGTTCTCAAGCAGGCGGCCGGTAATTTTGGGCAGGTTGGCCATACCCATCAGGAATACCAGGGTGCCGGCTGAAGTCGCCAGCTTGTCCCAGGCAATGCTGCTATCGTCCTTGGCAGGGTCCTCATTCCCGGTGATAATTGCCAGGTTTGACGCGCACTCTCGGTGCGTAACGGGAATGCCGGCATAGGCCGGAACCGCTACTGCCGAAGTCACCCCCGGCACTATTTCAAAAGTCACACCCGCTTCAACCAGAGCCTCTGCTTCCTCACCACCCCTGCCAAATACAAAGGGGTCACCACCTTTAAGTCTGGTCACGATCTTGCCTTCCAAAGCTTTTTCCACCAACAGGCGGTTAATTTCTTCTTGTTTTAAGGTGTGCCGATCTGGAGCTTTTCCGGCGTAAATAAGCTCGGCCCCAGGCCGGGTAAAAGTCAGGAGCCTACGGCCGGCAAGACGGTCATATATGATTACGTGAGCTTTCTGGACCGCTTCAAGCCCCTTGACCGTAATTAATTTGGGGTCTCCGGGGCCAGCCCCTACCAGGTAAACCAAGCCTTTATTCATAAACCCTGTTCTCCTGTCTCATTTCCTGTAAAATATCCCCGGCGCCCAACTCCAAAAGCTTCTCCGCCAGCCTTTGACCGAGTTGCCCAGCTTCCCCCAGGCCTCCGGCTATAGACGAACGTACCACTTGTTTGCCGTCAAGGCTGGCCACCAAACCCTCTAGTGCCAGACAGGAGCTGTCAACTGTACCCAGTGCTCCTATCGGAACCTGGCACCCCCCCTCCAGTTTCTTGAGTAGTGCCCTTTCGGCCTGAATAGCACAGCGGGATTCAGTGTGGTCTATCCTCGAAACCAACCTAACTATTTCTTCATCGTCTCTACGCACTTCCACCCCAATCGAACCTTGCCCAACAGCAGGCAGACAAATATCGAAAGGGATCATTTGTGTTATCCGGTCTTCCCAACCCATACGTTTGACACCAGCATAAGCCAGAACAGTAGCATCAAGCCCTTCCTCACTGAGCTTGCGCAGGCGGGTATTGATATTGCCGCGCAAGTTTACCATCTTGAGATCGGCCCGGTAGTTGAGCAGTTGGGCACAACGCCTGAGACTGCTGGTACCAATCAATGCTCCATAAGGCAATTTATCCAGGCTTTTCCCATCCTTTGCAATCAGTACATCACCAGGGTATTCCCGACGGCAGACGGCCCCTATGGTCAAGCCAGACGGCAGTACGGTGGGCAAGTCTTTCATGCTGTGGACAGCCAGGTCAATTTCCCCGCTCAGCATGCCCAATTCCAATTCCTTGGTGAAAAGCCCCTTATCCCCTATCTTAGCAAGGGCCACATCCAGGATATTGTCACCCTGGGTGCGCATGCCCACGATGCGAAAATGATATGCTGGGTTGGCTTCTTTCAGGTTCTCTACAACCCAATTGGCTTGCCACAAGGCCAGCTTGCTTTCCCTGGTGCCTACCACGATTTCCCGTTGCATACCTGGCCTCCGATCTCAGTTTAACCCGATAAATTAAAACAAATTTTCCTTTTGATGGGGAGCTTTTCTCTTGGGCTTCTGACCCGTGACTTCCAGATCAAAAAGGTTTTGCAGAATCTCGGTATACAGGTGCCCCTCTGTGGTAAGGGCGTAACTTTTAAGCTTGGACACCGGCAGGTGCAGAACCTGATTGACAATGGAGTTTGCCAGAGAACTCACAACCTTCCGATCATGCTCGGAAAGGTCACCCAGCCTGTTCAGCGCCCGCTTCAGCTCCTTTTGTTTTATTTCTTCACCCCACTGTTTTAGGGCTGTAATGGTGGGCACCGTAAACTGCATGCCCAGCCGCCGCATAAACTCATCCAGTTCCTCTTCAATAATATTTTCTGCTATAACGGCTGCTTTTTTTCGCTGTTCCAGGTTCTGGTCAACAATACTTTTCAAGTCATCTATATCATAAAGGGTTATACCCTCAATATTTCCAACTTCTGTCTCAATATCCCTCGGCACCGCGATGTCGATCATCACAAGCCGGCGTCCTTTTCTTTTTTCCATTACCGTGCACATTTCTGCGGATCTCACCACGAAATGGGTAGCTGCGGTGCAGCTGATCACGATGTCTGCCTCCTCCATGTACCGGTACATCTCGTTAAATTTGACAGCCTTACCGTCAAGCTGCGCCGCTAGGAACTCCGCGCGCTCAAAAGAACGATTGGAGACAATGACACTGGTAACACCATTTGCTACCAAATGCTTGGCGGTCAACTCACTGATCTTGCCGGCACCCACCAGCAGTACGGTGCGACTGTCAAGGCTGCACAGGTGCGTCCTGGCCAACTCCACGGCAGCGTAGCCCGTCGAAACGGCGTTCTGATCAATACCTGTCTCTGTGCGTACCCGCTTGCCAATCGTAATGGCCTGCTGGAAAAGCATGTTCAGGACACGGTTGGTGGCCTCGTATTCAACTGCCTGCTGGTATGCCATTCTCACCTGTCCTAAAATTTGGGTCTCTCCCAGCAACATCGAATCAAGTCCGGCCGTAACACGGAAAATATGGCGAATGGTATCATATAGGGTATGGCAGTAAGTGAAGTTTTTAATCTGTGAAATATCTGTGGCCGAAGAGCGGGAGAGGAAATCCCAAATGGCATTGAGTCCTTCATCCATTTCCATAGTGGCAGCATAAATCTCGGTTCTGTTACAGGTCGAAAGGATGGCACAACCCTGTATGACAGGATAAGCTTTAAGCTGTGTCAGTGCACCCTCAAGCGCATCCCCTGAAAAAGACAGTTTTTCGCGTACCTCCACAGGAGCCGTCCTGTGGTTAAGACCGACCACCGCGATAAGCACTGTGCAATCTCTCCTTTACCGTCTCCAAGTAGCCCTCTTTAAGAAGGCTGAGGATCTCACCGTCAACCATGTTTTCCAGTATCTCTTTCTTTTTATCCTGGTCGGTAACATTCCTGATAATCTCCTGCCTTAAATCACCCAGCAGCTCAAGGAACTCCCCAAAGGTGGCACCGTAAATTTTTTCTAGATCCTCACGAATTCTGCGGGCCAGCATGGGACTCTTGCCGTCTGTGGAAACTGCAATGGTAAGATCCCCACGTCTGACCACCGCAGGCACAAAAAAATCCCCATTGGCCTGATCATCGACAATGTTCACTATCAAATTGCGCGTTGCACAATCGTCAGCAACCTGCCGGTTGACCTCCTCCCGGTTGGCAGCGCCGATCACCAAGAAAACTCCGTCTAAGTCGGAGTCCATGTAATAACCCTGCCTGTAAACAAGCTTATCTTCCCCAATGAGCTTCGCGAGTCCAGGTGTTATTGACGGGCTGACAACAACGACACGAGCGCTGCATTCTAGCAAGGTGTGAACCTTACGCTCGGCCACCTGTCCACCGCCCACCACCAGACATGTTTTGCCGGTTAAATTCAGGGAGATGAAGTAACGTCTTGACAACCAAATCCCTCTTATTCTTGTATTAGTATTTTCTTATTCCTACAAAATCCGCAGCGAGGTTCAAGGTCAGTCTGGTAGGTATGTCAGGAAGCTCTCTTAAGGCCTGCTTGGCTTTGCCGATATATTTTCCAACCAGTTCAAAAGAGTGCTCGATAGCCCCGCTCCCAGTAATGATGCTGATAGCTTCCTGCATCTCATCCTCGTCTTTTTCGTGTTTTGCCACCAATTCCTTGAGCCGGTCTTTTTGCCTGGCAGAACCCAGAGCATAAATAACCGGGAGAGTAATAATCCCTTGTCGCAGATCGCTACCGATAGGCTTGCCCAACTCACGCTGGTCGGCAACCATGTCAAGGATGTCGTCAGTAATCTGAAAAGCCATCCCCACCCCATGTCCGTACCGGTAAAGCGGGTAGTAAATGCTTTTGGGAGCACCACAAGCAACGGCGCCCAGTTGCGTGCTGGACGCAATAAGCATGGCGGTCTTACGGTTAATCCGGTAAAGATAGTCCTTCAGATTCTGTTTGACATCAAAGGATGCGGCTATCTGCTGGATCTCACCCTCACCCATATTAACGCTGGTGTCGGCCAAAGCTATGGAGATAAGTGGTGTGGTTTCATACCGGGCAAGCAGGATGAGAGACTTGCCAAAAAGGTAAGACCCGATATGGGTGGAAATCTTGTTGCCCCACATGGCCTTGACTGTAGGATTACCCCTGCGGGTAAGCGATGCGTCCACCACATCGTCATGCACCAGTGTAGCCATGTGGATCAGTTCCAGGGCAGTAGCGAGGGGCAGAAGCCTCTGCAGGTCAAATTTATAGAACTTCGCACCTAAGAGGCAAAGTGCAGGCCTTAGTCTTTTTCCTCCCGCATTGAGGAGATGCATGGATGTCTCGGTTAGGAGCGGGTTTGGCGTTTCCACCACGACACTTAACTCTTTTTCCACCATCTGAAGCTCTTTTGCGATGTCTTCAAAAAACTCCAACATCCTTACCGCTTCCTCTGCCTTCAAATAAAATGAGAATATTTAATAAAATTGCAAATATTGCGCAAAATGTCTCAAAAATAATTATTCGCGATAAGTCATTAAATCCCTTCCTTTAAATTGGTAAAAGTTTGGTTAATTACTTCTTCCATCCAACCTCTAAAAGTAAGTATAATAATTATACCTAAATTTTACCCAGGAACAAAGGATTCCAGATCTCTGTGTAACTGGGAATTTTAGCCAGCATGACTGTTATTTCTATAGTTGAGTTGAAAACTATAGCTTCGCTGATAGTTGCCATATCAATAACTTCGAAGATGAAGTTATTGGTTAAAAGATTCCTGAGATTATTAAAGAGCTTTACATCAGATGCGGTTCCGAATAGCCATTATACACATCCCACCAAATAACTCTCATGGATAAATTCAAACGGATAGCTCAAGAAAAAGGTAGGGATTGAAACTTTAGTATAGAAATTAGTGTCGGGATAACTTTGTAACCTTATATCAAGTTACGGCATTATGTAATATTACAATTTAAACCTTGATTATTATCTATATTTATTATAAAATATAGATTAGTCTATATTTATCGCAAAAAGCCAGTTAATTTTTCGGGGGTGGATGGTGCCTGGTGGTGCTCCTGGTCTTCAAAACCAGTCGTTGGGCTGATGAGGTCCATGGTGAGTTCGATTCTCACACACTCCCGCCACACTTTGGAAATATTTTATTTTGGGCTAGACTTTAAGGTCTTGTCCTTTTTTATTTTTACTGAATGTGTCTTCCATCAGATCCGCTGCCTGCCGGTCCTTGCCCTTTAAAAAATGGTTATAGTTAATTGTGTCGTCCTCGACGTGCTATGCCCCAGCCGACCAGCCACCGTCTCAACGATCATACTGCGGCTGATTAAGAATGTAGCCGCGTTATTATTTAGAAGCCATTATGAAATAGCCTGTGGACAAGGTGTCACTATCTTCGCCAGGGGTGCATCCTGGTGACTGGGAGGACGTTGGCGCGTCCTCCCATTAAATTAACTATATGGTAAAGATAAGTTTATTTGAACAAGTGCATCGATGTCAACAAGTTGGTCATAGCGCAGTAAACCGGGATATTATTGGCTTCTGACATCTGCGCGACCTCCTTTTTTTTGTTTTATTGCCCAAAATGAAAGAGTCTTAAAAGGCCTTATTTTTTTAAATATCAATCATAATGATAGGGGCAGGACTTAAATTCATAATTGGTGGACATCTCCATTATATATATAAATATAAACAGAAAGGGGGGTCTTGGTATGCATGCGTATTCCTTTGTTAAGGATGCCGAAAAGGTTGGATTCAGATGGCAAAGAGTTCGTTGTTATAATGATAAAGGAGATGAGGTTGGTCTCTTTGATTACGATATACAAGCTCCAGGCTGGATTACACTTCAGAAGTTATTCGTTGTAGGAGCCTTCCGAGGGAATGGAATAGCCAGCATATTAATTAAACGTTTCTTAGAGCTGTCTTTTAATACACTTCACGCAAATTATGTCTCTGTTTATATAGCCCCTAAAGAAAAAGGAATAAGTGTAAATGGTCTTATAAGGCTTCACCAAAAACATGGTTTTGAAATTACTGATCGCAAATTATCAGAAGCCAAGGCGAGTTTAAAATTACAAGTATTCTTAAACAATAATCAATAAAAGCCCCACCTCTTGGCAGGGATGGCTTAGCTTAAATTACCTCTCGGGTGTATCCCAGATTCTGTGTAAAGTCCAAATAGATGTAAAATAAGGCGGTGTTTTTTTGGGGGCAGTGGCTGATATGTCAACTACCCCCTTTAAAATTCCATTATATGTTTATAAATATGGTTGTCAATCCTATTTAATCCGATCCTCGAAGTAAATTTCTACTAACTGGGAGTAAATACGTCCCCAGTCATGTCACTGCCATTGACCCTTCTGAGATAGCAGGGAGATCCTGGCAGGTGTAAAATTAGAAAAGCTTAGGTGGCTCAATTTGGACCATATTATCCATTAGGTCGATTGCAATATCTGTGTACTCAATTTTGTTTCTTAGCCTTTCAATTGCATACTCAATGATTTTTGCATGGTCAAACGCTATTCCATTTGATTCAATAACTTTTCTTTCTGTTTTGGTTACGTTACCTTCAACAATCTTTGCAGTCTTTACAATGGCAGAAAGGTTATTCCCTTCATTTGACAAGCTCAACTTGAACAACCTCTGCAGAATATATCCTCTTTCAGTCACAGTCCTTTGCTCCTGGTCTAATTCACATGAGATAGTGAACCATTTTGTATCATCAGCATCATCACCAGCCTTAATATCAAGTTTTGAGCTGTCAACAAGTGACATGTAGGAAGTGCTTATCACTCTTGTGCGTGGATCTCTGGTTACATCTCCCCATGTATAAAGTTGCTCCATATATATGTCATCAATGTTAGTCTCCTCTTTGAGTTCCCTTAGTGCTGCTTCATCCAAGCTTTCATCTATATTTACAAATCCTCCTGGTATTGCCCATCTACCAATGTATGGATGGTCACCCCTTTTAATCAGAAGCAGTTTCAAAACCTTCCCTGGCAACTTCCTGTATTTTTTTTCTTCTTCAGTTACTGTAAAAATAAGCATATCTACTGTTACTGATGGCCGCTCATATTTGTTTGCATCGTAGGTTGCTAAGAATTGTTCCTCGGAAAGTCCCTGTTTATTTATCAATTGAGATTCATTCATTATTTATCACCCTTAATTTGTTGTTTGCTTTATTAATAACATTTTCTTATTTCAGCTTGTTGCAATCTTCGTCAGACACGGGCTCCCGCCATTCTGCCGGGCCCTTTTCCAAGCTAACCTCAATTGCAAGGTGAACAAACCAGCTGTTTTTTCTGCGCCGTACCAGTGCTTTACATCCGCTGGAATCTGGACAACATCGCCAGGATGCAACTCCTGGGCGG
Source organism: Desulfotomaculaceae bacterium (assembly GCA_028702695.1). Classification (GTDB taxonomy): domain Bacteria; phylum Bacillota; class Desulfotomaculia; order Desulfotomaculales; family Pelotomaculaceae; genus Pelotomaculum_C. The sequence continues at coordinate 9,901 of JAQVOH010000010.1, forward strand.
GCTTGCTCCATTTCTGATAATAACCTCTGCTGCCTGTGACCAGCAGGCTCTGACCACCTGCGTGCTTATGCCAGCTGTTACGTCAACCAGACTCAAAGGTCACATTGCCGATGGGACACGGCGAGCCGAAGGTAGTCAGCATATTGAGCCATACAGTTCCGTTAAAATTGTTGCTTTCAAATTTTTCCAATAGGGAAAATAACACTGTTATTCAATCCGCTCAGATTTGTTCCTCCTTGCTTTGTTGCTATTATAACATTTGCACTATCCTCCTTTGAACGGGTGCCATGTTTTTTCATATTCCGCCCAACACGCTTATGGTTGACCAGTGCCTATTATGCAGGTGGGTTTTTTGACAACTTATGACTTTAGGCTTATTATGATAACATCAAAGCTTTTATATAGCTTGCAAGGAGGTTTTATTTTGGTCGACATAAAAAAAGGGAGCAATAGTTTTTATGTGGGCGATAAAGAAGAAGATCCGTTGGCAGTGATAAGTTTCCTTAATACCGGTACAGACACCATCATCATTGACCGCACTTTTGTATCAGATGAGCTAAGAGGACAAAATATTGGCAGGCGATTACTACAAAAGGTGGTTGATTTAGCAAGAGAAGAAAACAGAAAGATAATTTCCCGTTGTTCCTTTGCTGAAGCCATATTTAGTAAAACTACGGATTATGAAGATGTATTATATAAATAGCGTTAAATAGCACAAAAATAAGGCAGGAGCAATTTCCTGCCTTTTATAAACAAGTAATTATTTACAAACTATTTCCAACCTTTATCTTCGAATACAAACTGGGTTACACCGTATCTATCTTTATATTGACGCACTTCGTAATCTCTATCCGGGTCAAGATAGAAATAATGGCTCACACCTTTGTCGTCAACATAGAAATATCTTTCGTCATCTCTGTTGCCATTCCATTTGTTAAGCCAGCTAATTTTTTTGTTGTTCCATTTTTGGTAATAACGGTCAAGATTTTTTATGATATATACTGTTCCATCTCGATCTGAATCAGAATGGTTCCAACTATAGCCTTGGTGACCATTTGATATACTACCAACTTGACTATTACCATAGAATACAAAAACATCTGACTGACCGGCAAACGCTGCGGATGACAGTGTTAGTAAAAAGGTCAATGTTACGAGTATCAAGATAATTTTCCGCATCTTGCGCACCTCTTTCTGTAGTTAAAAGTAATTTGCTAGCAATAATTACTTTAATTCAAATAGCAACTTAGAGCAACACACAAGTTATGGTTAAAACAAAAGAGTATCCCTATTTTGGGTTAGAGTAACCAAAATTTCTTCACCTGAGGAATCTGGAAAACAAAAAGCCGGAACCTTCATCATTTACCAGTACTATGGGGATTGGTTGTAAAACCAGTCTTTTTCTACTATTATAGTAGAAAATAAATCCTTTACTCGGGAGGAAAGTACATGCTCGACCCTGTAGCCCTTCAGTTAGGTCCGTTTACCATCTATTGGTACGGAATTATTATCACCTTCGCCTTTATCCTGGGGACGCTCCTGGCCTACTACCATACCACAAAGACAGATATCGATCCGGAACACATCCTTAACCTGCTGATCCTGATTATCCCCGCATCAATTATCGGAGCGAGATTGTTTCAAGTTTTTTCCCTCTGGGATGATTACAAGGCGAACCCAATTGAGATTCTTGCTACCTGGCATGGTGGACTGGCCATCCACGGCGGGCTGATTGGCGGTTTTCTAGTAGGGTACTACTACGTAAGGAAATACCGATTGGACTTCTGGAGACTGGCTGACATCTTTGCGCCCAGCATCATCCTGGGGCAAGCTATCGGTCGCTGGGGCAACTTTATCAACCAGGAAGCATACGGAAGCGCTGTTACGAGTTCCTACATCAGCCACTTTCCGGACTTTATTCAGCGGCAGATGCTCATCGGCGGTCAGTACTACCATCCGGCTTTCTTATACGAATCAGTCTGGAACCTGCTGGTATTTATTATTTTAATCATTTCACTCCGGCGGCAGCACTTAAAGGGACAAATCATGCTGTTATACCTCGTCCTTTATTCGGTGGGGCGCTTCTTTATTGAAAGTATTCGTTTGGACAGTCTTATGTGGGGTCCATTCCGGTCAGCCCAATTTCTAAGTGTAATGATTATTATTACCTGCGCAGTAATTTACCTGCGCAGGTTGAAAAAAGGAAATATTCCATAAACCCACAGCACGACAACCATATATTAACAATTATCTCATTTTTCTACTTTAGTCACACACTAACCCTACTATTCATAATATAAAAAAAATAGTCTTCAAGGAGGTAGTAAAATGTCTCTTACTACTGGCGGTGGAGTTGGGGGTTCTGTCGGTGGCGGTTTTCAGTTCAACTTTAGCTTCTTTTTCTTCTTCATCATCATCATATGCATTTTCTTGTTCATCGGTTTTATCTAGGCACCCACTGTATCGGCCTGGTTTTTAAGCCAGGCCGATACTTTTTTTCAACAACTATAGTTACTTATTACCTTTGGGCAGGCCCTAGGAACTTGCTGACGGTAAGTTACTGGGGGGAGCTTCATGAGGGATGTGGCCGTGCAGGCCGGTCAAGGAAATCCTTAAGCCCCGGCGCAAGTTCCCAGTAGACGTAAAGCACTCTGGGACTCTGTACCAATATAAACAGCGCGTTCTCGTGATAGTCCGGCGGCAAAGGAACGGGGATATATTGAAACAATTTGACGCCGGCTTATTATCCTGCCCGCAAGTTACGTATTCGTTTCACCTGATGGCTGCGGCCGTCCAGTACTCACGAAAGGTACGTTTAATGGTCTAGATATTGCACAGCGCTCAACGCGGCCACCTGTCCTTCTCCCACTGCCTTTGCCAACTGGTACGGCTTTCCGGTGCAATCACCTGCCGCAAAGACACCCTTAACATTGGTCTGAAATAAACGGTCGACATTGATATGGTTATCTGTTAAATTTAGCCTGGAGATAAGCTGCGCCGGCATATAGGTTTCCCTGTAAATAAAAACCCCATTGACGGCTAGGGCACGGTCTCCAATTTTAATCTCTGAAACAAATTCATTCCCGGTGATAGCTTCAACCTTTTGATTTTCAATAACTTCCACCACCTCCTTCAAACCATTGGGCACAAGACCGCCACCGCTGATAAAATATACTTTGCTACATATATCTGCCAGGAAATTGGCATCTTCTATTCCTTCATTGGTGAAGGCAAGTACCGCCACCTGCTGACCTGCAAACAACGGTCCATCACAGGTCGCACAGTAACTGACTCCCTTACCGATAAACTCCCGCTCACCCTCAACCAGTTCCGCAACCGTAACCCCCGTGGTAATAATTATTGTTCGGGCCTGATACTCTGATTCTTTGGTTTGCAGGGAGAAGATATCCCCCTCACTCCGGTCAACTGATTCCACCTTTTCCTGGAGGATGGGTATGTCCAACGAACGAGTATGTCGTAAAAACTTATCCCTCAGGGTACGTCCATCAATTTCCGGAAGCCCCAGGTAATTACTTACTAACGGAGATTTCTGAAGCTTTGGTGTACACAACTCCCCCCCCAGCAGGACGATGGATTTCCTCCTGATGCTGGCGTTGATGGCAGCGGAAAGGCCGGCCGGCCCACAACCTATAATGGCGATATCATAGATTTCCTTGTTCATGGCAGGCTCCTTTTTATTATTAAGTATTCCCGCAGGCCGGGCTTATATTTACTTGTGGGCTGTTTAATAATTGCTATGGCACGTATCCAGGGTTACAATATTAAAGACTAACAAAAGAGGGGGAGATATTCTGTACTGGGACAAACCAGGCCGTACCAATACTATATTAACCATAGAAGCTGCTCTCAACCGGGCTAAGGCATTGGGCCTTAAACATATTGTGGTAGCTTCCTGTTCGGGTCGATCGGCTGAACTATTCCTCAAGTATGCCGGGGACTTTGAAATCATATGTGTAACCCACCAGGTTGGTTATAGCAGGCCGGGCGAGGATGAGATGAAGCCAGAAACAAGAAATAAACTTATTGAGGGCGGTATCAAGCTGTTAACCACGACCCACCTGATGGCAGGTATTGACAGGGCCTGCCGGAATAAATTCGGGGGGATTTACCCGTCGGAAATTGTGGCCAGCGCATTGCGTATGCTCGGGCAGGGGTTAAAAGTGAGCGTAGAGGTAGGATGCATGGCTCTAGACGGCGGTTTGCTCCCTCACGGGACGGATATCGTAACGATGGGAGGAACGGGTCAAGGGCTGGACACCGCGGTAGTTCTTTTACCTGCCCACTCCCAGAACTTTTTTGATACCAGGGTAAAAGAAGTCATCTGCAAGCCCAGGGAATTCTAAAACCGGCGGTAATCGCCGGTTTCTTGTCGCAGAAAAATATGCTTTTTGAGACTGTGATTAAGTGCCCTGCCACATGAGCGCGTTGTAGCCCTCAGGTCACCAGAAACATTTGTCCTTATGGAATGACCTTTAACAAGGGGTATTCAATGATATCCTGCGCGCCTCCCCTTTTTAGTGCCGGAATCAGCTCGCGCACCTGTATTTCTTCAAGAATTGTTTCCACTGCAACCCAGTCGCTCTGGACCAGCTGTGAGATCGTGGGCTGTTTCATGGCCGGCAGCACTTCCAGGATATTCGCCAGTTTGTCCCCTGGAACATTCATCTTGAGGCCTACCTTTGACTTGGCCCGCAGAGCTCCCTGCAGAAGTACGGATAAATTCTGCAGTTTTTCTTTTTTCCAGTGGTCTTTCCAGGCCTCCCGGTTGGCATGGAGTTTGGTGGTGGATTGCAGCACGGTAGCAATAATCCGCAGGTTGTTAGCCTTGATAGAACTGCCTGTTTCTGTAATGTCAGCGATAGCATCGACCAGGTGAGGGACTTTCACCTCAGTCGCCCCGTATGAGTACTCAACGTAGGCTTCTACACCGTTTAACTTGAGGTAATTCTCAGTGACCCGGATCAGTTCGGTGGCGATTCTCTTGCCTTTGAGATCAGCGACAGTCTTGATCTCACTGTCGTTGGCTACAGCGATAACCAGCCGGATTGGATTGGACGTGTTCTTGGCATAAACCAGGTCGGCTACCTCAACCACATCCGCTTCGTTTTCCATAATCCAATCAAGGCCGCTCAAACCGGCGTCAAGAACCCCATCGTTGACATAGCGGGGGATTTCCTGTGCCCGCATCAGGACGACTTCTAATTCGGGGTCATTGATGGTTGGAAAATAGGACCGACTACGAACTGTCAGTTCAAAACCAGCCTGCTTAAAAAGCTGAAAGGTAGCCTCCTGGAGGCTGCCTTTAGGTAAACCCAAACGCAACTTCAAAAAATACTCCTCCTCGGATTGCAACTGTTCTTCTTACTATATTGTAAAAGTATACCTATAGGCTGTCGGAGTGTCAATACCGAGAGGAGTTAAAGTAAGTTCACGGGATGGCGAGATACTGGCCCGCAAAAATCAAGTCGGTGTTCAGCACCATGTTCAAATTAATGATGGTGTCCACCGTGGTATCGTAATAGCGCGCTATAGAGGTCAGGGTTTCGCCGGGAAGCACGGTATGGACTCTTGTGCCACTGCTGGAAAGCAGCCACACCTCAAGCCACCCGTCGCGGGCGCCAAGGCCCAGCAATCCTTCACTGCTTACATCCAAATCATATACAGACCGGCCCACCGCCAACGCCCAATCAGGACTGCTGGATAGGACCGGCGCCCTGTAGCCGAACAAATAACCTTCCGGCGTACCGGCAACCAGGGTTTCAAAATCATCTCCGACCATCCTTCCTACGCTCAAAGCCGGGACCGAGCTTCCTAAATTATCCGTGGTCAGCACGGTGAGCAACTCCTGGTTGACCGCAACAACCCTTACAAAACCGTCCTGACCGCCCCAGAGCAGCAACTCATCCGGTGTGTCTCTCAACCGGCCTGCTGTTAAGGAAGCTACACGGACAGGCAAATTATCTTGTGCCGGGCCTTCGGCAAAACCAAGTTCGGTATAAATCAAGGTGATGATGCCGGAACTTCCGTCTGTACTGTAGGCTGCAGCCGTCAAGGGGAGTAGTGCCCCACTTCGCCTAACCACTGCAACCTTTTGTGGCGCTCCAGGCAGCACCCTGATGGCCAGGAGGTCGAGGCGCACCTCTTCGTCAGCGAGACCGGCCTGCCTGTAAAAATAAAGAGCTTCCCTACCCTCCGCCGCCGCAATGACTTCCTCCCTGCCATCGTTGTCAATATCCGCAAGGGCTATATCTACAAAACGGGCATCCGTCTCGGTAGCAGTCTCCGCCAGCACCATAAGTGCTCCCTCCCTGCTGCCGTACACCACCACCCTGTCCTCCAACCCCACCACAATATTATCAAAAGCTGGGCCCGTTCCCACAGCCAGGCTCAACACTTCAGTCCCAATATCCAGGGCTGCGCTCAGACTATAACCATCCTCAGATGGACTGAACAAAAAGAGATTGTGTCCCGCTGTTGCAACAAGGTCCGGTCTTTCACCTGTAATACCCCCCCAGCGAACCAGGGCCGGGCCGTTCAAAGCCTGGGACCACAATAATCTGGCCAGCGACAGAGTCATAACCTGACCACACCTTTACTAGTTTTATTGTAAGTGTATGCTTCAATCTCATAATCCTGACCAATAAAAAATCAATATGTTGCAGGCAAAGAAAAAACCCGTCCAATGGCTTACAGCCAAGGTGGCGGGCTTCTTACTCTTATTCACAATAACTCATAGGAACATTATTTAGAGAAAGGAAATCGCCTCAACCCTGGTATTGCTGTTGCCTTTTTCTGTGCCTACCTCAACCCTTGTCAAAACCAGGCACCCTTTTTCAATGTTGATACAAACCTGGTTTTCTGACCCAATCCCAAGCGATTTAAGTATTTGCCGCGGGATAGTAACCTGTCCGTTTGGAGTAAGACATGACAAGGTCCCCATATTATCCTCTCCTTTATTTATGTTAACCGCCGGCTAATTTAATTATAGAGTAACCCGCCAACCTTATCCAGGGTGTTTTCTTGCAAGGTTTTGTCACTCTTCCCCGATCATGATATAAACAAAGAAAGCTTTAAAAAATTTATAGAATAAGGTAAGATAACAACTATAAACATTCTACATAAGGGGTTGAGTCGCGTGGCTATCTCAAAAAAAATTGAATCTTCTCTATCAGGCGCTTCCTTTATCCGCAAAATGTTTGAGGAAGGAGAAAGATTAAGAAAAATTTATGGCCCAGAAAAAGTTTATGACTTTTCTCTCGGCAACCCGAGCGGGGAGCCTCCCGTCGCGATAAAAGAAAGACTTAAAAAATTAGCCCTTGAGCCTGTACAAGGAATGCATCGCTACATGAGCAATGCTGGTTATGTGGAAACGCGCCAGGCAGTCGCTGAATTATTAACCGGACAAACAGGCCTTACCTTTACCGAGAACCATATAGTTATGACCTGTGGCGCTGGTGGCGCATTGAACGTGGTGCTTAAAACCCTGCTGGATCCAGGTGATGAAGTAATCGCGCTGGCCCCTTTCTTTATGGAATACAAGTTTTATGCTGATAACCATGGCGGAGTCTTAAAAATAGCCCATACCGACGATGACTTCATGCTGGACATGCACGCGATCGAAGATGCGATCACGCCCAAAACAAAAGCTATCATCATCAACTCCCCCAACAACCCGACCGGGGTGGTTTACGACGCGTACTCCCTGGGTATGTTGGGAAATCTACTGAAAGCAAAAGAGCAAGAAACCGGGCAGCAGATTTTTGTCATCTCCGACGAGCCCTATGCCAAGATAGTCTACGATAATTTCACCGTACCCAGTGTTTTCAAATATATCAAAAACAGTATTGTAGTTACATCGCACAGTAAAGATTTGTCTCTACCGGGTGAGCGTATTGGCTACCTGGCCGCCTCTCCTAATATTGAAGAAATAGGGCTATTGATAGAAGGAGCTATCTTCTGCAACCGGACCCTTGGCTTTGTTAATGCTCCAGCACTGGCGCAGCGTCTGGTGACAGGACTTCAGGGGGAACGCGCAGACGTTGCTGAATACCAGGAGAAAAGAGACATACTATTCGATAATTTAACCGAAATGGGCTACCAGATGGTTAAACCCCATGGCGCCTTTTACCTTTTCCCCAAATCTCCCCTGCCTGATGACGTGGAATTTGTCAGGAAAGCACAAGAGCACAACATCCTGGTAGTACCGGGCAGCGGCTTCGCGAAACCAGGTTATTTTCGCATGTCCTACAGCGTCGACAAACAAATGATCATAAACTCCCTCCCCGCATTCAAAGCGCTGGCCAAGGAATTGGGACTGCAAAAT
>JAQVOH010000010.1:18344-43523 GCA_028702695.1 Desulfotomaculaceae bacterium
GTAGCAGTGTTGAATGCTCTTCAAGAAGTTTTACATTAAGAATCAGGAACTTTATTTAGATAACCTGAATAAAAAACCATATAATCATAACGGCCTCAATAGCCAGTTTTAGAACGGCGCCGCCCAAGAACCCGATTAGGGTACCCAGCCCCACTTCCAGCGCTTTGTCAATAGAACTTCTCCGGTATAACTCGCCCGCTATCGCGCCAATAAATGGTCCAAATATAAGTCCAAAGGGTCCCAGCAGGATGATTCCCAGCAGACCTCCCAAAACACTGCCCCAAATCGCTTCTTTTGAGCCGCCATAGCGCCTCACCCCCCAGATACTTGCCAGGTAGTCAATCAAAAATATTAGCACTACTACCAGTCCCTGACCAACAAAGAACATCAAGGGGAGATTTTGGAATTTAACAAAAAAACCATAAATAAGCATTCCCAGCCAGATCAAGGGCGCCCCGGGCAGCGCCGGGAGGATTGTTCCCAGTACCCCGATGGTAAAGAAAACGACCGCCAAAATCATGCCGACAATAGACACTGAAAAAACCTCCCATTATTGTTTTTATTTATATTATACGACAATATGTAGATAGCTCATACTGGTCTTTTTAGCATATTATAATCCCTGACTGAATAATATGTCACCTTCACAATTGTTATGTTTTGCTTGATAACGGCCATAATATATGCGATATTAAAAAGTCCGGAGGGTGTTATGCATCGAATAAAAAGAACTTCAAACGAGGCAAAAATTCTCGGTTTCAGTCAGGTGCACAGCCGTACCAGCTATGATCTACCGGGGGAAGAACCCAAGGTCAAAACCGTCAAACCGGATAAATTTGGAACTAACTTTCAGTTGAATGCCATAGGCGGGCCGCTGGGAGAAGAATTTGAAGATAAGACTTAAATGAATAGAGCATACTAACACTTACTTAAAAAATAAGACCTGCGGCTTATTGCTGCCGCGGGTCCATCGATCTAAAAAATCAGATTACATCGTTTGTCGGGTCAATACTCATGCCGGTTCGCCTCCGAATAACGCCTTCCACTCTTCCTGCAGCCTTCTTAACATACTCCCCAGGACAATTAACATCCTGGCCCTGACAGTGCTTGCTAATCCTGGTCAAAGCCAGAAACGCCAGCGCGGCAGCACCAAAACCGGCAATTGTACGGTAAGAGAACACAACACCCGCCCCCTTTATTATAACAGTAATATTATTGTTACCGGGGCGGAGCTGTATAATACTTTGAAAACACGGTTCAGAAATCTTTATTTCATTTTTACGGCCAACAACAGCTGCCTGCCCGCAACTTCGTGCAGATCCACCTCACCGAAACCAGCCTCAGCAAGCCAGGCAGAGTATTGTTCAAAGCTCCAAACGCCGCCTTCGGGAGTGTTGGCCAGCATATTCACACCAAAGATGGCTGCCTGGGGTCCGGTCCCACGGATAAAATCAATAATGGCTGCCTTCCCGCCTTTGGGCAATACATTTGCTGCTTTCCTAAAAAGCTCCTTGTTACCACTCTCACCAACAATATGGCAGATATTACCCATGAAGACCAGATCATAGGATCCTTGGGGCAGACCCAGGTTAAAATCCCCGGGCAACATTTGAATGTTTTCATTCTCCTTCAAGAAACTCGACATGTAATCAACCACGGAGGGCAGGTCCAGAATAGTCACCTGTGCGCCCAGTGCGGCGAAAGCACGGGCGTAGGTAAGGGGAGCACCGCCTATATCTAGAACTCTCGCTCCCTCTTTATACCCTCCCAGGCAGAAACCGGCGATTTCAGACGAACTCTGAAGGGCGCTACGAGTCATAGAAGCCATGAAGAAAGGTAAGTCCGGGCTTTCCTTTTCCCGGGGGTAAGGGATCCCTGTGCGAATGATATCGGGTAGATGAATCCAGGCCTTAATAATATTGTACCGGTGCATAAAGGCAAAGCCCGTATAATTTGGCGCTTCCTCGTTATAAAACATGCTGGCAGCCTGTTCTGCCAACCGCAAACCGCCATTTTCCCGTACCAGGTAGCCCAATTCCGCCAAGGCTTCAGTAACCATCCAAACAGCCCGGTCATTGCAGTTTAGTTCCCGTGCTAAGTCCTCTACAGTCATCGACTTCCCGTGCAGAGCTTCAACAATACCGGTTTTCACCGCCGCTCCTAAAATCAACAACTCCTGCGGCACGGCGAATAAGGATTCATCAGGCATTCGTAACGCTCCTTTTGAATTCAATTTAAATCACATGACTGTCAATATATAAAAAATTCCGACTAAGACAGTCAAACTCCTCCTTGTGGGAACAAAATACCGTTATTTTTTTGCTATTCGCCAGCAGCTTGTAAGCCGGATAGAGGCCAGCAACTCGGTTGAATTTGACAGGAACACTTCAAGACATCATATGTAAAATTGATAACGGGAAAATTTCTTGATTTTACAGGAGGATGATTTTATGCTGCCAACTCCCACAAAATTTGCTCTGGTATCAGGTACATCTGAATGTTCTTCCAAGCTGAACTCTTTTGACCGCGCCCTGCTTAATGCCGGGGTGGGCAACTGCAACCTGCTACAAGTGAGCAGTATTTTACCGCCAAGGGCAATAATGGTTGAAGACCTGCATATCCTACCTGGGTCGCTATAACCAAATCGCTTATAGCTCGCTCAGTCTTGACCATCCCGGCGAATTGATATCAGCCGCAGTTGGTGTGGGGGTCCCCGGAGAGCTACGGCGTAATCATAGAATATTCAGGCCGCACCAGTAAGGATGAAGCGGAACAACAAATTAAAGGATGGTGGAAGAAGCTTTTGCCAAGCGTGGGCTTGGATTGCCTGAAATATTGGTGCAGGCGGTTGAGCACAAGGAAGAGCACACCGGCTGCGCTTTTGTCACCATTGTGCTCTGGTATTAATCAGCGCGCTTTTGAAGGAGCCATAGCTGTTTTAGGTTGAGATAAGTAACGGGTAATGCCAGCGTAAATTGACCAGGCAACTTTATCCTGGTAAATAGGATCGGCCAGCAGTTTTTCTTCCTGGGGGTTGCTGATAAAGCCTATTTCTACAATTGCACTGGGCATTTTAGCCATACGGTTGGCAAAATAATCTACCTGTTTGGCCTGCCGCCCGGGATTAAGAGTAAAGCGATTCATTTCTTGCTGTATAGCCTCGGCCAGTTTCTTGCTATCCCCTTCACCAGGTTGGGAAAAGGTCTGCGCCCCTCCCTCACGATGGTCTGGAAAGCTGTTAACATGGACGCTGATAAAAAGGTCGGCCTGCTTTTGGTTGGCTAGTTCAACCCTTCTGGTCAGGTCCTGCATCTTAGACCCATATGAATTCTTCTGTTCCGGGTCACTTAAGTCCTGGTCGGTATCCCTGGTGAGATAGACCTGTGCCCCGGCCTGGGTAAGGATGCCAGCCAGTTTTTTTGAAACTTCCAGGACGATCTCTTTCTCCAGAGTACCGCTTTCCCCAACGGCCCCAGGATCATCTCCCCCGTGTCCGGGGTCAATAATAATAATCTTTTCGGAAACTGCCCAGGCCAGGGTAGTGATATGATGCTTTTCAAAACGATCAACTGCGGCCCGGTAGCCGGTCAGCAAAACAACTGCCAGGGCCGCCAGGACCAGCAAAGTTTTCCCCCTGAAGATAAAAATTCGAACCGGTGAAGGCAACCCGGCCTCACCACCCTTCTTTTTTAAAAAGGGTATGCCAGGCTGTATGAGAATATGTCCGGCCCTTTATTTATATTGCCACGAATACATCAGTAAAATTTCGGAAAAATAACAGTATGACATTAAAAGCAGAATGCAAACCCATTACCGCCATTACGGAAATCATTAGTGAAGACCAGCTGGAAGCAATCTACCGGCCTATCAGCAGCCAACTGTCCCAGGTTGAGGAGGAAGTTGCAAGGGCCTGTTCGGAGATGGAACCGACAGGAAGCAGCTCCTATTTGCTGCAGGCAGGGGGCAAACGCATCCGCCCAGCCCTGGTCCTCCTATCTTCTCTGTACGGCTGTGGCCCCGTTCCTGAAGTAATCCGGCTTGCCGCGGCAGTTGAAATACTGCACCTGGCCACCCTCGTCCATGATGACCTTATCGATTGCTCAGACAACCGGCGGGGCAACCCAACCATCAACAGGACCTGGGGCGGCAATGCCGCCATCCTGACCGGAGATTACCTGTATGCACTTTTTTTGGAACATACAGCTGGTTTCAATAGATCGATCTTGGCTTCTCTGGCTGGTTCATTGAAAAACATGGTTCAAGCGGAGCTACTACAGCTGCAGCTTCTCTATAATTGTGACCTAAGTGAAAAGGATTATGTAGTCCGTACTTATCTCAAGGCGGGCTCCTTCCTTTCCTGCTGCTGCCGACTGGGGGCAGAACTCGCCGAGGCTCCTGAAAAATCGCTGCGTGCCCTGGAAAGATACGGTTGTTTTATGGGCATATCATTTCAAATCAAGGATGATCTTCTGGATTTCCAGGGTGATGAGAAACACCTCGGCAAACCGGTCGCACAGGATCTAAAACAGGGCGTGCTAACCCTCCCGGTGATTTACACCCTCAAAAACAGCCACAAGAGACATGAAATCCGTACTCTGATCGAAAATAAAGAATTCTCAAGCACCACCCTGCAATTTATTATCAGGGAGCTTGAATACTGTGGCGCACTGTCATACACGTCAAGAATGGCAGAGCGTTACGCCCACCTGGCCGGGCGTGCGCTGGCAACCCTACCGGACATAAAAGCACGACAGAGCCTTGAGGCTTTATTGAATTTTATTCTCACACGGGAACTGTGAGTCATAATATGGCTGAATTCACCAGGCATCTTATTAAACCAATGCTGCCAAAAGTTGAAGGCCTCTGGAAAATGTTCAGGCTGGTTCCAGTCTTGTCCTGGAGCGCCAGTTCCTTTGCCCTGGGGATAGGCTTGGCCCTCAGCTCAAATGCATCCACACAAAACAACTGGTGGCATGTCACCCTGGTGGTACTCGCAGGTTTAGCCCTGCATGGGATTACCGCACACGCCTGTAATGACCTGGAAGACTGGCGTTCTGGTACCGACCGCGTAAGCCCAGGCATATTATCGGGAGGCAGCGGGGTCATCAAAAATGGACTTCTAAGTGAGCGCCAGCTTATATTTGTCTGTCTGGCCGGCCTGCTGTTGCCTGTTGCCGCCAGCCTGTATTTAAGCAGCCAGCGAGGCCCGCTGGTTTTTGTATTTTTCCTGGTTGGTACCTGGTCCGGATTGTCTTACACTTTACCCCCGTTAAGGTTGTCCTACCACCCCTTGCTGGGGGAGTGGCTGTCGGCTTTTCCCACCATTCTTTGTTGCACAATAGGCTCTTTTTTTATCCTGACAGGACAAGTGACAGGTCAGGTTATTACGGCCGGGGTCATCCATGGTTTCTTTTCACTGGGGTGGCTCATGCAGCACCACTTGCCAGACATGGCCGCCGACCTGAGCGCGTGTCCCCCCAAGGTGACAACCCCGGCCTATCTTAGCCGCAGGTGGGGTCCCGGCAGCGCCCGGCTGGTACCCGCTAGTTATTTTACTCTGGCAGCCCTGGCCGGTCTTTGGGCGGGCATATTTATCAACCCTGTATTTCTGATAGTTATACCCCCTGCCACCTTCTGCATTTACCTGGCCGCTGCTACCGACCCCCTAAACGTAGCTTCAATAACAATGAGGGAAAAAATGATGGTTTTGCTGACCTCCGGGCACGCGGTGGTACTTGCTGTGCTGCTGGGACTCGGGTGGTGAGTTGAACCGAGCTGAATGTTATTGAGCAATAAAAAAGCAAAAGACTGCTTAACTGGCCAGCCACCCGCCATCTACGACAATGGTTTGGCCGGTAATATAATCGGAAGCGCTGCTGGCCAGAAAAACTACGGTGCCCGCTAGATCTTCCGCTGTGCCAACCCTTCCCGCAGGTATCCTCTCTTCAATCCATTTGCAGTGGTCAGGATTCTGGAAGAAGGGCTCGGTCATGCTGGTACGAAAATAGCCGGGGGCGATGGCGTTCACCTGGATGTTGTGTCTGGCCAGTTCGATGGATAAAGTCTTGGTAAACTGAAGTACACCGCCTTTGGTGGCACAATACACGCTTGATCCGGACAGACCGATAAAACTGCCAAGAGACCCCTGGTTGATAATCTTTCCGCTTTTCTGAGTAATCATATACCTGGCTGCTTCCTGGGCCACAAAGAACAGGCCTTTCAAATTTACGGACATGATCCGGTCGTAGTGTTCCTGCGTGACCTCCAGAATTTCCTCCGCAATTTCCACACCGGCGTTGTTAACGAGGATGTCGAGCCGGCCATAACTGTCCATAATACTTTTCAATGCTTCCTTGATACTGGCTAGATCGGTTATGTCGCACTGAACCGCTTCGGAGCGGGCATTTTCCTGCTTAATCATTTCCATGGTCTGCCGGGCTGCCGCCAGGTCTTTGTCCAGACAAACCACGCTTGCGCCGGCGCCTGCCAGGGCACAGGCATAACCCCTACCCAGACCCTGTCCCGCGCCGGTCACAAGGGCAACCTTGCCTGTTAAATCAAATAGGCGCTTAACCATACTGCATCTCTCCCAGTCATAGCCATATAGATTACTATCTTAGCAAAGTCACTCATCTAACCCATTGAAGTCTAAGGTTGAAAAATAATCATCTAATGTCTCGGCTCTACGAATGAGTTGCACATCTCCATTTGGCCTTAACAGTAACTCCGCAGACCTTAACTTACCGTTATAATTAAATCCCATAGCATGTCCATGGGCGCCGGTATCATGAAGGACTAAAATATCTCCTTGCCTAATTTCCGGCAACTTGCGGTCGATGGCAAATTTATCATTGTTTTCACACAACGAACCGGTTACATCGTAGATATGATCATGAGGCCAGTTTTCTTTCCCTAATACGGTGATATGATGATACGCCCCATAAATACCAGGACGCATTAGATCGGCCATACAGGCATCCAAACCAACATAATTCTTATAGATTTCCTTTTTGTGAAGAACCGTACTGACTAAATAGCCAAAGGGACCGGTAATCATACGGCCCAATTCCATAGTAATGCGGACTGGATTAAGACCCGCCCCTTTTATTTTTTCTTCATAAGCTCTTTTGATTTCCCTGGAAATAAGGTTTAAATCAACGCTCTGTTCCTCTGACCGGTAGGGAATACCGATTCCTCCACCAAAATTGACAAATTCAATTTTTATACCGGTGGTTTGGTAGATTTCTACCACTAAATCAAATAGCATTTCTGCGGTACCAATGAAACTATAGGGGTCTAACTCATTGGAAACCACCATGGTATGAAGACCGAACCTCTTGACACCCTTATCCCGTACGATTCGATAACCTTCCAGGAGTTGTTCCCGGGTAAACCCGTATTTGGCTTCTTGAGGCAAACCGATGATGGTGTTGCCGCCACGCAAAGGTCCAGGATTATAACGGAAAGATATCATTTCAGGTAAACCAGCATGCTGCTCCAAATATTCAATATGGCTGATATCATCCAGGTTAATGATTACCCCCAAATCTTTTGCCTTACGAAACTCATGGGCCGGGGTGTTATTGGAAGAAAACATGATGTTTTCACCCGTAATGCCTGCCTTCTCTGCTAATATTAACTCTGCCAGTGAACTGCAGTCCGCCCCCAATCCTTCTTCCTTAAGGATTTTTAAGAGATATGGATTAGGTGTGGCCTTCACTGCAAAGTATTCTTTGAATTCTGGCGCCCAGGAAAAGGCCGCTAACAACTCTCGGGCATTTTCTCGTATAGCTTGTTCATGATAAAGATGGAAAGGTGTCGGGTGTTTTTGCATCACCTGCTCGATTTCAGCCTTGGAAAAAGGAAGTGATTTAGTCATTTAATGCCTCCTGACAATAGCTTGATCATATTATATTAATCCTTAAGCACTTTGGATTGATTTTTATTATACCTTAGCTGGCGAGCATGTAAAATAAAATATGTCGTATATATAAAAAGAATAGCGTGATAGCCCTCCCCACCTGTCCTTTGCGGCTTGTAAAAACAGGTGAAGAGAGCTTTGCAAAAAACTCATATCTATGTGCGGGGGGTTAAATACAGCGTCTCAGCATTCCTGGTATATGCCAGAGCAGCCAGCGGTAAAACTGCCGGTAACCGGTTTTGCCCTGCAGGATTTGGAGAGATTGTTCAAAGGGCTCCCGGCAGCTGAAGTACATACCGAATAATGCTTTGGGGAAGTGCTGAAACATCCTGGCTATAAATAAAGAAGCCTTTAGGTCCGATCCAAACTGTTGATAGCAGTTCCTCTCATACACTCCGAGATTCAGCCTGGTCAGCGGCACACCTCTAGCAATCAATGAAGCTGCTGTCGCGGCAGCCAGCCGGCCGGAGGCAATGGCATAACGTATGCCCTCACCGGTAAACGGATCGGCATAACCGGCAGCGTCTCCCGCCAGGATTACCCTGTCACTGACAGCGGGGCGAGCCATTCCTCCCAGGGGAATGAAGCCCCCCTTGAGCCGCTGTTCTCCTGACATCCCTCTTTCTCTCAGAAAATTTGAGAGAGCTTCTTTTATACCAGATACATTGGACAACCATGCACCCATTCCCACGGACAGGCATCCTTTTTTTGGAAAAATCCAGCCGTAGCCCATGGGTAGCTGCCCGTAATAAATTTCAATGGATTCCCGCCAGCTGCCTTCCTCTTCCCCTCTGAGCACATCGGCACAGACGCAAAAAGCCAGATCCTTTTTATTAAAAGGCTTTCGTACTATTTTGGCTACCATGCTGTTCACACCGTCTGCTCCTATTACCATAAGCCCGGTGTAGTCGCCTTTAGTAGTGCTGACTGTCACTTCTCGCTCACCTGCAGTAACAGCGGTGACGCACTCACCCTGTTTTAACTCAGCTCCGGCTGACTGAGCTAGGCTGACCAACCACAGGTCAAATATCTCCCTTGACACCAGTACCATAAAGTCCTGTTCCTGGTCGCTCTCCACCACCCTGTCACCATAAAAACCCCTGAAAGAAGAACACCTCGCCTCAACTATTTCTGGAGGGATAGCAGTGTCCAAGAGACTTATGGCTGCTGCGGTGATGCCACCGGCACAGGTTTTCGGGCGAGGATGGTATTCTTTTTCCAGAATAATGGTTTCCAATCCGGCCCTGGCACAGTCCCTTGCCGCTACAGCCCCAGCCGGGCCTCCCCCGACAACTATTACATCATACCTCATGCTAGCTATGCCCCCTTAGCCAAATGTCGGAGGTATTATTCCACAAAGAGGGATAAAAAAACCACCGGTTTCTTGGACGCAGAGCCGGTGAGGTTAGCTGCTCCCGCGTTAACGGGAATAGGGTTTTTGTTAATTTTCCAGGGCTCGTCCCGGCAGGCGCTTGTCTCCGACTCGCCGGGTTAATTTTTCACGATCAAAATATTCCATGAGCGGCAAAGCAAATTTGCGAGAAGTCTGCAATAGGTCCCGCACCTCTGCCACCGTTATTTCTCCTTTTTCCCTGAGGCTCTGGCTTATTTTCTGACGGGCCTGGGCTAAAACATCTTTTAAGAAATAGAGCTCCTCGGCAATCTTAACCATGTCCCCTGTCCTTAACAAGTACTGCAGTAGCTCGACTGCAAAAACTTCGTCCAGGCCGGTGCTGCGGGTAAGCTCGTTCCATGAGGGGGGCAGGAAGGCAGCATCGCCCAGCTTTTGTTTGAGCTGGCTGATTAATTTCTCCTGCTGCGGAGCGGGTTCTGCGGTAAAACCATGCAACCCTACCGCCTGCGGCGTGACGCGAATTAGCCCGTCCTTTTCCATTTCCAGCAGCAGCATCTGAAATACCCTGCTATTTAAAGCCGGAAATTTTCGGGAGCGTAGGTCCTCCCTGGGGTAGCCCTCACGGAGAGGAAAGTCGCGGTGGTATGTCTCCAGTAACTGGACTATGGCAGCAGACCAGCGCTGGTAGATAACGGTTGCAACGTAGTAGGTTTTACCGTCACCGCTGATCATTTTGGCCCTACCCTCATTGACCAACTCGCGGGCTGCCTCAACTATCTCTTCATCCTTTAAATCTGTGCCCGCTGCAATCTCGCTGGGGACGTGCAACCCACTGTCGGCAGTTAAAAACTGGTCCACCAGTTCGACCGGGGTTCCACGCTCACGCGTAGCCAGGGCGTTCAAGACCTCACTGCGAAAACGCTTATGCTTGCGCCTGGGGAGCGGATCAATAACTGTTCCTCCCCCTATGGTTTCCATAGGGGAATAGGACCGGATCACAAAACGGTCGCTCTTGGCCGCAACAAGCTGTTCCTCCAACTCCACCTGCGCATAAGCAAGAGTTCCCGGTTCCATTTCTTCACGATCCAGGAGCACTACCCGACCGAGGGTCTCGCTGGTGCCCAGGTAAAAACGCACCCTCGTCCTGTTTTTCAGAGGCCGCCCGGCGCTTTTCAACAACAGCAGGTGGATATCTACCCGGTTGGAGGGGGTCATGGTTTTTGCCCCAGCCACCACGCTGCCCCGCTCAACCTGCTCCAACTCCAGCCCGGCCAGATTGACAGCCACCCTTTGGCCGGCTTCCGCCTCCTCCACCTTCTCACCGTGCACCTGGAGGGAGCGGATTCTGGCAATGACCCGCTGTGGCTGTATCTCGACGGAGTCACCGATGTGGAGCACACCTGATCCCAGCGTGCCGGTTACCACCGTACCGAAACCCGTGATGGTAAATACACGGTCAACCGGCAACCTTGGCGGCCCGTCGCTTAATCTGTAGACAGTCTGTCCGGCTAACTGGTCGATATTTTCCAGCAGCTCCGGAATACCCAACCTAGTTACAGCCGATACTTTCAAAAGAGGGGCATCCTCTAAAACGGTGCCTTTTATCAAATCGCGCACCTCCTCCTCCACCAGTTCCAACCAATCCTCTTCCACCAAATCAACCTTGGTCAAAACAACAATTCCCTTTTGGACCTGAAGCAGTTGGAGAATATCCAGGTGCTCGCGCGTTTGGGGCATTACCCCCTCGTCGGCGGCAATCACCAGCAGGACCAGGTCAAAACCTCCGGCCCCTGCCAGCATATTTTTAATAAAGCGTTCATGGCCGGGCACGTCAACGATACCTGCCCTGCGCCCACCCGGCAGTTGCAGGGAGGCGAAGCCAAGTTCGATGGAGATGCCCCGTTCTTTTTCTTCTTTAAGTCGGTCGGTGTCAATCCCGGTCAAAGCCCTGACCAGAGCCGTCTTGCCGTGGTCAACATGGCCTGCGGTGCCGATAATAAGGTGTTTCAAAATAAGCACATCCTTGATATATTGAAAAGACTTGGTTCAATCAAGCATAGCATTCCAATTGCAAAATGAGTTACTCATCGCACAGTATCTATTTAAGCGCCTTGGCAAACGCGCCGGCCAGCAGCTGAAACTCCCCGTCCGCAATGGTACGTACATCTAAAAGAAGTTTATCTTCCTGCACTCTACCCATCACGGCCGGCTCACCTCTCCGTAGCGCCTCCTGGAGTTCACTTGCCGAACTTTTTCCCGGCTGTATCACTACAACAGCTGTGGGAAGGGCTGCTGTGGGCATGGCCCCGCCTCCCACCGCAGACAAACTCTCTTCCAATTGCACCAGTGCCCGGCTGCCGGCAACTTCACGCAAGAGAGCTGCCAGTTCCGAAGCCTTTTGCTGCAGCTGGCTCATGGGTACAGTCAGCATCTTGAGGGTTGGGACCTCGACAAGAGCCTGCTCTTCGTCCAGGTAAAGCCTGAGAGTGACTTCGAGCGCCGCAACCGTCATTTTATCAATACGGATGGCCCTGGTAAGAGGGTTTTTTTTCATTCTATCAATATAAGTGCGTTTTCCTATGATAATACCGGCCTGAGCCCCACCCAGGAGTTTGTCCCCGCTGAAGGTTACAATGTCCGTACCGGCGCCAACCGTTTCCTGCACAGTAGGTTCCCAGGGCAAACCATAGCGGCTGAGATCAATAAGAAATCCGCTGCCTAAATCCGATACTACCGGAAGGTTATACTCCCGGCCTACTTCAACCAATTCACCAACCGTAATCTCCCTGGTAAAACCGACTATACGGTAATTGCTGGTGTGTACATGCAGCAACAGCGCGGTGTTTTGGTTGATTACCCGTCGGTAGTCATCAGGATAAGTCTTATTCGTTGCGCCAACCTCTACTAGTTGGGCGCCACTTTGCGCCATCACTTCGGGTATCCGGAATGAACCACCAATTTCTACCAGCTGACCTCTTGACACAATAACTTCCTGCCCTCGCGCCATTGTGCTTAGCGCCAGCAGCACGGCAGCAGCGTTATTATTCACGACTAAAGCGGCCTCCGCACCGGTAAGGGTTGTCAGTAACTTCTCCAGAGGGGCGTATCTGGACCCTCTCCGTCCGGTCTCAAGGTCCAGTTCCAAGTTTGAGTAATTGGCCACCACATCATTGACGGCTTGCCTGGCTTGCTTGGCCAGGGGCGCCCTTCCCAGGTTGGTATGAAGGACAACACCCGTCGCATTAATGACCCGGCGCAGGTAGGGACGGGCCGAACTTTTAACTGCAGCTATTGTCTTAAAGACAATCCTCTCCAGACAGGCGGGCTTCCCGCCTTCAACGGCAGCCATTGTGTTACCAGAGAGAATTGACACCCTTTCCTGAGCAAGAGCCTCCCTGATGGCGCCAACCACCACGCTGCGGGGATGTGAGTCCAAAGCTTCATTAACCTGCTCATACCTCAGCACCTCGTCAACCGATGGCAAAAGCCTGAGTAATTCGTTCTGCATGGATCCTCCATAAATAGTACGATTTATTTATTCGATACTATTTTTAGACTATTTTAAAATTATATGGCAGTATGGGAGTAAAAGCAAGTATTAGAGCATATACACCACATAAGCCAAGTTTTTTAATGGCATGAATAAAATTTGCAAATAAGTCGCAGGATTTGTATAATTATTATTAGTACAAACAATGAAGCAGGTGAACCGCGCTTATTAAGCGGTTTTATTTATTTTACTCTGTGGCAGGAAATGGAGGACCGTTGTCATATATTTGTCATATGCTGATTGAGTCGACAAACCGCACCGTGTCTGCTGCCATATTTGATGGGAGGTTGAAAAAATGATTCAAGAGGTGCGTGTCATAGCTAAACCGGGTCTTCCGGACAGCAAGGGCGATGAAAGCCTGTATGAAATAAACCAAGACCTGGGTATTCAGAGTGTTGAGAAAGTCAGAACTGCTCGCGTATTCCGTTTTGAAGGAATATCTGAAAAAGAGGCCGCCTACCTGGCTGTGAAACTGCTGGCGGAGGATGTGTTTCAGACGTACCGGATTAACGGCCCTGTCATTAAAGATGCAGCTGTCGTGCTTGAGGTTGCTTATAAACCTGGAGTTATGAACCCGGAAGTTGCTTCTTTACTCAAGTCAGCCTCCGACCTCGGCATAACCGGACTAATTGCCGCCGATTCAAGCTGGGAGTACGGCTTTTATGGCCCTGAGATATCCAGCACGGATATCTCACGTATCCTAAACAGCCTGTTGGTAAATGCCACCATCGAATACGTGGTCAGGGAAACACCCCAAACCCTGGTTATCAAAGGCGCTCCCGGCCTGACTGAGGTTGTCCCCATTCGCCAAATGAACGACGGAGAACTGATTACCTTAAGCCAGGACAAGCTCTTTTTGAACCTGGAGGAAATGAAGGTTGTGCAGAAGTATTTCTCTGGCCTGCAGAGAGACCCTACCGACTGTGAAATAGAGATTATTGCCCAGACCTGGTCGGAGCACTGTGTGCATAAGACCTTCAGAGCCAAAATCTCGGTGGACGGCCAGGAAAAACTCCCTCTGCTAAAACGTTTAAAAGACGCTACAGCCCGGAGCAAACACCCGCTGGTGCTTTCAGCTTTTGTGGATAACTCCGGTGTAATGGAGTTCTATGAAGGAACGGCCATTTGCGGCAAAGTGGAGACACACAACTCACCCTCTGCCATTGAGCCTTACGGCGGCGCCATGACCGGCAGCGGTGGCGTCTTCCGGGACATTGTCGGAACCGGACTGGGAGCAAAAGTACTAGCCTCCACCGACATGTTTTGCTTTGCCCCGCCAGGGACACCCGGCGACGATATCCCACCTGGCTGCCTTCACCCCCACTACCTTTTAAGGCGGGTCGTTACGGGTGTCAAAGATTACGGCAACCGGATGGGTATTCCCACCAACAATGGTTCGGTCCATTTTCATTCTGATTTTCGGGCCAAGCCCACGGTAATCGTGGGAGCTTACGGTATTCTTCCGGCTGCTTCCAGCCAGAAGCGCGAGCCGGAGGCAGGCGACCTGGTGCTCACCCTGGGTGGGCGCACCGGGCGTGACGGCATCCACGGAGCTACTTTTTCCAGTGGCGAGATGACCGACAGGACCATTGATATCAATGCCAGCGCAGTCCAGATTGGCCACCCAATTGAAGAAAAACGAACTTTTGACGCCATCCTGGCAGCCAGAGA
Organism: Desulfotomaculaceae bacterium; assembly: GCA_028702695.1. GTDB lineage: Bacteria > Bacillota > Desulfotomaculia > Desulfotomaculales > Pelotomaculaceae > Pelotomaculum_C. The sequence goes on from JAQVOH010000010.1 coordinate 32,841, forward strand.
TGAAGGTTTGATCCGGGCCATTACCGACTGTGGCGCTGGCGGGTTTGCCTCAGCAGTGGGCGAAATGGGCTCGGAAATCGGGGTCAGTGTTGCCCTGGACCGGGCGCCGCTGAAATACCCCGGACTATCGCCCTGGGAAATCCTGCTCTCGGAAAGCCAGGAAAGGATGGTGCTGGCAGTCGCTCCCGCGCATCTTGAGCGACTGATGCAAATTTGCCGGGGTTACAACGTTGAAGCCACCGTTCTGGGTCAGTTTACCGGGGACAAGCGCTTTAACGCCACATATGAAGGCTTGACCGTAATGGACCTGGAAATGGAGTTTCTGCACGACGGGCTGCCCCAGCGGTTTATGACCGCTTCCTGGCAGCGGCCGGAACACCCCGAACCCACGCTGCAGGAAACACAGGACTGGGCCGGCCTGTTTGCCCGCGTTATGGGGCACCTGAATGTTTGTTCCAAAGAACCGATTATCAGGCTTTATGACCATGGCGTCCAGGGTACCAGTGCTCTTCCGCCGTTTGCCGGGGCGCATGAAGACGGACCAAATAACACCGCCATCCTCACCCCCCTGCTCGGGAAACCTTACGGCATGGTCATCTCACATGGCTTAAACCCGGTATTAAATATGATCGACCCTTACCACGGCAGCCTCTGGGCGGCCGCGGAAGCTGTCTCCAACGCCGTTTCTGCTGGAGCCAACCCCAGAGAAATGGTCTTAATTGACAACTTTATCTGGCCCTTCCCGGACGAGGATGCTTTGGGCGCCCTTGACATGTCGGTCGATGCCTGCGTCGACTTTGTCCGCGCCACAGGCATGCCTTTCATATCTGGGAAAGACAGCCTTTCCAGCACCTACCGGGGCAAAGATGGAACAGTAATTAAAATACCCCCGGTTCTCTGTGTTTCTGTATTTGGGCGAATACCTGATGTAACCCGTACAGTCTCGGCAGATTTTAAAGGGATAGACAGCCAAATTGTCCTGGTGGGCTACCGCAACACGTCTGAGATGGCAGGTTCCGTTTATTATGACCTGCAGGACGCTATTGGTCAGAACCTGCCGAAACTCAATCCGGACAAATTGATGAAAGTTTTTGAAGCAGTTCACGAGGCCATAGACTCAGGCAAGCTTTTGGCCTGCCATGATATCAGTGAAGGTGGTCTAGGCGCGGCACTGGCCGAAATGTGCTTCGGTGGGGCTACAGGGTCTTCAATAACGATACCGGAGGGCGAAAATCCTGAGCATTTCTTTTTCAACGAAACAGCAGGCTGCTTCCTGGCCGAGCTGCCTGCGGATGCTAACCTAGCGGAAGTATTTAGCGGGGTACCTTGCAGTATCATTGGCAAGACAGCCTCGGGAGGACTCCTCACTGCAGAGCAGGATGGAAAAGCGCTGTTCACCCTCAACCTGGACGAGTTAAAGGAAGCCTGGCAGCGACCGATGAAGGAGGTATTCCATTAATGCTAAAACCCCGTGTTTGTATACTGAGAACAGATGGGATCAACTGCGACGAAGAAACTTTCTACGCCTTTAACAAGGCACAAGCCGAATGCCGCATGGTCCATGTCAATCAGATCAGGAGCGGTGAAGAAAAGCTGGCTTCCTATCAGATTCTCGCATTGCCCGGTGGTTTTTCCTATGGTGACGACGTCCACTCAGGTAAAATCCTGGCTGTGGAACTAGCCTCCTTCTTAAAAGAGCAGCTGGAGGTATTTGTAGCAGACGGCAAGCTGGTCCTTGGGATTTGCAATGGTTTCCAGGTACTGGTGCGCACCGGTCTCCTACCAGAACGCCGTCTTGGCGAAATAAATGCTACTCTGATGGCCAATGAAAACAACCATTTCGAATGCCGCTGGGTAAACCTGCTGGTAGAGCATAGCAATTGTGTCTTCACCCGCAACCTGAAGGGGGCAATTATGACTGTACAGGTCGCCCACGGTGAAGGTAAGTTTTATACCGACCCTGCCACGCTTCAGGGAATTGAAAACCGGGGACAGGTTGTCTTCCGCTACGCCGGAGCTGACGGAAGACCCACGGTGCTATACCCTGGCAACCCCAACGGTTCACTAAATGCTATTGCCGGTGTCTGTGACACAACGGGTAGGATTATGGGAATGATGCCTCACCCGGAAAGGTTTGTGGAAAGAACTCAGCACCCCAACTGGCGCAGGATGCCGTCAGACACCATCCCGCACGGCCTGGCTATTTTTCAAAACGCGGTCGATTACGCCAGGCAGATGTAATTCATATCAGCACATTACTAACGGGCGCTGTTAACTCCTTGCAAAGGGAGTTCAACAGTGCTTTTTTTAAAACCACTGTCGTTAAGACGAAGCTTTGCATTAGCGCAGAAGCTTCGTCTTAATAATTAAACAGCAGGCAACGGTGAAACTTACGGGCAAGAGAATTAAAAACGGCGTTTTTTTCCCTACCCTGTATTAAACACCTAAGGTCGTAAAACAATATAAAAGCATGACCTGGCTTGGGGCCGGGAAGCTTATTTTAGGAGGTTTTATGCAGCTTGAAATATTCTCGCCTAGGAGCCATATCAATTACCTTCGTCGTTCTCTATTTTGCACTGATCTCAACGTCTGAGGCCTTGCAAAACTTGGCCTGCCCGCTTAACCCCGAGCAAGGTCGTATTCTTTTTTTAAAGGAGCCCAATATCTCAGGGCGGGATGTAGCTGAACTCCAGGAACGGCTCAAAGCACTGGGCTACTACGGAGGGGCTATCAACAGTGTCTATGACGACGAAACGTCACAGGCTGTAGCCTCAGCCCAGGAGAACCTCGATCTGCACCCAGACGGTACTGTTGACCAGATTACCCTCCAGGCCCTGGTTGCCGCTACCGACCAGAAGCTGTTTAAGTCGAGAATGCCGGCCGTCCCCGAGAAAGTCAGCGTTATCATTGATATGGACAGGCTTAGCTTGACTATTTTTGACGGGACAGAACCGGTTCGGCAGTATCCGGTTGCTATGGGCAAATATGAAACCCCTACCCCAGTAGGCAACTGGGAAATCGTCTCTAAGTCTATGAATCCAGCTGACGCTATGGGTACACGCTGGCTTGGCCTAAATATCCCCTACGGAAACTACGGTATCCATGGCACCAACGCGCCTGGCAGCATCGGGAGTTTTGCCAGCCACGGCTGTATACGTATGCATAACGTCAACGTGGAGGAGATATTCCCTAGTGTAACCGTGGGGACTGCCGTAACCATCATCGGGACACCTTTCGGAGCCCCTGGTACCCCACCATCCATCCTACGGCTTGGCAGTAAAGGCCCGGATGTCCTGGAGGTACAGCGATCTTTAAAAAGGCTGGGCTACCTGAAATGGAATCCCGACGGCTTTTGGGGAGAAGGCACTGAAAAGGCGGTGAAAAAATTTAGGCAGGATAACGACCTGAAAGGAATGATTGTGGTAGATGAAGAAGTTTTTAAACTGCTGGGCTTCTAATAACCAAGGGTGAGACAGGGGACGGCTCCCTGTCACATTTTATCCAATTCTAAGACTCCCACTTCCATAAGTGGGAGTCCCACGTTTCTGCTTCGATGGGGGTAGATTCCACCACCGAAATCTCGAGGTCCATCTTTAGCTGGACGAGTTCACTCACCGGATTCTCCCCATACATGCAGCTTGGCCCTTTCATCAATCAGACCGCTCTTGTAAGCGTAATCGTAATAAACAAGCAGGGCCCGGCGGCAGCTTTCGTCAAAATCGTAGCTATTTGTTGCAAAATACTCCTCAATAACGGGCAGCGGCAGGCCGGTTTTTTCCCTGGCCTTGGCAATTATAGCAGGTATCTGACTAAGACCCATGGTCTTTGACTTCAGAAGAATATTGCGGACCTCATCTATTTTGCAAGACTGATCATTGGAGTCTGATTTACGCACTACCCATAAAGCGTATACCATTTTTTCCCCAGTGAACTCCTTCCAGGCCTCGCCAAGATCGGTCACATGATAGGGGAGGTGTTCTTCTTTTACCCGCTGGTAGGCCAGCAAAGCATCGTCCCCGGTTAGAAGTGCACCGTCCGACCGTGCCATCATATGCTCGATGTCAGGCGGCATTGTCTCAAACTGTACGTCCACATGGTAGTAGTGATCAAACAATACTTTCAGCAGAACCACGGATGTGGCAGACGTTTCGGTGAGGCTGACCGCCCTGCCTTCCAGCTCTGTAACCGGGAGTTTGCTAACAAACAGGGTGTTGGGCCCCCCCCGGCCCTCAGTGCTGATAGACAGCTCGGGCAGGATCAGGCAGGAATCCGTGTAGCGAGCGTATTCTATTGAGGATATCGGGGTCACATCCAGATCCCCCTGTAAAAAAAGCTTGTTTAAATAGGCCGGCGCTCCTTTGACCAATTCGGCATTCAAGGACAGTAGGCCCTCTTCCAGGGCATGGTAGACCGGCAGGCAGTTCAGGTAATCCACCTGCCCAATGCGAAGTCTGGACACTATAAACCCCCCTCAACAACGTTATTAATGGTGTCTCGTTCAAGGATGTCTTTAGTGTGATATAGTTATTTATTTATCGTTTAATACCAATATGCACAGCAACAATTCCACCGGTCAGCTCGTGATAGTGAGCGTCAGAGAGGCCGGCTTCCATGAAAAGGTCGCGGACTTCCGACTGGTGGGGGAATATTTTCAGCGAGTTGGGAAGCCAGCTGTACGGACCATTCTGGCCTACTCCCATCCTTCCCAGCAGAGGTACCAGGTGATTAAAATATAAGTAATAGAGCTGCTTGAAACCAGGCGCGCTTGGTTTTGCCAGTTCCAGGGATAGGACTGTCCCGCCTGGTTTAACCACCCTGCGCATCTCCTTGATGGTCTTAAGAATATCCGGCACATTGCGCAGGGCAAAGCCAATAGTGGCACAGTCAAAAGTGTTGTCCTCAAAAGGCAACTGCATGGCGTTCCCCTGCACCAGTTCAATAACCCCCTGGTAAGGGGTACGCTTGATGTTGTCAACTGCCTTCTGCAGCATGTTCTCACAGAAGTCAAGGCCCACCACGCGCCCGTTCATGCCAACCACCCTGGCCTGTTCGAGCGTTAGCATGCCCGTGCCGCAACAGACATCCAAGCCTGTGCTGCCTGGCTGGAGCCCAGAATGACGGACCGTGAAATTTCTCCAGTATTTATCACGGTTGAAAGACAAAGCTGTATTAAGCAAGTCATACCTGTGCGCGATAGACGAAAAAACCTCGTGGACATATTTTTCTTTATCACGGTCATGAGCAAACTGCATTTAACAACCCCTCTTATCAGTTAACTAGATTACCATTCGGCAGGTAGCTAACCCCTGTCCGGATAAATTGCAGACTAGTTTTTCGAGCCATAACCGCTCCGGCTTGCATGGTATAAGGGACAGCGCCTCTTTGGCCTCAAGCAGATAAGAAGTGATGTGTTCCACCTTCACACCCTCTTCTAGAAGACCATACGCCATACCAAGGCTTTCCCCAAAGCGCTTCATTGCTTTCTGGTCGGCTGCAGGCGCCCCGGCCAGTAGTGCCCCCAAGGAACAGCATCCACCAAACAGTTCAGCTGATTCCTTTTGGATTGCATCACCTAAAGCCTTGCTGGGTGAAGTCTGCAACTTGAGTTTTTGCTTCATGATCCCACCCTCATGAATATGGCAGATGATTTCCGCTATCGGTCTTAATAAATTCAGCATATCCGCTTCAGAAAGAAGGGTGAAGAATTTTCCGTATAGGTAATCACCTACCAATACCGGGAATTGTGAGCCTAAATTCGGGTCTTCGGGCATCCCAAAGGTTTCCGTATCGGACTCAGAAACACTACGTTGTACATTTGCGGCCATATATATAAACTGAAAGACACTAGCGAGAACCACAGCCTTCTCAGGAACATTTCCATAAATTCTTGAAGACAGGATAACCAGTGCCGGTCTTATATCCTGGTTAATAGGAGACATATCCAGGTTGGCGAAGGCTCCCAGGTATCCAGCTTTAATCTTCAGATGATCTTCGATTAGATTGTTTACCCAAGCCAGATCCCGCGCTATCTCCTCGATAATGTGGCTTAACATTTGGCATGGCTCCCCCTTTTTTATCTATGTACATATTCGATATTGTCTCACAATTTCCTCCTGGTCTGTAATTTTTACTATTTACTGGGCATATTGTTCAAAAAAATTAACGAGCCCTGCATCTTTCCAGCTGCAAGGCCCGCTAACCCTCTTTTCTGTTGGTACTAATAAATATCCCTCCTATAGATTTACGGCTTCCCCAAGATAGACTTCCGGCATCATGCCCCGCTTCATTTCTTTGGCGGTAGTTTGTTTAGCATTAAAGTGGTCGGTAAGGTAGTTGCATGCGTCCCAGGGATCTACTTTTTCACCACAGGTGAAAACGTCAACTGCCGCATAGCCCAGTTCCGGCCAGGTATGGATAGCCAAGTGTGATTCTGAGATTACCACAACACCGCTAACCCCTTGAGGACTGAATTTGTGAAATACACATTCTCTGACTTCGGCTCCTGCTTCCAGTGCAGCATTTACCATAATTTCTTCAACCCTGTTGATGTCGTTAAGGATGTCGAAGTCGCATCCACAAATCTCAGCCAATACATGGCGGCCCAAATGTTTCATTTATCTGCCTCCCCTTTTAGACAATATTTTTGGAATTAACAAACCCCCCGTTTAAACTAAAAGGATTGGTCAATTCCAATCAAATTCAATTTTAGCATATTATCTTATCTTGTCAATAAAATTTTAGTATCTGTAACCATAACACTACTCATGTCAAAACAACTTGCTAATACTCTCTTAAAGCGCTACATTTGCGCTTTAACCACGTTCCTTAAGGAGCCAATGCCGGCTATAGCCACCTCCATCTCATCCCCCACGTTAACAGGTCCGACACCATCCGGGGTTCCCGTCATAATGATATCACTAGGGTTAAGGGTCATGATCCCCGATATGAAGCTGACCAGATTAGGAACCTTGAAAATCAGGTTGTCCGTCGAGGAATTTTGCTTAATCTTGTTATTTAAGAACATCGAAACAGCAACATCAGCCGGATCCATGTCACTGACAATATATGGGCCCAGGGGTAGAAAGGTGTCAAAGGATTTGGCACGTGTCCACTGGCCGTCCCTTCGTTGGAGATCCCTGGCTGTAATGTCATTACCGCAGGTATATCCCAGGATGTAATCAGACGCTGCTGTCGGGGACACCTTATGGCAGTGCCTCCCTACAACCACAGCCAGTTCGGCCTCATAGTCCACCTGGCTGCTTTGCGGAGGATAAACGACATCTGCTCCGTGACCGATAACCCGTTGTTGGCGGTTTTAAAAAAAGTACTGGTTCATCAGGTATTTGATGACCGAGTTCGAGTGCATGGTTGCGGTAGTTAAGACCCACACAAACCGCTTTGGTCGGTACGCAGGGCGCCAGCAATTTTAGATGAGCCAGGGGGTAAACAATGCGGCTGGTTTTAATCTGGCCGTAGGGTTCACCCTCCAGAACTGCCACCTCATCCCCGTTTATAATGCCGTAAAAGACAGCTTTATCATATGTAAATCTCCCAATATGCAAAAAATGCTGCCTCCCTGACGCCCAGCATGTTGGGAAAAGCCCCTGAATTCCCCCAGGCCTTCAAGGGCCTTTAAAGCTTCTCCTAGTTTCAAACATTTACCAGCAGGGTGCTTTTACTATAATCGGGGCAGCACAAAATTCCTCTATTTCCAGCATCAGTCTCCTGAAATAGCACTGGTTGGGCAACTTTCAATTGCCTCTTGTGCCAGTTCTTCAAACTCCGTCGGCACCTCGTCTACAGTGTTGTGAGCTTTTTCATTTTCATTCCAGCCAAAGACATCAGGGCAAAGATCAACGCAAACTCCACAGCTGATGCACAATTCCTGGTCTACTTCCACTTGCATTGCCAACACCTCCTGTAAAATTTAGAGCAGATATAGTTTGGCACAAAAGGTATAAATTATGTAATAGATATTTTTACAAATAAGTAAAAAACCCATGCGTCCTGTAACATAAGGACTCATGGGTTTAACTTTAGAAATTGGTCGGAGCGACACGACTCGAACGTGCGGCCTCTACCACCCCAAGGTAGCGCTCTAGCCAAACTGAGCTACGCCCCGATGTCTTATTTGCTTAACAATTGTACCTGTTTGTGTGCTGAAAGTCAAGAATACAGCCGCTTTAAATTTTACCCATACCTAAAAGATTGTATCAGCCTCAACCAGTCAGGCATATTTGAGAGTTAAAGACGCATAATCCTTATCTGTTAGCGTATTTTTTTTATATTTTTCGGTCACATTGACAACTTAAGTATAATCCATTTAATATCTGCAGTTTTTATAAACACAATTCGACAAGCATTGCATGAAAGAATTTTCGTGCTAAAATATGAATTATGAATATTGTATACATTATGCCGATCTAAATGGAGGTTTTTATTATGTCGATGCCCCTTAATATCAACATCAGGTTAAGGCTCAACAACCAGCCGGGGACTTTGGCAAGGGTCCTCATGATTGTTGCCAAGAAAAAGGGTAGTTTGGGAGCAATAGAATTAATATCGGCTACCCAGTCTTATATCACCAGGGACCTGATGATCCGTCTGCGTGACAGGAGCCACCTTGGTGAAATTATTGAAGCTCTGGATGCAATCCACGATGTGGAAATTATCCACGTGGCAGACCGGGTCGTTATGAAGCACCTGGGTGGCAAAATCGAAGTATCCTCTAAAATACCCATTCAAAACTGGGAAGACCTCGCTCTCGTATATACCCCAGGTGTAGCCGGTGTTTCGGAAGCCATCGCACAGGACCCGGACATGGTTTACAAACTAACCATGAAAGGCAATTCGGTTGCTATTGTCACCGACGGTTCGGCCATCCTTGGTCTGGGCAACCTTGGACCAGCTGCCGCCCTCCCGGTGATGGAAGGTAAAGCTGTTCTATTCAAGCGCTTTGCCAATATCAACGCCTTCCCCTTATGCCTTGACGCACATGAACCAGACCAAATTATTGAAGCTGTTGCGGCCATCGCCCCTTCCTTCGGCGGCATCAACCTGGAAGACATCTCAGCTCCCAAGTGTTTTGAAATCGAAGAAAAACTGTCGAAAAGGCTGGATATACCGGTGTTCCACGACGACCAGCACGGCACCGCCATCGTTACCTTGGCGGGTCTGCTTAACGCCCTAAAAGTTATTAATAAAAATATACAGGATATTAAGATGGTGATCAGTGGCGCCGGCGCTGCCGGTGTAGCCATTGCCAGATTATTGAAAAAATCTGGTGTAAAACATCTTATTGTCTGTGACCGCAAAGGGGCTATAGCCAGGGACAACATGCCCGCCGTAAATTCCAAAATGTGGATTGCTGAAAATACTAACGAGGAGTGCCGTCACGGGTCACTAAAAGAGGTGCTGATTGGCGCAGACGTCTTTGTGGGAGTTTCGGCGCCAAGATTGCTCAATCGCGATGATGTTTTGAAGATGTCTGAAAGGCCGGTTGTCTTTGCCCTGGCTAACCCCGATCCGGAAGTTGAGCCGGAGGAGCTATTCGATATTGCAGGTGTCATTGCTACGGGCAGATCCGACTATCCCAACCAGATCAATAATGCCCTCGCCTTTCCGGGTCTTTTCCGGGGGGCCCTGAACTGTCACGCCAGAACCATCAATGATGAAATGTGCCTGGCCGCAGCCCATGCCCTGGCTGGTATCATAAACGACGAGCAACTTGCCGCAGATAACATCATACCATCTATTTTCAACGATATTGTAGCGCCAACCGTGGCCAAGGCAGTTGAGAAGGCAGCTGAACGAACCGGAGTATCCAGGCATATTCTGAATGGCAAAGAAGAGGAATTCGATTCCCTGCTATAGCATAATTTAATGGAAAAGCTACTACGGGTGACCAGCAATGAAGCAACGTTTTTTTTACTGCCCCAAATGCGGGGGCCGTCTAAACTATAAGGAGCAAGGTGAGCGACAGAGACTCACCTGCTCCACATGTACATATATCTTATATGAAAACCCGGTGGTTGGTGTCGCTGCTGTGGTTACCAATGACCGGGGGCAAATCCTGCTAGGCCGTCGCAATGGAAGCTACCGGGGGCTCTGGTGCATTCCCTGTGGTTATGTAGAATACGATGAAGATGTCTGCGAGGCCGTCATAAGGGAATTTAAAGAGGAGACCAACCTGGATATCAGGCTTCAAGGGGTCTTTTCCGTCCAGTCCAACTTTCACAATCCGGAAACTCACACTGTTGGGATCTGGTTTGAGGCTGAAGTCACTGGAGGCGAATTGATGGCACAAGCTGACCTGGATCAGGTAGGCTATTTTGCATTGGACGATTTGCCGCCGCTGGCTTTTCCGACCGACACCAAGGTTATCAAACAGCTAAAGAGCAAGCCGTATCGATAATCTAAATCGGGAATGAGGTGACCATAGATGTGAAATATTGGTGGAGTAAGCCACCAATATTTCACATCTTTATCTTAACCTATTTACACCATTGGGTTGGTAAGCCTCTGCCGTTCCAAACAAGCTCACCAGTATCTTTCAAAACCATGTTGACTGCATCTTTGGGGCAATGTCCCTGGCACCAGCCGCAACCCATGCAGTGTTCGTCATACAACGGGCCGGCCTCTTTTTCCACTTTCAGAGCACCGTAAGCGCAAAGTTTTTCGCAG
>JAQVOH010000176.1 GCA_028702695.1 Desulfotomaculaceae bacterium
TAAGGAGCACGCGGATTGACGAAATCCCCCAATTGCTCAATGTCTTAAAAGGTGATATGAGCATTGTGGGTCCTCGCCCGGAAAGACCTTTTTTCGTTAACGAACTAGTTAAGGAGACACCTGAATATGCTTACCGTATGAACGTCAAATCCGGCATCACCGGACTGGCCCAGATTGCTGGCAAATATAGCACCAGCCCGGAGAATAAACTCAAATACGACTTGCTTTACACCAAATCGTACTCCCTTTCAGCAGACCTGGCCATACTATTGCAGACGGTCAAGGTGATATTAATGAAAGATAGGGCTTCTTAATAGTTTGTCCTCAAAATACATTGGTTGCTGTAACGTTGTTAAGTGCAGGTGCGACATCATTTACATAAAGTTTTATTCTCATAAAGTGGCATTAACGAACCCTGTTTGATAGGAATGAACCTATATTGCTTTGTTTTTATCATCTAATGGTACTGCGCGGTCGCATGTTTGTATAATACCTTCTTATGGAAGCCAGGTGTCGTCCATGAAATTTGATGTAATATCGACAGCCGGTGAGATAAAAGAAGAACGTCTAGCAGGGCGGACTTCCATAGTCCTGGATATACTGAGAGCTACCAGTACCATCGTGACAGCCCTGGCCTGCGGTTGTCGGGAGGTGGCGCCGGTTGAAACAGTAGCAGAGGCACTAGCAATCTTAGAACAACGGCCGGATGTAATTTTAGGGGGAGAAAGGGAACGCCTCCTCATCCCTGGCTTCCATCTGGGTAACTCTCCTCTTGAATACATGCAAGAAAAAGTGGAAGGCAAAATTGTGGTGCTTACAACCACCAATGGGACCAGGGCTATCAGCAGGGCTGCTGCAGGAAGCGGGCCAGTTTTAATCGGCAGCTTGTTGAATGCGAAGGCTGTGGCCAGAGAAGCTCTGAACACAGGGCTGGACATAGTGCTCATTTGCGCGGGTACCAGAGGGGAGTTTTCGTTGGAAGATACAGCTGCAGCGGGAATTATTATTAAAGAATTGCATAACCTGACTAAGTCCATTTTACCAGGCTCTGATCTTGCGGTAGCCGCACGGCGTTTGGGGGAAGTCTATGCACACAATCCCATGCAGGCATTGTACGACTCCCTGCATGGCCAAAAACTGGCTCGTATGGGTTTGGCCGCAGATATGGAATGGTGTGCACGACTGAATTACTATGACCTGGTGCCCGTCTGCCGGGGAGGTGCTATTACCGTAAAATAAACACTAGCCCTATAACAAGCACTTATTTTTGAAACTGCTTTCTTTGGAAATGATAATCGGGTCATATCTTAGTCAAAACCTTGCCTTCAACGATTCTATATGATAGAATAATAACTACTTTAAAAGTGCAATAAAATATGGGGGTGTAGCTCAGCGGGAGAGCGCTTGACTCACATTCAAGAAGTCGCTGGTTCGAAACCAGCCATCCCCACCAGTAAAATTAAAGCCCTTTGGGGCTTTTTGTTTTATCTTTAATCATCATAATTTAATAAAGAACCGCCCGGCGTCAGCCGGGCGGTTCTTTGTACTACAGTGGATTTATAACCAGTCCTGTAATGAATTTCGGGTAAAAGAAGGTGCTTTTCTGGGGCATCTTTTCCCCCTGGGCGGCCACTTCGGTGACTTCTTCAACCAGGGTGGGATTTAGGAAAAATGCCAACTGGTATTCTCCACGGTCAACCGCCGCCAGCGCCCCCTCTTCTTCTTGGGTGTAGGTAATATGTTCAGCATTGGCACGTAGCTTGCCGCAGATACCCAAATATTTTTCTATGATAAGCGTGTGCAGCACTGCAACATCGAGCCTCTGCCAGCCGGGGGGCTTGTCCTGCGGCATGATCCCCGTCAGGTCTCTTTCCTTCATCAAGGAGAGCAAATAAAGCTTGTTGTCCCCGGTGTAGAGACCAAAGACGTTTTGCTTAGTATTGCCATGTTGCGGCTTCCCATGCTCGCCCATGATCCCTAAAAAGTCCTTGAAGTTGCTCCTGTCCGCTGCCAATGGATACTCTTTAACCGAGAAATTCTCTTTTAGCTGTTCAATCAACCTGCTTCTGTCAAAGCCGGAAACATTTTTGACCAGCCGGTGCGTTGGCAAAATGACCAGACCCGGGTCGTACAGGTTGACCAGAGTCATCATGACGTAATTGTAAGCCTCGTCGGCGCTTGACGAACAGCAGGAATGACCCTCGCGCTCCATTTTATAATTCAAGGCGGTCTCGTAACGGTGATGGCCGTCGGCAATAAAGATACGCCTGTCGGCCATCGCCTCCTGGGCTTTGCTGATGGCGCCGGCATCCTGGATAACCCACATCCGGTGGGCCTCGCCGTTGCTGCCGGTGAAATTTATGTCCGGCTCTCTATCGCCGATAGCCTGCCTTAAGATCCGATCCACCATTTTTTCCTGGTCGGCATACAAGCTGAAAACAGGGCTGAAATTGGCCTTGCAGGCCCTCATCAACTCCAGTCTATCAGCCTTATGTTTGGGCATGGTCTCTTCATGCGGTAGTACTATGCCTTTTTCGTAGGGTTCCAGCTTCACTCCGCAGATACAGCAGCTGCGGATGATCCTTTCACCAGCCAGGCTGAACTCCTGCTCGTAATAGTAAAGGGACGGCGCCGTTTCGGGGACCAGTACCTCCTCTTTTAGCCAGGCGCTGAGATCGGCGGACGCTCGGGTGTAACGGTTGTTGATTTCGTTGTCCCTAGGCAGGGTCCTCCCGTATTCCAAACGGATGATGTTATTGGGATGGCGCTCGTAGAATCCCTCCTGGGCATTTGCATCGATGACATCGTAGGGCGGGGTGACCACCTCATCGAGATTGGATGCTTTAGCTGGATTGTA
>JAQVOH010000078.1 GCA_028702695.1 Desulfotomaculaceae bacterium
TAAAGAGCATCTGGGAGCAGATGACAAGCTATCAAAACCAGCAACTACCGGAAGAATACAAGGAATTTCTCCTTTTCCTGGTGGAAGCCATACCTGATCAATATTTTAGCCTGTCCACCAGTAAGGTTACATTGGAATTGGACCAAAACGGCCTTGAAGATTTTATATACAACTTGTTGACTAAAATAAAAGATGAGAAAGAAAGAGCAGCCGATATTGTCATTAATTTAAACAAAGCCAATTTTGAACAAATGGGAACTACTTCGGAACAAATGAAACAAGAAATTATTACCAGTATCGACACTATGCCAGTTATAACCCGGGAGCAAATAAAGCTGTTCAGCAGCTTTGTAGAAGTAAAGGGTTTTACTTATGAGGCCGCTCTTTTGCCCGGCGGGCCTAAAAGCTTTAATATCGACCTGGGATTTAAAGCTCCCGATGACTCAGTAGAAGGACAATTCGCTGTTGTTATGGACAGTGACGGATCGAAAGATGACCAGGAAGTATCTTATAGTATTTCAGGCGGCTTTAATGCTCTTGACGGCCCTCAGTTCAAATTTTCATTAAATTCTTTGACTAATTATAAAGCTGAGGCCGCTTATGCCGATACCACTGTAAAAGCTGTAGCGAAAGATAATACCACCGGGGAATTATTATTAAACTTTGGCGTCAAAGCTAATTCCACAACCAAAGTGGAGCATAACCTGATTGTAAATGCTCCGGAATTGAATGACGCTAACAGTACCGATATAACTTTTTTATTAACCCCTCAGATGGCAATTGCAGATGAAGCTGGTTTCATAGTAGTGGTAAACGGAAATACCCTTGAGACTGAAGTGAATGCTTCTATTAAAGATAACGGACAGATCATGGCGCCGGCCAGAGCAGTTTTGGAAGCGCTGGGTTGTGAGGTCAAGTGGGTTGCTCCTAATGAGGTGTATATCACTGCCGGTGAAAAATCAATCTTAGTATTTATCAATGAAAGCAACTATCAGGTTAACGGGTTGGAAAAAACTTTAAGTGTACCGGCTTACCTTGAAGAAGACTTCACGATGATTCCAGTTAGCTTTCTTGTTGAGGAATTAGGGGCTGAGGTCGAATTTGTCAGAGGGGTTGTTATTATCACAAAATAGTAACAAGTATATATTGGAATTGCCTCAGTTAACAAAATTATTTCCTATCAGCAGGTAATCTTACGCCAGAAGGGGTACCTGCTGATAGTCAACTTAAAAATTGAATTGACAATAATGTTTAATGAGCAACACTGTGATTTTATACCTGAAGGGAGTGGTGATGTCATGATGAAAAAGTATTTTTTGGCTGTGGTCATTATTATGTTGATGCTGTCCTTGCATACAAATGCTTTTGCAGCAACTGACAGTCAACCCGCTATCATGCTGGACGGTACCAAAATTGAGCCTGCCGCCTACATTGACGGAGGAAATGTTTATTTGCCTTTGCGGGCGGTTGGTGAAGCGCTCGGGTATGAAGTAAAGTGGTCGGAAAATGACCGTACGATTTCTGTTGTGAGACCTGAGAAAGATATCATGATTGATCTGGTTAACTACAAAATAACCGCAAATGATCATACCTACCATACAAGTGACTACACCACAATTGAAGACAGAACCTACATGGGGACGGATTTTTTCTCGGAAAACTTCGGGCTTAGAGTAAGCCGGGACGGGCAAAACGGTTTAGTCCAGCTTGAAAGTGTGCAAGAGAATGCAATTTCCATAAAAACAATAAAAGAAGCTTCTGAGACGGATATAATCAAAATAACCTTACAGTATCCGCAGATTGACGGGTTGGTTGACCAAACCGTTCAGGATAATGTAAACTCAATCCTTAAAAAAATAGCTATGGATGCCAAAAGTGAAGGGCTAAAAAATCTGGAGGAAGCGCAAAAGGAATTAGCGCCAGGGTATACAGGCAGTCCAAACAAGTGGGAAACCTATTTCGACTACAGAGTAAAATACAACCAAAATGGCTTACTGAGCTTTGTATTCCTGGATTACCAGTATACCGGGGGGGCACATGGACTGACGGTGCAAAGCTCTCATACCTTCAACCTGAATACAGGAGAAGAATACAGGCTTAGGGATCTGGTGAAAAGTGATGCGGACTATGTTGCTTTTATTAGCGATATCGTCCGAAATGAGATCGACGTCAGGATAAAGGAAGGAAGACTGCCTGATTATTGGATAACAACACCCTTTGAGGCTATCAAGGAAGACCAGGATTGTTACCTGTCCAATGATGGGGTTGTGGTCTATTTCCAACAGTATGAATATTTTCCTTATGCCGCCGGCATTCAGGAGTATTCAGTTGAGTTTTCGACCTTAAAAGATATGCTAAAACCAGAGTTTTTACAATTGACAGAAAGGGCTGTCGTGCGGCCGGTTGCAAGGGCGGAGATGAATGAGTCACAGCGGCAGGCCATGGAAAAGACCTATCAAATCGTGCCCGAGCTAAAGGAACTCACCGTGGAAGGTGTGCATGACGAGGGAGAAGCTACCTGGGGGGTAACCTTGAGCGATAGCGCCAAAGAGGTGGCGCCAGGTATGATGCGCACTCGCGCCAGTCTTTCTTTTAAAACCAGTACAGGAGAACTGGTGAGGTTCGATATCAAAAATCCGGAATGGGCTTCTCTAGAGTTTCCACCTGCCGGGCTAGCCAAAGAAAAGGCAGCTGAATTTGCCCGGCAGGTTCTTGGAGATAAGATAAAGGACTACCGGATGAGTGAAGGAATAGGCTCTAGCGGAGGAGGCGCGCGGGACGACAAGGGGAACGAGCTAAACTGGGTCTCGGCGGGAGTGCGGTTTGAGCGCCTGGTCAACGGCATACCCTTTTTAAACAGCGGTATCCGGGTAGATGTCGATGTCGCTGGTCGTGTCATCGAATATTATACAGAAGATTTTAATCAAATAAGTGGTGATATAAAATACGATGAAGCCGAGCTTGCTGTATTCCCGGCGCCTTCCCTGGCCATGACAGAGGAAGCGGCAGAAAAGGTTTTTGCCGGTCTGCTGGAAATGAAGATGAACTACATAGGATGTCAGCCATTGCAGTATCCAATGCATCGCAGTGAGGAGGTCGATACCCGGCCGGTTTTGATGTATGCTCCTTTAGCTTATGCGCCCATAGACGCTTTAACGGGGAAGCCGCTGTCCGGTTTTCAAGCGCAACCTCAGACCAGCCTGGTAAGCCTGACTGGCGAGGGCAAGCAACTGGTCGCTAGGACTCCCGAAGAAGCGGCAGCTCTAATTACCGCTGAGATCGGCATAGATATTGCTGGAATGAAGTTTATCGCGGTACACGAGGAAGAGTCCATTGAGTCGGGAATTAAGGTGAAACAGTACCACTATAGGTCTGAACCCCAAACGGGTCAGGACGGTATGCCTGATTACAGCACAATGCGTTATTTGTATCTCAGGGTTCTAGCGGACACAGGACAGGTGGTCAGCTTCAACCTTCAGGACGAAGCCGGTCGCGGCGACAAGGCGACAGTATCCAGGGAAGCCGCACAGGAAACAGCCATTCAATTTATGCAAAGGTACCTGGAACGGGGGGCGGCCGAAATGGAAATGTACGCCTACCCGGCGCAGGAAGAAAGCATTCCCGAATGGGTGGACAGGAGCAAGCTCGAAGGTGAAGCGCAGCGTCCGGAATTCAGTTTTACCTCCACATGTATGCACCAGGGCATACCTGTTTCGGATCGGGGGTACTCTGTTACTGTGAACGGAATTACAGGCAGGATTACCTCTTTTTATGACAGGAATCGCAGTTCATCCGTCGTCCTTCCGGACAGCAAGAATGTTGTGACTACTGAAGCGGCAAAAGCCGAATTTTTGCAAAGCCACCCGTTGCGCCTGGTTTACTTCTGGCCTGAATATTACGATCAGAAAGCGCCCCAGCCCTATCTGGTTTACATGCCGGACTACGGTGATAGCATGGAATACATCGACGCCTTTACCGGGAAAACGGTGACGGTTGAGATGGAGTAATTTTACAAACGATTGTCCCCGGGTGGTCTTGTCCTGATTTTTTGTATATGGGACTGGTTGTAGAATATATTGCATGAGAACTTGTTTAGGGAGAAAGCCCACTGGTCAGCGGGCTTTCTCCCAATAAAATAACGGCATCGGTAAAACGGCCCCTAATCTCGTAACAACGTGCCAGCCGGTAAGCGGCGTCGTCTGCAGCCGGATGCCTGGAGTAATCGGCCAGAGGGGGTGAAAGATTTGAGCAGTAAATGTGGTTTGGAGCAAAAACAAAGAATTATCCTTATTATTCCGGTTATCATTTTTTTATCCATAGTTATGACTGAACTTGGGTTATGGAGCTTAATAAATCTCCGAAACATCTATGCCGTGATTAAAATCTTCGTTCTTTTAATGGAACTGCTGGCCATTTTTTTATGTGTCCGTCTCTACCGTGTATTTAACAACCCCTTTTTTAAGTTTCAGGGCATTGCCCTGTTTGTTGTTGTGGTAAACACCGGGTTAGATGAACTGCGGTCTTTAATCGACAGGTGTTTGTTTTATAACTATGAAAAGGATCTTTATCAAATTGTCAGCGCTTCAATGGGCTCAATTAGTGGGATTGTCGGTCTTGCGGGCATTTTGCTGGCTTTATACGCGCTCTTAAAATATAGTGAGGGATGGGAGCAAGGCGAAAATATGTCATTGGTGAAAAGGTTTAACGACCTGCTTCCATCCGCCCGAAACAGCAGGCTGTTCTGGCCGGTTATTATCGGAGTGCCGCTGTTGTTGAATTTGCCGCCGCTATTGAGTTCCATTTCTACCGGTGTACCTATAGTAATCAATCCACTCTTCTACACCGCCGTTTTGGCGGCGAGGATCCTTTGCCTGCTTTTATGTCTGGCTTTGGTCAGGGTTTTTAAGAACAATTTTTTTAAATTCATGGCCGCTGTTTACCTGATTCCATTTGGTGTTATGCTTTTTTCCTATCTTAACGCTGTCTTTGGCGGTTTATGCCAATTGTTCCAGGCCAGCGAATCATCTATCGTCTACAGGCTTAGTAATATTACATTCAACTATATCGCAGTGTTTGATGAGATAGTTATTACCGGTTTGCTGCTAATTGCTCTCCATACTTACAAGGAATCAGGTAAAGATTGTTGAGACAGCGAATAGTGGTAGAACATGGGCGCATTTAAGCAATTTCCGGAGTCGAATCTGCATTCCGAATAGTTTCCCTGTACCATGCTATTTCTTGACCGGGCAGATGCTTGTTGCATTTTTCCTTATTGATTTTGTTTCTGCAAGTCAGCGGGGAAGATGCCTGGTAAAAGCAGAATATGCGCTGGGCAGCGCATATTCCTGGCGTGCCGCTTTCCCATCCACCCAAACACAGTTTGCTACAGGCAGGGCATATGTGGCATACACCAGAGGTTGTTCCGCTATTATATCGAGGATACAGTCTCATTCCCTTTTTTACTCCTCTGCCCACAAAGGGATGGCTACCGTTACTTTGAATAAATCACCGTCAATATCCAGCTGGAATTTTCCTCCCTGCAAACCGGTTAAGCTCTGAGCAATGGAAAGGCCCAGTCCCGATCCTTCGGTGCTTCTGGATTCATCCCCCCGGACAAAGCGCTCGGTTAGCTGCTCAGGAGAAATATTCAGGGGAAATGCCGATATGTTTTTAATGGTGAAAGAGCCATAGCCATTGTCGGAGGCAATATCAATATACACCCGGGAATGGGGCAGGGAGTATTTCCCCACATTGGACAACAGGTTTTCGGCTATCCGCCACATGTGTTTACCGTCCGCACATATCACGACTGTTTCAGCGGCAGTTTGAATATGAAGATCCAGCTCTGCCTGTTGGATTTTTTCCTCATATTCTCCGCATGCCTGCATCATCAGCTCATGTAAGTCCACTTTTTCTCCGGTCACTGCCAGATTGCCGCTGGACGCCTTGCTGGCTTCCACCAGGTCCTCAATGAGCTGCTTTAAACGGGCTGATTTTTCTTCTAATATATTGACATATTCAGCCGCCGCTTTATTCTCCAACTGCTCCTTCTGGAGCAAGTCAACATAATTAATGATGGAGGTAAGCGGAGTTTTCAGATCATGAGAGACATTGGTGATTAGATCGGTTTTCATCCGCTCGCCTTTGACCGCTTGGGCCACTGCTTTTTGCAATCCTCCTTGGAGGCTGCGGATATCCTCGGCGAAAGCCGCGAAGTTGACGGGAATACTGGTGCTGTCCAGGGGGTAGTCCAGGTTCCCGGCCGAGATTTCTTTGACCGCTTCCATGATTTGCGGCAAAGCGACCAGCGACCTGGCAACAAAGTAGACAACCCCTGCATTGAAGACAATTAATAATAAGAATATAAAGAGGGAGGGCTCGTTGAGATGGTAGAATTCGCGGAAAAGCACAAACAACAATCCGTTTGCGAAGCCGTAGCCCAAAAGCAGCGGCAATATCCACAGTTTAAAGCCCTTGCCGCGGAAAGCCAGGCGCAGGAAAGCTCTTAAAGCCGAGCCGAGCTTGTATAGCAGGGTGTTGGTAAAAATTGACCGGTCTCTAATCTGCCGGGCCATGGACAAAACATAGGTTAAGCCAATGAATATATCCAGGCTGAGAACAACGGCCAGGGCTACTATGGTCAGTGCGTTTGATAAACCCGGGGAAGTGCCGATGGCGATACTCAATGACAGAACTGCCGCGATCAACACCAAAACAGTATGGACATCGGCGTACATCCAGGTTGGCCGGGGCGTCGCCCCCTCTCCTTCCGGTTCCCGGCGGACTGTTATATAAATCAGATAAACAAAGGCAGCGGCCATGAGGACGAAGGCTATGATCGCCAAAATTGTGGCAGCGTCGGTGCGGGCTTTGGTACGGGTGTAATCCAGATAGCTGTCATAGAACATATCCCCGGCTTGCAGCGGCTCCACCACTGCCGCGTATACCTCATAGGGGCGGCCGGCCATCATATCTTCAATGTTTCCAAACAAAGGGATGCTGGCGTCAGAGGTCCATCCGTTAAGGAAGGCTCTGGCCGGTTGCTTTTGGATAAACCGGACCGGATCGGCCGTCTCTAATCCTAAGTTGGTTGACGTTTCCCCGGTTTCGGTGTTGCGCACGTAGTAAATAAAATTGACCATGGCGGGGAGCTTATTTTCAATGCGGTGGAGGCGTTGCAGATTGTCGGCTGCGGTTTGCCCATCTTCGCCGGAATTCTTAATATGGTCTTCGCTTTTCAGTAAGACATGATATTCCACTACGTTATGCACCAGTGTGGCAAAGTTGCTTCGGAACGAATAATCTTCGGTATAGCTTGATGAACTGGCGATGTCGTGATTCTGGAGCAAAAAAAGGCAACTGCCCATAGTCCCCAAAAAGCCCAGCCAGACTATGATCATGGCTACCAGTTTGGCTCTGCCGGAACAGCTAATATTTCTTAATTTTGTATCCAATACCCCATACCACCTTCAAGTATTTTGGTTCTCTAGGATTGATTTCAATTTTTTCCCGAATCCTCCTTATATGTACGGCCACCGTATTTTCTGCCGCATAAGATGGTTCATTCCACACCTGCTCATAAATTTGGGCGATGGAAAACACATGACCCAGGTTCTCCATTAAAAACACCACAATCCCGTATTCGGTAGGAGTCAGCCGGATGATTTCCCCGTCTACCCGCACCTCTTTGCCTGCCCGGTCCAGTTCCAGCCCGCCGCTTTTTAGAATACCGCTTTTCAGGGCAATACTCCCCAGGGCGGTGTACCGGCGCATCTGTGATTTAACCCGGGCCATTAATTCCAAAGGATTAAAAGGTTTGCTCACATAATCATCCGCTCCAAAATTAAGCCCGGCAATCTTATCCGTATCCTCAGATTTGGCCGAGATTATGATGATAGGAATATTGCGTTCCTCCCGAATCCTGATGGTGGCCGACAGCCCATCCATTTCCGGCATCATAATATCCAATAAAATCAGATGGATTTCATGTTCGGCCAAAGCTTGCAGGGCTTGAGCCCCGGTATAGGCTTTGAGCACCCCGTAGTTTTCGTGTTTTAAATAGATTTCCAGAGCATCCACGATGGCAGTGTCATCATCACACACCAGCACATTTAACCTTTCCATAAAACGCCTCCATTGCATCCTAATCAGATCATCCTGCCACTCAAATATAGCCACCTGCCTTTCTACTTCATATTCTGGCAGGCGAATATTACAAACCACTTTATGAAAATCTTAAAGCTTTCTTAAGAATAAGGCAAACCAGAAGGACACGGGGGACGTTTGTGTCGTTTCGCCGCCATAGAGGTCCTAGCGGTCAACCTCACATTAAACATAAAGAACATATATTGGAATTCATCGCCCGGCATACCGCATCCGGAGTATAATTTTACATTCACATGCATGCACCAGGGCATCCTGGTTTCGGACCGTGGGTACTCTGTTACTGTGGACGGACCTACCGGCGGGATTACCGCTTTTTACGACAGGAACAGCAGTTCATCCGTCACCCTTCCGGACAGCAAGAATGTTGTGACTACTGAAGCGGCAAAAGCCGAATTTTTGAAAAGCCACCCGTTGCGCCTGGTTTACCTTTGGCCTGAATATTTCGGCCAGAAAGCACCCAAGCCCTTCCTGGTTTACATGCCTGACTACGGTGCAAGCATGGAGTACATCGACGCCTTTACCGTTTTATAAACGATGTTCACGGGTGGTCCGGGCTTGATTCATTGTATGACGGAATGGCTACCAAATATAGTGTCAGAGAAGCTTGTTTAGGATGTAAGCCCGCTAACCAGCGGGCTTACAACGTTGTGGGGGTATAGTTGCCGGTATTCACGTTGTACAATTATACAGAAAATGACCACCCGGAGCCGTTCATGCTTCCAAATTGCACCACAGCTGAGGTGCCTCTAGTCACAGCAAGCGACACCAGATGGATAGTATTATAGTATTATCCTGAAAGGTTTGTTTTGCCGCCAGGAGTTCTACAACCTTATCTCCATCGTCTGTAACAGCATTTAGCGTCAACTGTTCTTTCGCCCAACGGGCATGTCTGCGGTTCGCACGAATGGCTGTATTCCGAATAATTTTCCTGTACCAAGCAACTTCTTGCTCTGGCGTATAGGATGCTTGTCCCATCTTGAGCGCCTCCTTATTCTCTCAGTAGGGTAACGCATTACCTTGGATTTGCCAGAGAGCGACATCCCTGTTGGTCCACAGGGGCATATATCAGCCAGTCTGCTCCAAGAGTGTTTTCCATATATATTTTTGAAAAATTCATACTTACACCATCCGTCTGGGTGGTTTTTTGCATCATATTAAGTAGGGGGTGAAAGATGAGTGCGTAATAAAAGTGATCAATTCATCACTTCTGAAGCGGTATCGCGTATTTGTTCAGGAGATATCACAGCTTATGAAGAATTTGTCCGGGAGCAGTGGGCGACTGCTGTTCGCACCTGCTGTTTGATTTTACGTAACCCGCATGACGCGGAAGAAGCTGCCCAGGACGCTTTTGTCAATCTATATAAGTCTCGTGGGCAGCTAAGGGAGCCAAATAAATTTCGCTTATGGTTTTACCGGATTTTATTAAACGCGGCACACCAGCGGAGACGTTGTCAGTCGAAAGCTTTATCCGTATCTGATATAGAAGTATTAGCTCCCGGCGATAAGATTGAACAAACTGATACCAAAATTGCGATATGGGATGTTATGCACGATATGGGAAAGCCGGAGAGAATGGCCCTGGTTTTATGCTATTTTTGCGATTTAACCGACAGGGAAGCCTCAATTGCGGCAGGTTGGCCGCTTGGCACATATAAGTGGCGGCTTGCCAAGGCCCGCCGTCAGATGGCAAGGCGGCTTAAAGAAAGTCAAGCGTTAAAAGACGAATGTTGCAAAGGAGTGAACGAACCATGGATGAAATAATCAGACAGGAAATACATAAAGAGGCCGACCGCTACCCGGTTCAAGCCGTTCCATGGGAAAAGATTCGTGAGCGTGCCCTTGATAACACGGCCGCCGATACAAATTTTCGGAGGAACGCGGTAATTCGAAGAATCTGTTGCAGCTTTGCTGCCGTAGTTGTAATCGGCGGGCTTGTGATCCTGTCCGGTTTTATTTCCCCGGTCATAGCCAAGGCGCTGGAGCAAATTCCCGTCGTTAAATCAGTATTTGATTTTTATGGGGAAAAATGGGGGTTGCAAAACGCAATCAATGAAAAGTTTAGTACAACAGATAAGAAAACAGCCACGGACAAAAATATTTCAGTGACTATTACGGATGTGTTATATGACCAGGGAAGGATTGTCATAGGCTATACGGTAACGACGTCCAGACCTGACCTGTATCTTAAAGATACTTTGCCTTATGCTATTCCGTTGCCTATTGCAGAAATGCATTTTTTTATTAACGGCGAAGCCATCCGTGATACGAGACAGGGAACAGCTGAAAGGATTGACAACGGTAATGTTGAGGTCTGGAATATCTACCACCAAGGAGAGCTTCCTGAGAGCTTTAACTTGCAGATTGAGATTCGCCAAATCGGGAACCAATACGGAGAATGGTTATTTACGGTTCCAGTGTCGAGGCAGTATACCGATGAAGCTACCAGGACCTTTTTGCCAATGAAGACGTGGATGATCGGACAAACCACTGTTACGGTAAAACAAGTGCAAATCTGTCCGACGGATATTGTGATTTATTATCAAACAATACAGCCGGTAGGCGCTCAATTTTGGGATAGCTACTTTCCGGATCGTATTGTTGATGATACAGGGCATAATAGTTATATCGGTCCAGGTTTTTCTTCTATGGTAAGCGAACAGATCGAAGGAAACACGGAGATAAGGGAGATTCGTGTGGTGCTTGCCGCTTCTCTAAAAAATATACCTGAATATCTTATCTTTGCCTATCCGGACCAAGAAATGAAGGTCTTTTTAAACTAAGGTATGACAATTCCAGTAAGCAAAGAGCCGAGGGGTAATGCCCTCGGCTAAGGTTAGTATTCAACTTTCAAGACTTAATAATATATATAGCCATTCCCATACGCGCCATTGATATCTATTGCTGCATTGTGTATCACCAACTTATGGGTTCCTGCTGATATATTTCGAAATTTAATTGTTGTAGATTCGCTCTTGTATATTCCATTGACAGGAATTGTTTGGGTTCCAATTGTATATTCTAGTTGAGCCGGAACCAAACCACCAGTGCTATCATACGAGTACTGCACTAAAACAACATCAACATCTTTTGTAGATAGGACATTAAATTCTTGAGACTCTTTAGTCTGTCCCCGGCCTAAATCTTCTATTGTATAAAATAGAGTAGGCATAAAACCGGTTCAAACCCCTAATTTTTGAGTCTACTCCCCTTATTCTCTTGTTTCCATAGAATTAATAAATATTGCTCACGGAACAGCGAAGCCAAAAACATCAATTCTTTATTGTGTACAACTAAGTC
>JAQVOH010000079.1 GCA_028702695.1 Desulfotomaculaceae bacterium
AGGCGCTCAGCTACTTCTAACTGAACCATGACTATGGCCACAGAAAAGTTAAAACGGTTCATCAGCAGGTGCATCAAGAGAGGACTGGTGATATAATACGGCAAATTGGCAATAAGCTTATACTTCTTTCCGCCCCTCCCAAACAGCCCACCGGATTTTTCCTCTACCAACAGATCAAAGTCAGTTTTTAAGGCGTCCCCTTCGATAACCTCTACATCTCCGGCCCCCTCCAGGGTTTCGGCAAGTACCGGTATCAGGCCGCGATCCACTTCCACAGCCAATACTTTGCCGGCGTTTTGGGCCGCTTGTGCCGTCAGCGCCCCCAGTCCGGGGCCAATCTCAAGGACCAGGTCGTCCGGAGTTAACTCAGCAGAATCCAGTATCTTTCTTATTATATTCAAATCCACCAGAAAATTTTGCCCCAAGCTTTTGCGGCAGGATATATTGTGGCGGCGCATAATAGAACGTACAGCAGCCGGGGAAGCAACCTGAATCAACGAGGAACCCCCTGTTAAAACCAAATTTTAGTGATAATTCGACAGTAGCCTGCCCGTCTCCTTTATTATTCCCTATTTTCCCCATACCAAATCTAGATCAGGAGACCTGTGGGCTTATCTTACGCAATTTTAAGGCCTTATTTCAAACATTGTGTTCGAAAAGTCTTAACATGCGGGCATGGGTTATCCGGAGCGAAGGACTGTATACTTCCTGACAATAGTGCACTCGTCCAGCTAAAGCTGGATATCGAGACTTCGATGGGGTAATCTACCCCCACCGAAGCGGAAAAGGGAACTCCCACTTATTGAAGTGGGAGTCTTAGAATTGGATAAAAAGGACCTTGCGGTCCTTTACTCTATTTGGTACGCAGCAGTAGACGCATGCGAACCTTATTTGATGAAGTATACATTTACGGTCCGCATACCCCAGCTCAAAGCTTCACTTTCCGATTCAAAAAAGAGGTCAAGCCTGTTGCCCCTGATAGCGCCCCCTCGGTCCATCGCCGTTGCGTAACCGTAGCCTTCCACGTATAGCCTGGTACCGAAGGGCACCACCGCTGTATCAACCGCCACTACACCGTAATGAGGCGGCACTCCCGAGGCGGTGTTGGACCCGGTGTAGGTATAGCCAGAGGCCACCATCTGTCGCACATCTGAGTACCTGATGTTTTCACCGCCCCGTGACACCACCATCCCGCTTCCGACCAAAATCTCCCTGTCAACTGGAGGTGTTATGATTTCCCGTGAAACCAACTGGCGGCTAACCTCTTTATTGTCCTTGTACACCACCTGCCAGGTTTGGCGCTCGGTTCCGTCTTGTCCTTCACGGGCTACCCGGGTAGTACCTTCTTCTAACTTGACGGTATACTGTTTTTTCGTTTCATAATTGATTGGGACTTCGCTATCTTCAGTAACAGTGCTTACCCTGGCCACCTGCACCTGCATGCCGGAAACCACAGGTTCTTCCCTGCCCGGGGAAACCTCATCCTCGGGGCCAAGGTTGATGCCATACTCAATGAGGATATCCCCTACTGTCCGCCCCCTGGTCCTGGCAGGAGCCGTAGTTCCATCAACAACCAGGTTGAAATCAACAGCCCGGTTGAGCGTTACGACCATACCTTCCTGTAGAGGTGTTTCGGGAGCAGGAATCACTTCGTCCTTTTCGAGCAAAGAGATCTTCTGGGCTTCCAGGAGACTTCCCACTGTACTCGAGAAAGTCCGGACTGCTTTTTCATTCCCGTCAACCAGTACCACCACAGACTTTTGAGCCCAGGTGTAACCACAGAACATCAGCGACATAATAACGGTACCAACAACAGACCATAGGAACAAGGCGCCCCGCTGACCTGAGTCCCTGTCTTTGTTATCTTGCTTTTGACTTCCCAAACTTAGCCATCCGTACCAATTCATCAAATGCCTCCCTTAGCGCAAGTCCGGTACTCACCTGTTGGTTAAAATTAACTGGTTCACACCTTGCCTTCCAATCAAACTTTTCAGCATACTTGCAAAAAAAATTTCACCAATAAACATCTTCACTGGCGTTAGTACCGATAATTACCTAACACATTTACATCTTACTATGAGTTGGCGGTTTTGGATAGGGTGAATTTTTGTCGACTAATTGTAAAAATATGGATCTATATTGTTCGTTTAAATATTGCTCTTTAAATCTAGAAGGAAAATTACTTATCATAACGAATTTTTAACATTTATAATATCTTTTGCCGTGCGTATCTTAACAAATTTGAACTGGCGGAGGTGATGTTGCTTCCAGGTTACGCCAGGCCGACCGCATCGTGCCGGCAAAACACTTAAAGTATTAAACGTAGTTAATGCAAAACCAAGGAGGGAAATTGGATGTTAACAAACAAGAAGGTTTTGGTTTTAATGATTCTGGTACTGGGCTTGGCTTTTGTCCTCACCGGCTGTGGTGGCGACAATAAAGCCACCAGTACAGGCGAAAAGGTTATCAAAATAGGTTTTATTGGACCCCTGCAAGGTGACGTTAAAACCTTCGGCGAATCCACTAAAAACGGCTTTTTAATGGCCATCGAACAGGCCGGCGGCAAAGCGGGAGATTATAAGATCGAGTATGTGATCGCCGACGATCGCAATGATGCCACCGAGGCCGTTAACACGGCAACCAAGCTAATTACCCAGGATAAGGTCAAAGCTATTGTCGGGTCGGTTACCTCCAAGACCACCATTGCTGCCTCCCAACTGGCAAATGACAACAAGGTGGTCATGATTACCGGCACCGGCACCTCCCCTAAGGTTACTGTTGACAATGACAAACGCAAAGACTTTATTTTCCGGGGCTGCTTTATAGACCCGTTCCAGGGTACCGTAGGGGCCAAGTTTGCCACAGAAACCCTTAAGGCCAAAACCGCGGCTATTTTATATGACCAGGGTAATGACTACACCATCGGGCTTTCCAACTTTTTCAAAGAGCAATTTACCAAGTCCGGCGGCCAAATCCTATCTATGGAAGCTTATTCCCAGACCGACGTAGACTTCTCTGCGGTCCTGACCAACATTGCCCAGCAAAAACCTGACATTCTATACCTCCCCGATTACTACCAGAAAGTCAGCCTAATTGGCAAGCAAGCCCGCGAGAAGGGCATCAACGCTATCTTCCTAGGCGGTGACGGCTGGGATTCCACGGACCTTGACTACGCCACCATGGAAGGCGGCTACTTCACCAGTCACTACTCCCCCGATGATCCCCGTCCGGAAGTAAAGACATGGGTCGACGCCTATAAGGGCAAGTATAATTCAGTACCCGATGCCTTTGCCACTCTCGGTTACGACGCAACCAACCTGCTCTTAAACGCCATCAAAACCGCCAACAGCGATGATCCCGCAAAGATCAAGGATGCCCTGCAGGCAAGTAAGGACTTCTCCGCGGTGACCGGTAAGCTTAGCTTCGATAAGGATGGCAACCCCATCAAGCCGGCTGTCATTTTGCAGATTAAGGACGGCAAGCAGGCCTATGTTACCACTGTAACCCCATAGTATATCAACATATATCCATGCCGCAACTATCACAGTCTGCGGCATAGTTGCTCTGCAATTTCATAGGATTCATGGGAGGGGGAGAAAAGCCCCCTCCCCGGTTTAAAAACCGGAGCATCACTGCTTTTTCTGGTTTCGGACCACTTTACAGGAACCGGCAGCATAGCTTATTGGGCGTAGATATGGGGGTTGACGTCTTGGAACATGTAATCGGGCAGGTTATCAACGGTCTGCAGCTTGGCTTTATGTACGCTTTGATTGCCCTGGGGTACACCATGGTGTACGGGGTGGTAAAACTTATAAATTTTGCCCACGGTGACGTCTTCATGGTAGGCGCTTTTGTTGGTTATCTGGGTTTCAACCAGTGGGGTATGCCGGTACCGGTGGCGGTCCTCACTTCTATGGCCGTTTGCGCCATTCTCGGCGTAGTCATAGAAAAAATTGCGTACCGCCCACTCCGGTACGCTCCTAAAATTGCCGCCTTGATCAGCGCCCTGGGTGTGTCCCTCTTTTTAGAATATTTTTGCAGTTTAAAATTCATTTTTGGACCCAATTACCGGGTCGTTCAGCGCCCTTTTGAAGAGGTTCACTGGCAATTGGCCGGCATCTCCATCTCCAATATCCAGGTCATGGTCATGGTCACTGTGCTCTTTATGTTGCTCATGCTGCAGTACCTGCTTTACAGAACCAAAGTCGGCATGGCCATGCGCACCGTCTCGCTTGACCACGATGCCGCACGCCTGATGGGTGTTAATGTGGACAGCGTTATTTCTGTTACTTTTGCCATAGGTTCGGCCCTGGCCGCCGCCGGCGGTGTGCTTTATGCCATCGCCTATCCACAAATCCAGCCGTTTATGGGCATTATGCCTGGCCTGAAGGCCTTCACCGCGGCAGTGCTGGGCGGGATCGGGATTATCCCGGGTGCGGTTTTAGGCGCTTTGATTATGGGCCAGGTGGAAACCCTGACAGCCGCTTTTTTATCGTCCCAGCTCAGGGACGCTATCGCCTTCGGCATCCTGATTCTGGTGTTGCTGGTGCGACCCTGCGGCATTCTGGGTAAAACCGAGACCGAGAAAGTTTAACCAGGGTAAAGGATGGTAAACAAAATGAAGCAGAAATACACTCAAACCATATTGATTATTGTCGCAGCCGCGATCTTTTACGTTTTCATTAAAACCCTGATATTTTTGAATGTGCTTTCGCCCTACTGGCAGCTTGTCCTTGACCAGTCTCTGATTGTCACTATCGGTGCCTTGGGGTTATCCCTTATCTACGGTTTTACCGGCCAGTTCTCTCTTGGACACGCTGCTTTTTATGGAATTGGAGCATATACTGCAGGGGCCATCAGCAAGACCCTGGGGCACGGCAGCTTACTCTGGTTTATCATTGCCATCGTTGCCGGTACCCTGGCAGCTGCGCTGATTGCCTTATTAATCGGGTTGCCGATCTTAAGATTACGCTCAGACTACCTGGGCATCGCCACTTTGGGTTTTGGTATCATCGTCAAGGTTGGTATGGACAATGCCAACAAGGTTCTACCGGTTCTCGGTGGGGCTACCGGCATGAGCGGCTTAACCACAGTAGCCAACTTTGAAATCATTTTTATATTTTTTCTTATTGCCATTTTGCTACTTAAAAACCTTATTTATTCCAAATATGGGCGCGCCTTCATCTCCATCCGGGAGGATGAAATAGCCGCTGATGCCATGGGCATAGACACCACCCGCTACAAAACCATGGCTTTTGCCCTGGGCTGCGGCCTGGCGGGTCTGGCCGGTTCCCTTTATGCGCACCGCTATCCTTTTCTGCACCCGTCCAGCTTCGAATTCCTCAAGTCTTTTGACTTTCTATTGATTGTCGTGCTGGGTGGACTGGGCAGCATCAGCGGCACCATCGTGACCGCCGTGGGCTGGGCCTTTTTACTGGAAGGTTTGCGGTTCGTGCTGGGCGAGCAGTTTATCGATTTTCGCGGAGTGATTTACGCTCTAATCCTGGTCATCACTATCCTGATGCGGCCGCAGGGCCTTTTCAGCGGTAAAGAACTCCTCTTTATGAAACCACCCAGGCTAAAAACACCCACAAACAGAGAGGAGGGTTCCCATGCCGGTCTTAGAAATTGAAGGCTTAAGCAAAAGTTTTGGCGGCTTACGGGCGGTCTCCAACTTTGACCTGGCGCTTGGAGACAATGAAGTGGTAGGCCTGATCGGTCCTAATGGAGCAGGCAAAACAACCATATTTAACTTGATTACCGGTATTTATCCGGCTACCGCCGGCTCCATCAATTTCATGGGCAAGAGTATACTGGGCACACGTCCCTTTAAAATCACCCAACTGGGCATCGCACGGACCTTCCAGAATATCCGTCTTTTTAAAGAGTGTACTGTTCTGGACAACGTCCGTACCGTCTTTCATCCCAGGGTGAGATACGGTGTCATAGATGCTTTCCTGCACACGCCTCGGTATGCCGCTGAAGAGGCACGCATTACCGAGCGGTCACTTGAGCTTTTAAAGGCCATGAACCTGGACGGGAGGGCCGAAATGAAGGCCACCAACCTGCCCTACGGTGACCAGCGCCGCCTTGAAATAGCCCGCGCCCTGGCCGGAGAACCGAAAGTGCTTCTATTGGATGAACCGGCAGCCGGCATGAACCCCTCTGAGGTCGGAACCCTGGTAGAACTTATAAAGTTCATTAGAAACCATTTTAAAATTACCGTGCTTTTAATCGAACACCAGATGAACGTGGTTATGAACGTCTGCGATCGGTTGGTAGTACTGGACTTCGGGGAGATTATAGCCCAAGGCCTGCCTGAAGAAATTCGCAACAACCAGAAAGTTCTGGAAGCATACCTAGGCAAGGGGGTGACAGTAGCCTGATGCTCGCTGTAGATAATATTCAGGTCTTTTACGGCGCCATCCAGGCGCTGCACGGCATTTCCTTCGAAGTAAAGGAAGGAGAAATCGTGACCCTAATCGGCGCCAACGGCGCCGGCAAATCCACGACTCTAAGGACAATTTCCGGGCTCTTGCGACCCAAGTCCGGCACCGTCAAATTTGACGGAATGGACATTACCAGAGTTCCCGCTCATAAGATTGTCAAGATGGGCCTGGCTCATGTACCGGAGGGAAGAAAAATCTTTCCCGACCTGACTGTGCGCGAGAACCTGATCATGGGCGCTTATACCAGGACTGACCGCACTGAAACAGCAGTCACCCTGGAGCATGTTTTCCAACGTTTCCCGCGTCTTAAAGAACGGGAAAAGCAGTTCGCCGGCACTCTCTCCGGCGGTGAGCAGCAGATGCTGGCCATGGGACGCGGTTTGATGTGCAAACCCAAGCTCCTGATTTTGGATGAGCCCTCCATGGGGCTTTCCCCCATCCTGGTCGAGGATATTTTTAAAATAATCAAGGAGATTAACCAGCTCGGGACAACTATCCTGCTGGTCGAACAAAACGCCTTTATGGCGCTTCAGATTGCCCACAGGGCTTATGTGCTGGAGACAGGAAAGGTTATGTTGGCCGGCTCAGCCGCCGAGTTACGGGAGGACCCGAAGGTTCGCAGCGCCTACCTGGGCGATGTCGTTGACATAGCCTGAGTTGTTGCTAAATACTTTTGTATAAAAGCTGTCTTATATAGCAAACCCGGGGCTAGTGTCCCGGGTTTGCTTATAAGTTCCCCCATTGCAAGTTATCTATTGATGCTGCATGGATCCATTTCGCCGGGAGCTTCAACCTCAACCAGCTCAAGCCCTTTTGCCTTGAACCATTCTTTTAAGAAGAAAGCGTATCTGTCATTCTGGTACTTATACCACTGCCTCCGTGCTTCCTCGTAATCATCCTCCATCAAGGCTTTCCTGAAATCCACATCTGTGGCCAGGGCCTTGGCCAGGAGTTCCTTCAACTGAGGGTTATCAAGAGTATCAATGAAATCCTGTTTAATTTTTATGTCCAAATCCTTTTCCAGCTTAGGCAGCCTGGCGAAATTTTCCGGCTGGCTGTCCATTTTTTTAACCTTTCCTTCGTGCTCCGGGAAGTCCATAGGCGCGTAAAAACAATGTTTTCCTGTTTGCAGCTCCAAATAATACTCGGAATACTCGCTGCTGTTTTCGAAAGCGTTGACCAACCATGCCATAACCACAGGTACTTGGCGCATTCCAAGCCCCCTTTTTTCAAGTATTGCCGCCAACAGCCAAGCGGTTCTTTTAATACACCCACTTATATAAGTGGGTGTTCCACTTTTCCGGTGGGGGTAGAGTCTCCCACCGAAGTCTCGATGTCCAGCTTTAGCTGAACTTGTTCACTAAAATTCTATCCCCTTCTGGGCGGGAATACCCTGGGTAAAGGGATGTTTAATTTCTCGCATCTCAGTGACCAGGTCGGCCTTCTCGATAATTTCGGGAGAAGCATTGCGTCCGGTCAGAACCACATGTAAACTTTCCGGCTTGGCGTCTAAGAGGGCCAGGACATCGTCCTGAGCGACCAGACCGTAATGGATGGCGTACAGGATTTCATCCAGAATAATAAGGTCGTAGTTTACAGTTGAAAATTCAGTCCATGCCACCTTGAGCGCCTCCCCGGCGGCATGGCGGTGCTCGTCAAGCGACTTGTCCGCTGCCCCCTTAATAAACCCTTCTCCCATCTGCCTTATTTCAAAATTTGGACCAAGCTTTTCTGCCGCCTTTAGTTCCCCGTACTTCCAGCCACCCTTGATGAACTGGAGTACCAGCACCTTCATCCCCTGCCCCCAGGCTCTTAAGCCCATACCAAGAGCAGCTGTGGTTTTTCCCTTGCCGCTGCCCGTGTTGACCAGGATTAAACCTTTTTTCTTTTGCTCTTGCATAATAAGCTCCCCCACTTAAATATTTTGCTTTTCCTCCCGTCTGAGGACCATAATACCCCAGCGGAGTCAGCTCATTATTTATTCAAGCAATTCCGAATAATCTCCTGCCATTTTCTGTACATGATTTCGCCAATTCTTCGACTTCTATTTCCCGCAAGGAAGCAATCTCAGCCGCGGTGTAGGCAATGTAGGAGGGTTCGTTACGTTTTCCCCGGTGCGGCGCCGGCGTCAGGTAGGGCGCATCGGTTTCAAGCAGCAGGCGGTCCGGCGGGATCTGCCTGGCCACATCTTTCAACCTGGACGCATTCTGGTAGGTCACCGGACCTGCAATGGAAATATAAAACCCCATGGCCAGTAACTCTTGCGCCATCTCCCAACTACCGGAGTAGCAATGCATAACTCCTCCGGCAGGGCCCAGTCTCAGCTCGCGCAGGATACCCATAAGCTCACCGTGCGCCTCCCGGTCGTGAATGATTACCGGCAAGCCTAGCTCGCGAGCCAAGCTTAACTGCTCCCGGAAAACCTTGCGCTGCAGTTCCCGTGGGGAAAGATCACGATAGTAATCCAAACCAATCTCGCCCAGCGCTACCACCCTGGGATGGGCGGCCAGACTCTTTAATTCATCGAGGTAGCCGGGCCCGGCTTCAGTGGCATTGTGCGGGTGGAACCCTACGGAAGCATAAACCATGCTATTATTTTCGGCCAGGGTTATGGCCCGGTTGGAGGATTCCAGGTTGTAACCCACGTTATTGATGTAGGCCACCCCTGCGCCGCGCGCCCGTTCCAATACCTTCTCCAGGTCAAGTTCGTACTCCTCTTCAGCAATATGGGCATGTGTATCATACAAAAGCATGGCAACCATCCTGTCTTTTTTATACTTCAATCCGTGGAAAAAGCGCCTGTGCCCGCTTAACCTTTACCCCGGCGGGGAATTTCCCCCAGACCAAGGAGTCCCAGGTATGTACGTACTCCCGGCTGGCCAGACCCAACTGGGGCCAGACCCGCGGGGGCAATAGAGGCATATAGGGCGCCGCTATGACGGTGATAAAACGAATGCACTCCGCCAGGTTGTACATGACCGTAGCCAGTCGTTGCCTTTGGGCGGGGTCTTTAGCCAGGCCCCAGGGCGCCGTCTCGTCTACATATTTATTGGCTCGTCCCACCAGGCGCCATAAAGCGCTCAAGGCCCCAGAGAGGTCCAGCGTGTCCATTGCTGTTTCAACTTTTACCGGAGTCTGTTCGGCCAGGTCAATTAGGTCCTGATCAGGACCTTGAGGAGCGGCGGGAGCCTCAACCACACCCTGGAAATATTTTTCAATCATGGCAATGGAGCGGCTGACCAGATTGCCCAGGTCGTTGGCCAGATCCTTATTAATCCGCTCTACCAAAGCGTCTTCGCTGTAAGACCCGTCCGAGCCAGGGGGCAGTTCGCGCAGCAGGTAATAGCGAATGGCATCCACCCCGTACTTGTCGATCAAAACCAGGGGGTCCACCACGTTTCCCTTGGATTTTGACATTTTACCGCTGTCGATCAGCAGCCAGCCGTGGCCTACCACCTGCCTGGGCAGTTCGAGTCCAAGTGCCATCAAGAGACAAGGCCAGATGATGCTGTGAAAACGGACAATGTCTTTGCCCATCAGGTGGACATCGGCAGGCCAGTATTTTTTAAAAAGGGTATCATCACCGGTTCCATAACCCAACGCGGAGATATAGTTAGTCAAAGCATCCACCCAGACGTAGATAACATGCTTGGGGTCGAAGGGGACAGGAATGCCCCAGTTAAAGGTGGTTCTTGAAACGCAGAGGTCCTCCAGACCGCTCTTGATAAAACTCACCATTTCGTTACGTCGTGAAGTGGGCTGAATAAACTCGGGGTGCGCCTCTATATGCTGCAGCAGGCGGTCAGCGTATTTGGAAATCCGGAAGAAGTAACTTTCTTCCTGGAGTAGTTCCACTGGACGCCCGCAGTCGGGACAGTTGCCCTCCTCCAACCTGCTTTCCACCCAAAAAGCTTCGCAGGGAGTACAGTACCAGCCTTCGTAGCTGGCTTTGTAGATATCCCCCTGGTCGTAAAGTCTCTGGAAGAATTCGGAGACCACTTTTTTGTGGCGCGGTTCAGTTGTACGGATAAAATCGTCGTAACTCACTTCCAGGCTGCCCCACAGGCGCTTGAAGCCCGCTACGATTTTATCAACGTATTCCTGAGGGGTCTCGCCCCTGGACCTGGCAGCCCGCTCGATCTTCTGGCCGTGTTCGTCTGAGCCGGTCAGAAACCGCGTATCCCACCCGGTAAGTCTCTTGAACCGGCTCATGGTATCTGCAGCCACCGTGGTATAAGCATGCCCAATGTGCAGGTTGTCGCTGGGATAGTAAATCGGCGTAGTGATGTAAAAAGTGCCCTTGCCCATATAGCTTCGTCCTCCTTTATTAGATTATAAAAAACAAAAAACACTCCACCCTTGTTCTGCAAGGGGCGGTGTGTTCATTACCCGCGGTACCACCCTTTTTTACCAGCTTCTTTGTGAAGCGGCCTTTCGAGGTACGAGGAATATAATTCCCGATACCCAAGCCTGGTAACGGCGCTAATCCCGTCGCGACCTACTTTTAGTTCAGACGCGCAGCTCCAGGGCCATGTTCAGCCGTCCTTCCCCCGCGGGTTTCCACCCAACCCCGCTCTCTGTGAGGGTACTAAAACCAGCTTACTCTTCCCCTTCTCAGCCTTTTCGACCATTTAAGAAAGCCAACAAACTGATTTTAATCGAAGGTTAACTAATTTGTCAAGTTTTCGACGATCAGGAAAAAAAGTAGTTTATTAGTCAATAAATGTGTTGACTTTTAATGGAATCGTTGGTACCATTTAGATGTAAGATATTTAAACTATTTGTCGAAATTTGTAGGGGAGGGATAGCATGAAATCGACAGGTATTGTCAGAAAAGTGGACGAGCTCGGCAGAGTGGTCAT
>JAQVOH010000080.1 GCA_028702695.1 Desulfotomaculaceae bacterium
GAACGGATATTATGGCTATACTCCAAAAAATAATTGGTTTTACCATGACCGCTGCTGCCGATGCTTATCGAAGAAAATTTGAAGAAGATACCTTGCAGGCGGCTGAAGTAAACCAAGCAGTATTAAAAGAAATACTAAAATTAAACAGCGGCTCGGAATATGGACGCAAATGCCAATTTTCTTCCATCTTAACACCTGCAGATTATCAAGCCAAAGTTCCCTTAACTACTTATGAGGATTACCGGCCTTATATTGAACGAATGGCCAATGGTGAAGAAAATATCCTTACTTCTTTACCTGTTATGTATTTTGGCTTAAGTTCCGGAACCACAGGTAAAAGTAAATTAATACCGGTTACTTCCTTAAGCAGGAAAATAGTGAACAGTAATATGATGCTGTTGACCCAGTGCATGCTGCAGCAGGCTGTACCGGAAGCCCGGAAGGGTGGCAGAGGGCTGTTTCTGATGAACAGTGTCAAGGCCGGGATGACCGCCGGAGGTATTCCCATCGGTGCGGCAACCTCGGGTGGCATGAATTCAATGCGGTTTATTGTCCCTTACCTGTGGACGTCACCGCCGGAAATATTGCAGTTGGCTGATCAGCGCACGGCTCTTTATTTACACCTGCTTTTTGCCCTGCAGGAAAAAGATTTAGCGTATATTAATGCACCTTTCCCATCACCTATTTTACAGCTATTCCGTCTGCTGGAGGAAGAGTGGCCGAGTTTAGTGAGTGACTTGGCGGGGGGTAAGATAAGCAAGCATCTGGAACTGGAGCCGGAAGTTAGGAGTAAGCTGGCCAAGCGACTGCGGCCTGATACAGGGCGGGCTGAACAGTTGGAAAAAGAAGCTAACCAGGGCATGACGGGTATTACCCGCCGTTTGTGGCCCAAAATACTCTATATTTGCTGTGTGGCCGGGGGGAGTTTTAGTATCTACATGGATAAACTTCGCCGGTATACCGATCAAATACCTTTTTATTCGGCAGTGTACGGTGCTACCGAGGCCATGCTTGGTATATGTACCCGCACTAATGATATTACCTATGTAGTTACACCCCGAACAGCTTACCACGAATTTATCCCGGTGAGTGAAACAGAATTATCTAATCCGACTGTGTTAAATTTGGGCCAGTTGGAAAAGGATAAGAGTTATGAGGTGGTGCTAACCAATCATGCCGGATTTTACCGTTATCGCCTTGGAGATGTAATCAAGGTAGTGGATTACTATCACAGCAGTCCGGTGATAGAATTTTTGTATCGCAAAGGCCAATTGCTGAACGTGGCAGCGGAAAAAACCCAGGAGGCGGCAGTTCTGGCGGCATTAAAAAATGCTGCTCAACAATGGGGCAGTGCTTTGGTGGACTATACCACAGCTGTTAATTTGGATGGGTCTGTGGGCAGGTATGTGTTTTTCGTCGAAGTCCAAGACTCCGAAAGAATAACCGACCTTACCGCCTGGCCAGTAATTTTGGAAAAAGCCCTTGAGAAAGCTAATCCACGTTACCGGGCGGGTGTTGAAGACGGCCGGATAGGTAGCCTGTTGCTGCAAGTTGTTCAGCCGGGTACTTTTCAGCGCTTACAGCGGGAATTAATATTAAGAGGCGCTTCGGAAAATCAGGTTAAGATACCCAGGTTGCTAATTGATGATGGTCTGAAAAATTTTTTAACTGAACTCACTTTAAAGTAGGGATTAAGTAATGAGCGAAAAAATTAAGCCGATAGCGGTTTTGTTTGTTACCCTGCTGCTGGTAATGGTAGGGTTTGGGATTGTGATACCAATTTTCCCTTTCTTAATTATTGATTTGGGAGGTGGGGCAACTGCCCTGGGTTTCTTTATGGCTGCTTATTCAGTTATGCAGTTTATTTGTGCTCCTTTCTGGGGCAGGTTATCCGACCGCATTGGCAGAAGGCCCGTATTATTAATCGGTTTAGTCGGTTATGGGATTACCTTTACGTTGTTTGGCTTGGTGTCTGAGCTGTGGATGATGTTTGCTATAAGGGTATTATCCGGGATTCTCTCTTCGGCTACTTTGCCTACAGCTATGGCCTATATTGGCGATACCACCAGTGGTGCAGAAAGGTCCAAGGGAATGGGCATACTCGGGGCGGCTATGGGTCTGGGGATGATCGTCGGGCCGGCTATGGGGGGCTGGCTGGGGCAGAATAATTTTGCCTTACCTTTTTTTGTGGCCGGCGGGCTGGCTGTGCTGACTGTACCGTTTGCCATTTTGTTTCTGCCTGAGACCCTGCCGGAATCCGATAGAAATACGCCCGGCGATAAGGCCGGTATTACTCTGGAAGTGGTAAAACATCCTCTATTTATGGTGTTTTTAATTTGCTTTGTTTTTAATTTCACCTCGTCTCTGTTTCAGGGGACCTTTGCCTTATTTGCCGCGGATAAAGTTGGCTTTGGCCCAAAGGAGCTGGGCATTTTATTTGCTGTTTTAGGTATTATTAGCGTGATTATCCAGGGAGGTCTGGTTGGCAAGCTGGTTAAACGCTTCGGTGATGTAAAATTAGTTAAAGCAGGTTTGCTGATCGGTTCGGCGGGTATGCTGCTAATGTTACTGGCTCCAAATGTATTTTGGTTATATGTAACCTCTGCCATATTCAATATAGGTTGGACTTTGCTGAGCCCCACTTCTTCGAGCCTGGTTAGTAAAAACGCTTCAGGTGGGCAGGGTGCTGCTTTAGGGATCATGCAATCGTTTAATAGCTTTGGGCGCATTTTCGGGCCGATGGTAGGCGGGGCCTTATACGATATCCAGATGAGTATTCCCTACTCCTTAGGGGCAGTGAGCATGCTGCTTATCGTTTTGGTGTCAGGTAATAAAATATCTCGCCTGCGTGGGGATGAAACCCTTAAAGGATAAACTATTAATTAAAAGATCCGGCCCGCACTGCTTGTGGAAGCCAAAGAAGTGTAGGCCGGATAATAGTTACTTTTTATTATCAACTGAAACAAACCATTCTTGATCAGAATATTATCACAGTACCTTATCGAAATATATTATTTGGTTTGAATAAACTAGGCTCATCAAAGAAATGGACCATGCTGGTAATAGAATGGAAAAGCAACAGTCGTCAATAACGTGAACCGCACCCTGAGCTGTGTGTAATGAAAATTTACATATATTACAGCTATTTCCTTAATGTACAGGAAAACGGCTGTTTTTCATCTCAGCGAGCCTTTACCCCGATTTATACGTTGCCTCCTATTATGTTCTCAGTGGAATACGAACAGGCTTTTAAAGCAGGAGCATAAGAAAATGAAATTTCTTTTTGGCTCATATGCTCAATGATGTACAGTAACTATCTTCCCCAGATGATTCCGTTTTTGGTTGCGTTGACTCCTGGTTTTAAAGCGACCAAAGCAGCTATTTTAGTCTCAATGGGATTTGCTGGAGGCATAGGTGGTTTCGCCGTGATCCTGATCGGCCGCATCGGCGATATGTGTGGGCTAACATCCGCGATTCTCGTTATTTTCCTTCTACCTATTTTGGCTGGCTTAGCTGCTTTGTTTATGAAAAGCCGCCCTGCGGCTCATATCCAGCGCATTGCTACCCGTTAAAAAGAAACTTGCCAAGGAGGAAAAACCTGTGTCAAACACGAAAACCAGATCGAACATCATCCGGCTTTCGTGTTTATCCTTATTTTTGGAGGCTCGACATGCTTAATCATAACGATACCATTTATCTGCAAGAACATTTACCTTTTTTCAAGAAGCTGGACGAAGCGTACAGGCGGGCCGTTGTTGCGGCGGCCTCAAAAGTCGCATATGAGCGGGGAAAGATCATTCTTAGCAAAGAGAAAGAGTGCAACGGTCTCGTCATCGTTAAAAGCGGCCAGCTTAGGGCATTTTTTGAAGCTGAAGATGGCAAGGAAATAACGCTTTACCGCCTGCTTTCCAATGATATTTGCATTCTCACAGCATCCTGCGCAATCAAGAACATTACCTTTGATGTGACTCTTGAGGCGGAAAAGGACAGTGTGCTTTATATAATTCCAGCGGCCTTTTGGGGAAATCTAATCGAAAAAAACATATTTGTCAAGGAATTTTCAATGGAACTTGTGTCCGGGCGTTTTTCCGAGGTCATGTGGGTCATGGAGCAGATGGTCTCCAAAAATATGCGGCAACGCATCGCTACTTTTTTGCTGGAACAACTGGTTCTAGAGGAATCGGATACCCTGTCCATAACCCACGAAACCATTGCCAAAAACCTCGGGACCGCCCGGGAAGTGATCAGTCGGATCCTCAAATACTTTGAGAATGACAGCATCATCCGGCTTTCCCGTGGAC
Organism: Desulfotomaculaceae bacterium; assembly: GCA_028702695.1. GTDB lineage: Bacteria > Bacillota > Desulfotomaculia > Desulfotomaculales > Pelotomaculaceae > Pelotomaculum_C. Next base: position 4,302 of record JAQVOH010000080.1, read on the forward strand.
AGATCCATATAGTGGATATACAAAAACTCAAAGAGATGCTCCGGTAAGGGTTCAGGCCTTGACCGGGCTTAACATATCAAGTAGCGCAGTTTTAGGAGTAAACCCCGTTCTGCGGTCGACAATCTTACCATTTTTGATGAAGATCAGTGTCGGTATGCTCATGACCGAAAAATGCGCCGCAAGTTTGGGGTTTTCATCGACATTAAGCTTTGCTATAACAGCAGAGCCTTTCAACTCGCCGGCAAGTTCCTCAATGACCGGTGATTGTATTCGGCAAGGGTTACACCAGGTTGCCCAGAAATCGATAAGTACCGGTTTGTCAGAATTAGTTACCACTTCATTGAAATTATTGCTGTTGATATTGATAACAGACATTTTTATCACCTTTCTGCTTTGGTTTTGATGTTATCATATCTCGTTCTCTAAATTCCTTCCGTAACATAGTCACAAACAGGACGGATTAGTATAAAAATGGCTAATCCTTTTAATCTTTTACAACAGGATATCCGGACTTAAGCCATCCATTGTTCATACCGCCGTTCAGCGACCTTGCCTTAAAACCTGCAATATTTAATGCCGCGGTTGTCTGACCGCCAGTCTGGCCTGTGTAGCAATAGACGATGATAGTTTTATCTTGTGGTAGTTGATTAAGGTTTTCCCCAACCTCTTTAAAGGGGATGTTTTTGGCTCCCTTTATGTGGCCTTGAGCGTAGTCTTTGGCGTCACGAATATCCAATATATAAATATCCTGATTGTTGGAGTCAATAAGTCCTTTAAGCTCAGCCTCAGGAATCTTATAAAGGTGATCCGGCATACGTTCATAATAATTAAAAACTGCCTGCTGTAATACCTGGCTGTTATCGGAGGTTGTGCCTGCTTTGGGCCAGCCGCCGCCAATTGCAGCAACTACCATAAATATTAATGCTGCTACAGTTACAGATAAAAGGGCTTTTTCACGGTTGTTCTTAAACATTTATATTTACCCCCTTTAAATTGCTATTCTGTCTGTTTTGCTCCCAGCGGTCTACCAAGAAGATAACCGCTACCAAAATTATGCTGTAAACTACTGCAAGGGAAAAGGAATTCAGGTGGATCAGGTCTGCCAGGTTGATTTTGCCCATATCAAAAGCGGTTGTTGAAATGCCGGTATATTGCTGAAGTAAGGTATAGGTGAACACCCCAAAAATACCTCCTATTACAGTAAATGCAGCATCCCGTTTACCTTCCCCCATAGCTCCGATGCTGGTCCCTGGACAATAGCCTGCAAATGCAAAGCCGATGCCAAATATAAGTCCTCCGAGGATATCGGCTACAGGGTTATATACGATCAGGTCAAGGGAAACCAGACCTAAGGAGCGCAGGCTAAAAATGCCGACAGTGGTTATGGCAACTGACATAAGCATAAATTTAGGTATGGTTAAATCTTTTAAACGCAAGGCATTAATAATATTTTCGTACTCAAAAGCTCCGACCCTTTGCATGATAAAGCCAAAGGCAATTCCAAAAATAACAGCTAACCAAAGACTCATGATTGCGCCTTCCTTCTATATAAGAGTAATGCCGTTGGAATCCCGGCAGCAAATACCGCAGCTGCAAACAACATGCCGCTTACTGCCATTTGACTCATGCCGCTGATGATGTGCGAACTGGTACATCCCCCGGCAATCCGCGAGCCTATTAATAACAGGAATCCGCCTATAAAGGCATGAACAAGACGCAGCTGAGGCCTGTTACCGAATCTCTCTTTCCAAAGAGCAGGTATTTCCGGCGCTTTTTTCAGCCGGTACAATAATTTGCCGACAAACCCGCCTATGACAATTCCTACCACAAGCATCCACTGCCAGCTTACCTGAAGACCGCCGCTGCCGCCGCAAGTACCTGCCGTCCAGGTGCTTATGGGTATCAGCTGCGGTGCAAAGAATTGGGTTATATACCCTGTGGTTTGAGCATAGGCGGTAGTTGTTCCAAGATGGTTGCCACTTAAAAATATAAATATATTGAGGATTCCTAAGGCAATACCACTGCTAGTCCATGACCATCTTGAGCTCATATTTTGATCACTCCCTAAACTTTTATTAAATATCCCGGTTGGGATTGAGCAGCCGCGGCGCCGTGTATATACTGAGTATAAACTGCCAGCTAAAATCCTTCAGTAACATTGTCACCAAATATAGGACATATGTTAAAAAATCCTTAAGTTAAAAATGTTTTATTTGCCAGATTGAAAAATCAGATGATAAAGAATAAACCCCTGGCTTTTGATATGCTCCCCCCAAAGTAGACAGTGAAAAAAACAAACTGTCATTTGAGGGGGAGTATTTTTATGGGCCGACAGCCAAAGTTAACATAAGAAGTCAAGGTAAAAATTATAGAACATTTGAATTATTACGGTTGAGCCTATTGCGCCGGCTTCTCAGCTTGTTACGTCCATGCCAGCACCTACATCAGACCCGACCGCTGCGCTGAACGTGGATACCACCACTATACGGAGACAAACTAAATACAGCGCAGACACGCAAACCGTAAGAGTGGCAGGCTGCGCTTTAAGGGCTTTAATCAGTTTATAGCTGTTTTACTATAGTGGGCTGGAATTATTTATGCTCAATGTTTGTTATTGTTTTACAGCTTATACCAGCTAATTCCGCTAATTTATTTCTGGAGAGTTTTGCTTCATTGCGAAGCTTTTTTAATCTATCCCCAATAGGGGGGTACAATGTCAGTGACATTAAGTGGAGCCGGTGAGAAGGGAAAGATAAAATCAAAAAACGGACTATTGGCTGGCTAGGACTATATAAAATGGCTCTGTTATTGCGCACTATTTATTTAAATAAGCTAACAACCAATTGTAAAATAATTTGTCAGGTTTCCGACAATTAGGCAAAAAAGCAATTAAATAGTCAATAATTAGTTGACTATAACTGTAATTATTGGTATTATTTAGATGAAAATATTAAAAGAATTATCGAACTATGTAGAGGAGGGATAGCATGAGATCAACAGGGATTGTCAGAAAAGTGGATGAGCTTGGAAGAGTAGTCATTCCAATTGAATTACGTAGGACTCTGGGAATTGACGAGAAAGACCCTCTGGAAATTTACGTAGATAATGAGAAAATTATCTTAAAGAAGTACGAGCCTGCCTGTGTTTTCTGTGGCAACGCCTCGGATGTGCAACACTACCGCGGCAAAATGGTGTGCCGTGAGTGTGCCCTGGCCATGATTGAAAATGCCCAAGCAATGTAGCTACGAAAGGGGGAGACGAAAGTCTCTCTTTTTTTGTCTGCTTTGAAAACGACCTGTTATGCAGGTTTTGTATATAAATAAACAATACCTGACTGACCGCATTATTTAGATGGACGGTAATTATTGTGATTTGGGCCAGGTGGTGGAACTGTATTTAAAGAAGGAGCTGTATATAAGAAGAAATAATATAAAGACGAGTTCTTGCTTGCTCTTCACAGGCGGCGGGTATTATTGTAACATGGTCTTAGAAAAATTTCTGGTTTGATATTTTGGGAGTAGATTATACCAAACGGAATGAGTCTAAACACATATCGCAAGGTGTAAGGTGCAAAAGTTACAAGAAAAAAATATAAAGGAGTGATGAAATGATTTGGCAAGAATACTCTAAACAGCTTAAAGAGATTTTAGCCTTGGATGGTAGTCCTGTAGGAATATCATTCAGTGATGTTCCTGCGAATAACGGTAAAGAAAATCGGATCATGCCCTGTACTGCGATTTACCAAGCAGCCCGAAAAGGTTCAACGTTGAACATTTGTGCTGAAAATTGTACTTGCCCCGGGGGGCTTACATCATTGGGTTTATCTATTCCTACTCCGGAAAAGGCGGCATTAACTAAAAAATTCCTTATTGAAGGAGAAAAATTTACTTCCTGCAATGCATCGTTTTTTAGGATGCGGTCACTGAGTCAAGGACAGCCCCCGTTTGGTGTATCAAAATATGTTGTTATTGGTCCCTTGGAGACATTTGAGTTGAAGCCTGATTTAGTACTGTTTTTATGTAACCCTAGTCAGGCTAGCCGTCTTGTCCTATTGTCAACTTATGAAACTGGGATTCCTTTGAAGGCACAGCTATCCGGCTCTACTTGTTCAGGGTCAATTACCCAGCCTCTTTCTAAAGGACGCGTTAATGTTACTTTTATTGATCCTTCCAGCCGGCATCTGGTTAAAGGATTTAAAGACTCAGATCTCATTTTTAGTGTTCCATTTTTTAATGTGCGCAGTATTATTGAAAGCATTCCTTTAAGTACGGCAGGCACAGCCCAGCCAGGAATGGGCTATAAAGAAATAATTAAAGATTAATGATTAGGGAATTGAGAAAAAACAAAAAAACCCGGCTATTGCCGGGCCAGGACCATTTTCAAAATGAGCCCTTTTTCTTGCGCGCTCTTTTTTTCTTTTTCTTTTTATGGACTCAGTTATTAGGGGTTTGAATGGTGCCCGAGACCAGAATCGAATCGGTATGAGCCGCGAAGCTCACAAAATTAAGTTTTCTGAATCTTAAAAACGGCTTAATATACCAGTTCAGCATATTGGGCGCACCTGGATATCTGCACAAGTTCCTAGGTTTACAATATAACCCAGGTCTGTTTAATTTGGAGGTAATCCCTCTAGTAAAGGAGGAACTAACGGTTATTTCAAGAATAAATGAAATGTGCAAAACAACCAACTCTCTGTCAGCGGAAGTCGAACTCCAAAATGAGAGGCTCGACCTTTTGAAAAGCGTGATGTAAAGCCATGTTCCTTGACAATTCGTTCTGGCTGGTTTGGTCAATAGACACGCCTGTTTTTAGCTCGTCGATCTTGTTTTCAATGTTGCAGCGTTTGTTGTACCAGTGCCAGATTTCCTCAGGCGAGAGGTCTTCCATGTTCGTCACGATGGCTTAATAATCGTATGCGTCTTTAAATTCAAAGGCGGTTTGACTTCCTTTGGACACTGTTTCCGCGATTTCCCTAATGAAAACAAACCTTCTGGACCGTTCCCAGCTTTGTAGCGGAACTGTAATCTCAGCTACCGCATACGTGTTGTCAAGTTCCTGCCAGGAATTCTGGTCGGTAAGGTAATTAATTGCTTTCCTTAAACTTGATGACATTTATATTAACATTATTTACCATTAGGCTTATGTTAATTATGTTTATTCTCTCATGGAAAAAAGAGAATTCTCAAGAGTTTAATAATGATTTAAAATACGTTGGTTGTAGGAAGAGAATTATAGCATTCTTAATTGACGTTTGTATTTAGTATTTAGTAATATATATAGTTCGCCCGGCACATTGCCGGGTTTTATTGCAGATATAATGTGCATAATTAGAGCACCTTGACAGGTCAACAATTAATTCACACCAGGCCCCTTGATTTTACTGGCCTTCCACTATGTAACGCAAGTTATTTAACACGGAGGATATAAAACAGGTGTCTGGCATAGGGGATAAACGGTTTGAGCAGTTGAAAGATTTAATCGCGGTGCAGTGAAACCTATAAGACATATAAGCAAAAAGATAAACATGGCCTCGCACACCGAGGCCATTTAAAATAGGAGGTTATCATTAGTGAAGCCCGAAGGCTTACTAAAATTGGCATAAGAGGCTCTGGTAATGTGCAACCGGTGGTGATGGGGGCTGACATTAGAGGTAAAATTCCAGGTTGTAATTACAAGAATAAACCAAGGGGTGATTGTTGGCAGAATTTTGAAAGCATCCCACAGAAATCACTTTCGAATACATTTTATTTATACGAACTAGCCCGTGCTTTTTGAGGTGTACCCGAAACTTATTTCATCCGGACTATGACCACGACATTGCAGTAATAGGCTTGGGGTATTGTAAAAGGTCATATAATTATTAAATCTGTTGAAACCAGGTTATCCAGTATTCCAGTGAATAGGGCTTTGTAAGCAGGTATTAACTCTCAAAAAAAATCTAATGCCTATACTCCAGCTAAATGTGGGTGCGAATCATGCGCTATTTATGGCCTGGTGAAAGGAGAGTGCAATGCAAAGGCCCCTAGTGGTTATTACCGCCTTTTATATGGCCGGCGTGTTGCTGGGTGATTTGACCGGTTTCAAGGTATCGGTTGCCTTAGCCCTGGTTGTTGGCTGCTTCCTGACTGCTGTGGCCGGTTATGTTCTGGGTTGGCGGTACAACGCACGCGTTATTTTAACCCTATTTCTATTGCTGGGCCTGGCTTTTTCCCGCCTTTCCATTGAAGAGAGCAGGACACCCCTGGTTGATTACGCAGGGCAGCAGGTAACCCTGTTCGGGCGATTGGTCTCTGGACCGGATTTAAGAAGTGATAAGGTCTTTTATCTTCTCGAGGCCAGGGAACTGGTTAAAGGGGAGGAGGGAAGGCAAGTCTACGGGCAGGTGCGCCTGTCGGTAAAGGACGTCGACCAGTTGTATGGCTATGGTGATGTACTTAGAATCACCGGCCTGCTCTCCCGTCCGGATCCACCGGGCAATCCCGGTGCTTTCAATTACCGGACCTACCTGGAGCGACAGGGTATCTGGGTTACCCTGTCTGCCATCAACAAAAATTCTATTGGAAAAATTGGAGAAGACGTAGGCAATCCGGTAGGGTGGTTTGCCCTGTGGGTCAAGCAGAAACTTTCGACCGCTGCAACCTATTCACTTCCACCCTCTGAAGCGGCGGTTTTAAACGGTGTGGTTTTCGGCACCCAGGGGATGATAGATAAGGAAACACGAGAAGCTTTTAACGAAACAGGTATAGTGCA
>JAQVOH010000081.1 GCA_028702695.1 Desulfotomaculaceae bacterium
AGAGATGGGGACTCTTTTGGAAGAACAATAGGGTCGGGTGAACCTTCGATAAAGAGCAGTTCCTCCTGTTTAGCCAGGCCGCAGGCCGGGATGTGGGCAAAGCCCAGTTCCCGCATGACATGGCGGGCCGCCGAAAGCTGCCCCTTGCCCCCATCCACAATAACCAGGTCAGGCAGGCGGTGGAATTTTGCCTCCTTGCTGGACATTTGACCGGTGTTTAGCAGTACCCGCTCTTCCCTGGCCCTGGTAAAGCGCCTGCGCAGAGCCTCCTGCATTGAGGCGAAGTCATCCGGCCCCTCAACCGTATTGATTTTAAAGCGGCGGTACTGGTCTTTAGCCGGTCTGCCACCTTCGAGGACTGCCATTGAAGCCACACTTTCGCGGCCCTGGGTGTTGGAGATGTCATAACACTCCAGGCGCTGCGGCGCCTGCTCCAGGCCCAGCGCTGCGGCCAGTCCGGCCAGCGCCCCTGCTGTGTCGTCGCGGCGCGCTGCTTCCTCCGAGCGGACCTGTTCCAGAGTCAGAACAGCGTTCCTGGCAACCATCTCCACCAGCTTCTTCTTCTCACCGCGCATAGGGGTTTTAAGGTAAACCCTGGCGCCCCTCTTCCCGGTAAGCCACTTTTCAATCACAACCGCCTCGTCTTTTAACTCTTCCGCCAGGAGAATTTCCCCCGGGATGACATCTACAGAACTGTAATACTGCTTGATAAAGGCGCCTGTTACCTCCGCCCGGCTCAAGCCTTCCGTTCCTTTTAACATGAAATGTTCGCGCCCGATTAACTTGCCGCCCCGTATAAAAAAAACCATCACGCAGGTTTCGTCCCAGGCGCTGGCCATAGCAACCACATCCCGGTCCTCAAATCCTCCTGAGATGATCTTTTGCTTTTCAACTATTTCGCGTACGGCCTGAATCTGGTCCCGCAGGCGAGCAGCCCTCTCAAACTCAAGCTTTTGGGCCGCCTCCTCCATCCTGGCCAGCAGACTCTTTAAGAGGTCTTCCTGTCTTCCTTCCAGGAACAAGCAGACCTCCTGGACCATGGCATGTATTTTTCCCTGTCCACCAGGCCGCAGCAGGGTCCCAGGCAGCGGTTGATATGCTGGTTCAGACAGGGTCGCTGCCTGGGCGGTGGATCTTTCTGATTACAGGAGCGGAAGGGGAAAAGCTTTTTCAAAAGGCGCAAGGTCTCGTTAACCGCACCAACTCTAGTATATGGACCAAAATACCTTGAACCGTCCTTGACATGGCGGCGGGTAATCATAACCCTGGGGAAATTCTCCCCCAGAGTTACTTTAAGGTAGGGGTAGCTCTTGTCATCCTTGAGCAGGATGTTATAGTGGGGACGGTACTCCTTGATCAGGTTTTGCTCCAGGATTAAAGCCTCGACCTCCGAATCGGTCACAATAAAGTCCAGGTCGGCGATTTTCTCCACCATAACCCGGGTTTTGGGAGCGTGGTTGGCGCCTGCCTGGAAATAGGAGCGGACCCTGTTTTTAAGGGAGACGGCTTTGCCCACATAAATGATTTTCCCTTCGGCGTTCCGGTAGAGATAGACCCCGGGCTTGGCAGGAAGGGCTTTCAGTTTTTCCTCAATCTGCATGTGTAATCACCATTTAATCTAATCCTGAAAATAGGCTTCAAGTAATGTCCTCCTGAGCGGTAGCGAAGAAGTTCACACGCAAACGGCATGGTTGCAAGAGCTAACTATATGCCATTGGTATACCACAGTAGACGATAAATCCTGTAGAAAATATACACCACAACTGAAGCATTCTCTGAGTTGGTTTTAAATGTGGGGCCGATTGCCATTGCACTGCGGAGCAGTTGAAGGGACTTGAACTAAGTCCAGGCTAGTTTTCCAAGACGCCGGCGGTCTCTACGCCGTAATCTTTAACTACCCGTACTTTCTATCGCTTCTTCTGGAGCACCGCCATCGTTCCCCCACAACTCTGCACCCTGCCGGGCTCCCTTCTCCAAAACCTTCTTCAGATACTGCCCGGTATACGATCCGGGCACAGCAGCTATCTCTTCCGGAGTGCCGGTGGCGATTACCTGCCCGCCCTTATCCCCACCCTCCGGCCCCAGGTCGATGATGTGGTCGGCGGTTTTGATCACATCCAGGTTGTGCTCGATTACTACCACGGTATCGCCCGCCTCGACCAGCCGGTGCAAAACTTTAAGCAACTTGTCGATATCGGCGGTGTGCAGGCCGGTAGTTGGTTCATCAAGGATATAGAAGGTCTTCCCGTTCGAGCGTTTAGAAAGATCGGTGGCCAGTTTCACCCGCTGGGCCTCGCCCCCGGACAGGGTCGTGGCAGGCTGGCCCAGGCGGATGTAGCCCAGTCCAACATCCTGTAGTGTCTTCAGCTTACGGTGAATTTTGGGGATATGGCGAAAGAAGTCCACCCCCTGCTCCACGGTCATGTCCAGCACGTCGGCGATGCTGCTGCCCTTATAGCGGACCTCCAGCGTTTCCCGGTTGTAGCGCAGTCCCTTGCAGACCTCGCAGGGGACGTACACATCCGGCAGGAAGTGCATCTCGATCTTAATAATGCCGTCTCCCTTGCAGGCTTCACAGCGGCCTCCCTTGACGTTAAAGCTGAAGCGGCCAAGTTTGTAGCCGCGCATCTTTGCTTCCGGGGTCTGGGAGAAAAGATCGCGTATATCATTGAAAACACCGGTGTAGGTGGCCGGATTGGAACGGGGTGTACGACCGATGGGAGACTGGTTGACGTCAATCACCTTGTCCAGGTGCTCGATACCCAGTATAGCCTGAAAACTGCCTGGCTGGGTCCTGGCCCCGTGCAGTTCCATGGCCAGTTTACGGTATAATATGTCGTTGACCAGGGTGCTTTTGCCTGAACCGGATACCCCGGTTACACAAGTGAAGACACCCAGGGGAAAGGTTACATCAATTCGCTTTAAATTGTTTTCCACAGCACCCCGCACCTCCATCGCCTTGCCGTTAGGCCTGCGCCGGATAGACGGAATCGGGATAAATTTCTTGCCGCTTAGGTACTGCCCGGTAATAGAATCGGGGTTCTCCAAAATCTCCCGGTAGTCCCCCTCCGCTACCACCTGGCCGCCATGCACACCTGCGCCAGGACCGATATCGATGATATGGTCGGCCGCCAGCATAGTATCCTCGTCGTGCTCGACCACGATCAGGGTGTTACCCAGATCCCGCAACCGCTCCAGCGTCTGCAGAAGGCGATGGTTGTCCCGCTGGTGCAGCCCGATGCTGGGCTCGTCCAGAATATAAAGCACACCCATCAGGCCGGAGCCGATCTGGGTCGCCAGCCGGATGCGCTGAGCCTCGCCTCCTGAGAGCGTCCCCGCTCCCCGGTCCATAGTCAGGTAGTCCAAACCCACGTTGACCAGAAAACCCAGTCGCTCGTTAATTTCCTTTAAAATCTGCTTGGCGATAAGCTGTTCACGACTGGACAACTCTAGCACCTTAAAGAAGGCCAAGGCTTCCAATACGGATAAGCGCGTCACAGCAGTTATAGACCGGTTGCCAATCTTAACTGCCAGCGCTTCCGGCTTCAGCCTGGCACCCTGGCAGACCGGACATAGCTTGCTGCTCATATACATTTCAAGATCTTCCCGCTGGCTCTCGGAAGAGGTTTCCTTATAGCGCCTGGCCAGGTTATTGATGACACCCTCAAAGGGCACATACATCTCGTGCCGGCGTTTGTATATATCACTTTCCAGGACAAAATGAAACTTCTTGCCACCCGTACCGTACAAAATCACGTCCAGGTGCTCGGGCGCGAGCTCTGCCACGGGAGTATCAAGGCTGAAGCCATAATGACCGGCAAGACCCTCAAGAAACTGGTAGTAATATCCTCCCTTGTTCATTCCCCCGATAGCCCCGCCGGCAATTGACCGGCGGCGGTCCGGGATGACCAGGTCAAGGTCGATTTCCTTTTTTATTCCCAGGCCGGTGCACTCCGGGCAGGCCCCATAGGGGCTGTTAAAGGAGAACAAGCGAGGTGTGATTTCGCTAATGCTAATACCGCAGTCAACGCAGGCAAAGTTTTGACTGAAGGTGATTTCCTCCCCTTCCAGCGCCGCTACGGCCAACCCGCCACCCTGCTTTAAGGCCGTCTCCAGGGAATCGGCCAGCCTCCTTTCGGAGCCGGGGCGCAGGATAATGCGGTCCACCACCACCTCGATGGTGTGCTTTTTGTTCTTATCTAGACTGATTTCTTCAGAGGCATCAAGCACCTCACCGTCCACCCTGATCCGGGTGAACCCATTGCGGCGGATCTCCTCGATCATTTTTGAGTGCTCGCCCTTCTTACCCCGCACCACCGGTGATAGGATCTGCAGTCTGGTACCTTCAGGATGGGAGACCAACTGGTCCACCATCTGCTCCACCGCCTGCCGGGTGATCAATTTGCCGCATTTGGGGCAGTGCGGCCGGCCTACCCTGGCGTAGAGCAGGCGCAGGTAATCGTAAATCTCGGTAACCGTGCCGACGGTGGAACGAGGGTTGTGGCTGGTTGTCTTCTGGTCAATGGAAATAGCGGGTGAGAGACCCTCAATGTAGTCAACATCAGGTTTGTCCATCTGACCCAGGAACTGACGGGCGTAGGAGGACAGAGACTCCACGTAGCGACGCTGACCCTCAGCGTAAATGGTATCAAAGGCTAGTGAAGACTTGCCTGAACCGGACAGTCCGGTGATAACCACCAGCTTGTCGCGGGGAATTTCAACGTCAATATTTTTAAGGTTGTGGGCGCGGGCGCCTTTGACCAAAATTTTATCCAGCATATAAAACTCCTCGGTCTTTTTGTGGATTTAGGAAGCAAGAGAACCGTCCCCGTACTTCCCATTTGTTGGCGTTTAGTTTGCTTAACCCAGCTCTTCCTCACTAGGCATCCCCGGACCAAGCCCATGATCGCCCCTCAGTTGGAGTCGCAGCTCAATAATCATGTCCCTGAGTTGGGCAGCCCGTTCGAAGGCCAGATCGCGAGCCGCATCCCGCATCTCTTTTTCGAGAGAGGCAATGTGCTGCTTCAACTTGGCCTTGGTCATCTTTTTGCCAGAAGCGTTGATTTCATAAAGAGCCTTGGGTTCGGCCGCACGGGTAGCTTCGATTACTGCTCGCACCGATTTGCGGACTGTTTCCGGCGTTATCCCGTGTTTTTGGTTGTACTCTACCTGAATACTGCGGCGGCGCTCGGTCTCCCGGATCGCCCTCTGCATGGAATCGGTAATCCGATCGGCGTACATGATCACCCGGCCGTCCACATTACGTGCCGCCCGGCCGATGGTCTGGACCAAAGAGCGCTCGGAGCGGAGAAAACCTTCCTTGTCGGCGTCCAGAATGGCTACGAGGCTGACTTCAGGCAGATCCAGGCCTTCCCTCAATAAATTTATACCTACCAGCACGTCAAAGGTTCCCAGGCGTAAGTCACGCAGGATCTCCATGCGCTCGATGGTTTTGATATCCGAGTGCAGGTAGCGAACCTTGACCGCCACCTCCCGGAAGTAATCGGTGAGATCCTCGGACATCTTCTTGGTCAGGGTGGTCACCAGAACCCTTTCCCCACGGCTGACCCTCAGGCGAATTTCGCCTAAAAGATCGTCGATTTGGCCGCGTGTGGGCCGGACGCTGATAGCGGGGTCGAGCAGGCCGGTGGGCCTGATAATCTGCTCCACCACCTGGTTGCAATGCTTTTGTTCGTAGGGGCCAGGGGTGGCTGAAGTATAGATCACCTGCTTGATGTGCTCCTTGAATTCCGGAAAGGTCAGCGGCCGGTTGTCAAAAGCTGAGGGAAGACGGAAGCCATACTCCACCAGCGTCTGCTTGCGGGAACGGTCACCCTCGTACATGCCGCCCACCTGGGGTACGGACACATGGGACTCATCAATGAACATGATGAAGTCATCCGGAAAGTAATCCAGCAGCGTGTAGGGGGGCTGACCGGGCGCCCGCCCCGTAAGATGGCGGGAGTAGTTTTCAATCCCACTGCAAAAACCCGTTTCCCGCATCATTTCCATATCGTAGTTGGTCCGCTGCTCCAGTCGCTGAGCCTCTAAAAGCTTGCCTCTGGCGTTAAGTTCAGCCAGGCGCTCCGCCAGTTCGGCCTCAATAGTGACCAACGCCCTCTCCATTTTCTCCTGAGAGGTGGCATAGTGGCTGGCCGGAAAGATTGATACGTGGCTGCGCTGAGATAAGATTTCCCCGGTCAGTACGTCAAACTCCAGCATTCTTTCCACTATATCGCCGTTAAAATCCAATCTGATCGCCCTGTCAGCGTTGGAAATCGGAAAAATTTCAACCACATCACCCCTTACCCGGAATTTACCCCTGGTAAAGTTGATGTCATTGCGGTCATACTGGATGCTCACCAGCTTGCGCAGGACTGCGTCGCGGTCATAGTTCTCCCCCTGGCGCAGGGAAAGCACCAGGGTACTGTATTCTTCAGGGTCGCCCAGACCATAAATACAGGATACGCTAGCCACAATAATGACGTCCCGGCGCTCAAAGAGAGCACAGGTTGCGGAATGGCGCAGCTTGTCGATCTCGTCGTTGATAGAGGAATCCTTCTCAATATAGGTATCTGTATGGGCGATATATGCTTCCGGCTGGTAGTAGTCATAATAACTGACAAAATACTCAACCGCGTTGTCAGGAAAAAATTCCTTAAACTCACCGCACAGTTGGGCGGCCAGAGTTTTATTGGGCGCCAATACCAAGGCCGGCCGCTGCACGGCCTGGATGATGTTGGCAACAGTAAAGGTTTTACCCGTACCGGTGGCTCCCAGCAGCACCTGCCCCTGGTAACCTTTATTCAATCCTTCAACCAGGGCAGCGATAGCCTCAGGCTGGTCGCCCCGGGGGACGTATTCTGATTTTAATTGAAAAGATCGCATAACTTGACCTTTCTAAATAGACAGTATTACTAATAGTATATCATAAAGGCAAAGGGGCCAAAAGTATGTTTGATTCTCCCAGAAAGTAGCCCACACCATGTGCTTACTGCGCCTTAAGCACAAGAGGGAAAACGCAAAGCAGACCATGCTGCTCCTGTCTTTGTATGCATTCATATTCTTTATTCATGACAAAATTGTTACTAAATCTTTAAGTATATATGAAGATACATTCTTACTGCAGTCACTATAATGAACTCATCCAGCTTTAGCTGACATCGAGACTTCGGTGTAGGCCTCTACCCCTACCGAAGCAGAAAAGTGGAAACTCCCACTTATAGAAGTGGGAGTCTTGGAATTGGATAAATACCCTTCAACTCTGCTGGGCGTAGTGAAGGGTGTTTATTAGAACTAACATTTATTGGGGAATCGCTCCGTAAGCCGGAATCTTATTTTCCAGGGAGAAATTAGGAAATTTCAACTTCCCCCAACACTACCACCGGAGCCTCCCTGGCTACCTGTTCCGTCTACGGTTTCAATTTTCTTAATTTCTCCATTAATCTGCATCTCAACTGTCTTTCCATCCTGTGTGGTTACCCGCAAGGTTGTTTTGCGTTCGCTTTGTCCCTGCTGCCCTTGTTGTTGTCCTTGTTGTCCTTGTTGTTGTCCTTGTTGTCCTTGTTGTTGCCCTTGTTGCTGTTCCTGCTGCTGTCCTTGTTGCTGACCACCTTGCTGTCCCTGCTGTTCTTCCTGTCCTGTCAGTTTGCCCCACCGCTGCTCCAGTAGATAGGCCTCTTTCTTTGTCACCAAACGCACCGGTGTAATCTTGGCAGGCACGTCAAAGTCCCCGTTTTTTACCTGTTTTTCATACTGCCAGTGCCCGGTGGTGGCCAAGCCTACCGCGGCGTCGAAAGCATGCTGGGCCATAACCTCGGGCATGAGATCAACCTCTGCTTTGTGGTCACCCGCCACCAGCGCGCGTGATGCCTGCTGGTCGGCGCCCACACCCACGGTAATTACTCGCTGGCTCAAACCTCTGTTTTTCAACATTTCAGCAGCCGCTACAGCCATCCTGCCGTCGGTGGTCACTACAGCGTCAATTTGGTTGTTGCTGCTGATCAGCGCCTGGTCAAGGGTTGCCGTTGCAAGCTGCGGATCGCCGCCGTCGTGGTTTTTAGCCTGGACCACCTTTACCTGCGCCTGGTTTTTAAGGTTATCCAGTACGGAGGAGGCAATTTCCTTTGATGTCTGGTCGTTTTTATCACCCATGAGCAAGACTGTATTCATCGGTGTGGATTTACCCTGAGCCGCTGCTAAGAGGTAGCGTGCTTCCAGTTCCCCGGCCCTGGCATGGTCCGACGCAATGTAACCATCAACCGGAGCATTTGCGGGGAGTGTCTCAAATGCAATCACCTTGATATTGGACTGGGCCAGTTTGCGTACAAGATTGGGGGCTGTCGTCGGGTCAACCGCCTGGAGGATAACCGCCTTAATATTCTGGCCGGCCAACTGCTCCAGGTCCTTTTCTTGCTGATTGGCGTCATTCTTGGCATCCAACCAGGTGATGTTTACCTTTTGCTGACCACCCTGTTGTTGTCCTTGCTGCTCACCCCCACTTTGGGCCTGGACCGGAACTACGGCCGGACTAACCTGGCTGCTTTGTTGGCTCTGCTGGCCACTCTGCTGTCCGTTTTGCCCCGTACGCCCGTTCATGGTCTTCTTAATAATCTGGTTGCCGTCCCTCTCCATACTGGCCAGGCTAACCGCAATTTTTATCTCCTGGCCACCACCGTTACTGGCCGGCTTTCTCTGCGGTTCCTTTTGCCCGCACGCATGAAGAAAAGGGATGATGGTCATGATAAACAGGACTAAGATAAATTTTCCTTTCCTGCCACTGCTTTCTAAATTGTTCAAACCAATCACCCCATTGTTTTTATTGCTGATATTATGCTTAAAATGATGTCTAAATATTGAACGAATAGTCGAAAGAAATATTTGGGAATTATTGTATTTTTCTGTAGAAGCCCCTTCTATTTCAACCAGGTAAAAAATATAATAAGGAGGAGGTGATTGGGATGAAATTTATGTCAATCTTGAAAACAATACCTATATTTGAACTGTCCCGCATAAGGGAAATCATGGTGGTGGAAAAGACATCAACGCTTAAACTGGACATTGCTGTACAAAACGCTCGTAAGGAATGGCGGCAGGCCCTAAAGGAAATGGATTACATCGATGGGGACCTGGCCGAATATGCTATTTTTAAAATCAACGCAGCTGAGCGGCGCTATATAGCCCTGCTGAACCAAGCCAGAAAAGAGGGAATTACAGCATGGCCTGATATGGAATTTTCTCTCGCCGAGGAAATCCATGAAGAGCTCTGCACTACAGAGGTAAAAAATGCTCCCGCCTAGTAAAATACAATAATAACCTCCTGATACAAGGCAACCACGAACCTTTTATGTACCGGGAGGTTAAAATTAATTCTTTTGAAGTTTGCGCTTGTTTGGACCTAATTAATCTAGGCTTGGCATAAGTTTCAGGAATTCGTCCCTTACTTTCTGGAAATCTTCCCATACCGGACGTTTCTTGCCGGGATCCCGCAGGAGGGCGGATGGGTGAAAGGTGGGCATGATTTTAATGCCGCTTTTACTCACCAGCCACTGACCTCTCATTGGTGTAATCCTGGCATCCGGGTCAATTAGGTTCTGCAGGGCACTGTTGCCTAAAAGGACGATAATGCCAGGGGAAATTAGCTCAATCTGCCGGTAGAGCCAGGGCAGGCAAGCTTGCGCCTCTTCCGGTCGCGGCGCCCTGTTGCCGGGTGGACGACATTTAACCACATTGGCTATATAGGTGTGGGCAAACCTCTCCAGGCCGATGGCTTCCAGGATTTTATCCAGCAACTGCCCGGCCCGGCCCACAAAAGGCCGCCCCAGCCGGTCTTCATCCGCCCCGGGTCCCTCACCGATCAGCATCAACCGCGCCTGCGGATTTCCCTCTCCGAAAACCACAGCGGAACAGCCGTCTCTCAGTACGCAGCGAGTGCATTGTAAGGTCAGGTCTTTAAGTTCGGCGAGGTTTTTTATCTCGCTCAAGTTATGGTCCGGGCGGTAAATTACCGGATTCATCGTTGCTTTTCCTCCACCCTTTCCCAAACAAAAACCACGGCTCCGGTAGAGCCCGGTATTCCGTGGGATTAAACCCGCCTGTTATTCCCGCTCCAAAATTATTTTATGGTCTACCAGAGCCAACTCCACAATCTTGGCCTTGATAATTTTCCTTCTACCAAAGATATCCTCCAGCATCAGACCTTCTTCGCGGGGAAGCACACGGTCAACCATCTCCAGAAATAGTTCATCTTCTTCGCCCTGCTTTCTCAAGTAAGCATTCGCTTCGCACACAAAGCACACCTCCCTTGAAAAAAAACCACCAAGGTATATCCCAGGGGGACAGGTCCTTCGTGGCCTTGTTTACAACCTGATGTTTAACCCTGTCAAGGCCTCTTTGGCCTACTTCTGTAATGATTATATCCCCATTTTTTTAAACGTGTCAACTTCTAATTTTATCCCACCATCGCTGCAGCCACCGCCCCAATGGCCCGGTCGTCAGCATTTCGACATACTGGTTCTCGTCCGCCTCGGGCACCGGAAGCAGACCCCAGTTAAGCCCCGGGCCTGGCGGCCGTATGGTAGCCTGCCGGTTTTCCCCTGCTGCATGGCTGAAGTAATCTACCACCACAGGCCATAAGGAACCCCTCAGTCGCTGGAATAAACCATCACGCCCGGTCACTGTTTCGCCGTTCAAAGCCAGGATTACATCTCCAGAACGCAAGCCCGCATGCCAAGCAGGACCCCCTGCTTGCACGTCCAGCAACCTGGTTCCCAGCTCAGGTGGCACGTAGAGGGGAGTCCCCCTGGTTTCAATCCTCCGGCCTGCATAAATAACTGCCTCGTGACCCAAAAAGGAGAATAAAGCCGCAGCCAGCGCCAATGTCTCACTCTGCTGGGCCAATACTGCCAAAACCAGCAAGGTCAGGCTGTAGAACCCCAGTAATAGTGCAGTTAGGCGGCTTTTTTCCTGAGGACTCCTGGCCGTGGCAATGTCAC
>JAQVOH010000011.1:0-19936 GCA_028702695.1 Desulfotomaculaceae bacterium
CGAATTGGGCAGGGTGTTAGACTTACTATTAGAAGAGGTACTGGAAGACCCGGATAAAAATGAGCGTGCTATTTTGCTCGGCTTAGCTGCAAAGAATACTACGCCTGTTTAAGATAGCTTGCAAAGAATTTGCTCCCCTCATCCAATTCTAAGACTCCCGCTTCTATAAGTGGGAGTTCCGATTTTTTGCTTATACCGTCCCCGTGTGCTTATTATGATTTGTCCCAAACCGGACACTAAAGGTAGTTCCCGTGGGACCTGTATCCACTTTTATGGAGGCATTGTGTCTGGCGGTGATACTGTAACAGATCGCCAGCCCTAAGCCTGTACCTTGATTTTTAGTAGTGAAGAAGGGCGTGCCAATTTTTTCAAGCACATCTGGTTCGATTCCTTTACCTTGATCTTGTACTGCAATAACCACCTCTTCCCCGTCTATAAAGGTTTTGATAGTTAGATTTCCACCGGGTGACATCGCTTCCAGCCCGTTACGAACAAGGTTGAGAATGAGCTGGCGAGTTTCTTCTTCGTCAAGGAGTAAATCGGGAATGTCTCCCAGCTCCAATTTAATATATTTATCGGAGACCATTGCGTCTGCCTGTATTAACGGAAAAAGAGCTTCCAGTATGTTATTAAGGTTCTGGAGCCTTAATTCTATCGCTTTGTTTTTGGCCATAGAGAGGTATTCCTTAATTATTGAATTAGCCCGGTCCAGTTCCTCGATCATGAGATTGAGGTACTCCTTGTATTGAGCACAATCCCTTTTATTCCTGAGTATTTGCAGAAAACCGCGCACAGTAGTCATAGGGTTCCTGATTTCGTGCCCGATACCGGCAGCCATTTCACCCACCAGATTCAACCTTTCCAAGCGGAACATTTCATTTTGTAACTGTTTGCGTTCAGTAATATCTAAAAGAGAGGCCACGCAATCTTTTGTTCCCGGAATAATGGCAACGGTCATTAGGATGTCCTTTAGACTGCCGTGCTTGTCAATAAACCGGAACTCATATTTTCGTGGGACAGCTTCTGGAGCAATTCTCCGCATACGATAATACTCTTTAATTAGCTCTAAATCTTCTTTCGCGACGAATGCTGTTAAACTTTTTTTCCCTTCCATCTCCTCTCTGGAATAGCCAAAGAGTTTTTCAGCCTCCGTGTTAACCAGATGTATTATCGTATCTTCTCCATAGATTACTGTGGCGGTGCCAGTGTTTTCAAAGATAGTTCGGTACCTGTTTTCCGACTCCCGAAGAGCCTCTTCCGCGTGCTTACGTTCGGTGATGTCTACCATGACTCCTACTATACCCGCCACGGTACCAGCAGGGTTTGAATAAGTGGCCTTGCTGAAAACCACTTCGTCTCTTGTCCCATTGACATGCGGTGCGGCAGATTCATAGACCTTTACACCCGGTTCACTTAACAATAGCAAATCCATCTCATGGTATTTGTCAGCCAGGTCTTTAGGACTTACGTCATAGACGCACTTTCCGATAATCTTCTTTTTAGTTAAACCCAAATACACCTCGAAAGCTTTATTACAGCCTTGATATATGCCATTGGTATCTTTATAAAATATTGAATGTGGAATGGTGTCAATCAATTGCTGCAAAAAAAGTGAATGTTTTTGCAGCACCTCTTCAGCCCGCTTACGTTCAGCGATTTCGCTTAGAAGTTGAGCATTAGTTGCTCTTAACTTGTTGGTGCGCTCTTTAATAAGCTCCTCAAGGTCTTCACGTTGTTTTCTTAATTCTGCATCAATCTGCTTGCGTCTGGTAATATCAGTATAAAATGAGTAATACCTGATATTCCCTTTAAAATCACTAACTTTATGTACGAATAATTCTAACGGCACCCGTGAGCCGTCTTTTCGAATGTATTCCTTCTCATATCGCTGCGGGCATCCAGTGCGGCATAGTTCCTCCAGCATTTTTCCGCTGTATTCACGCCACTCCGGAGGCGTAAGCTCTATATCCCAAGTCATTGCACTTAATTCTTCTTTGGTATAACCCAATAATTCGGAAAAAGAACTGTTGCAGGTTATTATACGCCCGTCAGAATAACCTACGGCGAAGGGCTGAGCATTGTGTTCTACTACATTGGCCAGGAACTGCAAGTGTTCCTGAATATCGAGCGTTGGCGTCTTAAACACCAGCTTGTTCTTGGTAGTGGCCATATCTTTCATTTTGGGCTATCGCCTCCATAAAAAGCCGGAGAAATTCACTAATCGATAACAACTCGTTCTCTGTCTTCATGATTATTACCTTTGGAGATATTGTCGATATTTACACAATACTTAAATTTATTTACTTTGTAGGGTTAGTAGCCAGTTCCTACCTATGTGCTCAAAAGTGTCCGGATAAAATCGGAATGGGTGTCGGGGTGAGTCACAAATCGATGACGACAAAACGCTGTATCAGTAAGAGCTTGTCCAAGGTGTTGACAACAACTGCCAAGGTGTTAAAATAAGACTGATAAGAACGATAAGAGAGGTAGTTGTTATGTACACTGTTATTGTTTCCTCCAGGGGACAGGTAGTAATTCCGATGGAAGCAAGAAAAAGGCTAAATATTAAGGAGGGCGATACGCTTTCAGTTCACATTGAAGAAGGCGGTAGGTTGGTTATTAAGACCGGGCGTAAAGAAAGGGTTAAGAAAGGTGTAGTGGAGCGAACAGCGGGTTTATTGTCAGATATGGAAATGACCGGGATTGAATATGTGGAAGATATACGTAGAGGATCTGGCAGGAGGTTGGACGAGCTTGAAGATCGTTGTTGATACGAACATAATAATCGACCACCTCCGGAATGTAACCCAAGCCACCAAACTACTAAAAGAAATTGAAGGCGATAGCTTTGAAGGGCTAATATCCACTATTACTATATTGGAACTTATGGCAGCACCGAAGACGAATGAGCAGCGTCTTGTAGCGATAAAGGAATTACTAGGAATATTCGAGCACATTCCGGTGGATGGAAAAATAGCAACTGCCGCAGGAATATACATGGCTAAGTATCGAGCTTCACATGGCTTGGAGTCAATGGATGCAATTATTGCAGCTACGGCACGGGTTAATGAAGCGGCTTTGTTTACGTTAAACACCAAGCATTTCAAGTTTATTGAGGGTTTGGTCGTTATTAATCCTTATCTAATTGAATGAGGTAAAAGTAGTCGGCTTATTTGATCAGTAATTCGCTGGTTGGGGTTATCCTGATATAGGCCTCCATGATGCATTTCTATACCATTGGCAACTTTCATCTTTATCCATCTCCCAATGGGTTATTTCATAGCTATTTCTTTAACAAACTATCAGCATTTCGTTTAACGCAAGCAATTATATCAAAGGAATCCAATAATTTGTAGTCTTGAAAAACATGGAAATTTGTGGTATAGTATTCATAGAAAATGTGGGTCAAATCCAGGTTTTTGCAGGAAATTTGCCCTGGAGAGCAGGACGTCCAATTATGCCACGTGAAATAATAAAGCCGCCAACAGGCGGCTTTTCCTTTGAAACATAAATCTGATTTTATGAGAGCCTTAGAATAGGCTTAATCGATTAATTTTTTGCCATAACCTCCAAGGAGCAGGGAATTGGTCACCACGGATACAGAGGAAAAGCCCATCGCCAGCCCGGCCCATTCCGGCGGGAGCAGTTTTCCGGTTAAGGGATAAAGGATGCCGGCTGCCACAGGAATTCCAATCACATTGTAAATCAAAGCCCAGAAGAGATTTTGCTTAATTTTATCTAATGTTTTCCTGCCCAACCGGATTGCCCTTTCCACATCCAAGAGGTCATTGCGCACTAAAATAACATCGCCTGTTTCCTTGGCCACATCGGTGCCGGACCCGATAGCAATCCCGATATCCGCCTGGGCCAGGGCGGGGGCATCGTTAATTCCATCGCCGACCATAGCGACTTTGAGCCCTTGTTCCTGATACTTTTTAATGATATTGATCTTATCCTGGGGCAGCACCTCGGCGGCGATCTCATCAATACCGACTTCCTGGCCGACCACCTGGGCCACCTTCTTATTATCCCCTGTGATCATAAAAGTCTTAAGACCCAGTGCGTGCAGGCGTTTGATTGCTTCTTTAGTGCTCTCTTTCAGGACGTCGGCCAGGGCAATTAACCCGATAGCGCGGCTGCCTAGAGCGACAAACATCGTCGTCTTTCCCTCTTCCGCCAGGCGCGTGTATTTCTCTTCGATAGTGCTGACATCTATCCCGTGTTTCTGCATGTGCTTCATATTGCCGATAAGCAAGTTCTGACCCTGGTAAGAGCAGGTTATTCCGTAACCGCTCTCCTCTTGATAATCCCTTACCTCGGTGATTTCTATTTCTTCCTTCCTGGCACGACGCACGACCGCTTGAGCCAGGGGATGTATGGAGGGTTTTTCTCCGGCTGCCGCTATTTGCAATAGGTCTTTTTCCTTGAAAGGAGCGGCCGCAAAGATATCCGTAACCTCAGGAGTGCCTTTCGTCAGTGTCCCAGTCTTGTCAAAACCGATGGCCTGTAAGCTGGAGATAGCTTCCAGCACTGCTGCAGACTTAAAGAGAAGGCCACGATTAAGGCCAACACCACTGCCGACCATAATAGCCGTCGGAGTCGCCAGCCCTAACGCACAGGGGCAAGCGATGACCAGGACGGCAATTGCTGCTGTAAAGGCAAAAACAAAGGTACTGTGCAGAGCAAAATACCAGATCAAGAAAGTGAGCAGGGCCAGGGTTACGACTGCAGGAACAAAATAATTGGAGATCGTATCGGCCAAGCGCTGGATCGGTGGTTTAACCCCCTGGGCATCTTCTACCATTTTGATAATCCCAGAAAGCACCGTATCTTTGCCTGTTTTGGTTATTCTCACTTTAATGCTGCCGGAGCGGTTAATGGTAGCCCCGATGACAGGAGCCCCGGCTCCCTTGTCAACGGGAATGGACTCCCCGGTCAGCATCGACTCGTCGATACTGGCTTGTCCTTCCATAATCTCGCCGTCAACCGGTATTCTTTCGCCGGGTTTAATAATCACAACGTCGCCAGTTTTTAGATCAGCCGCGGCAATTTCCTTTTCTTCGCCGTTGACATATAAGCGTGCTTTGTCTGTTTGTAACTCCAACAGCCTTTTTAACGCCTGACCGGCCCGACCCTTTGCTTTGGCCTCCAGATATTTCCCGAAACGCACAAAGGTAATGAGCAACGCTGAAGTATCAAAGAAATTTGGACCTTCAAAGAAAAGCTGCGGGAAAAACATATGGAAAGTCGTCATCAGGCTATATCCATAAGCAGCTGTAATCCCCATAGCAACCAGGACATCCATATTGGCCGAGCGGTTTTTTAAGGCATAGTAAGCGCCGCGATAAAAAGTCCAACCCGCCGTAAACTGCACAATGGTGGCCAAGATAAGGATCGTATACATAATGGCTCTCGACATGGGGAGAAACATGAGCGGCATAATAGGCAAAGATAGAATCACACTAAAAATGAGCCAGTTGCGTTCATTAATTGCACTGCGATCGTCTGGATCTTCGTCCTTTTTCTCCAGGGGAATATAGCCGGCATCTCTTACTTGTTCAAAGATATCACTTAAATTTACAGTCCGGGGATCAAATTCAACAGTCACCGTCTCATTGGCCAAGTTCACTGAGGCCATGTGTACACCGGTAGTCCTTTGAAGCTTCTTCTCAATGGTCAAAGCACAGTTGGCACAGGTCATGCCGCTTACCTTAAACTGCTGTTTGCCGCCTTCACTATCTTCACTTTGGGCGCCATAGCCCAGGTCTTTAATCCTGGTCAAAATATCCTCTTCGGTGACAACAGAAGGATCTAATTCCAGGTTTAATTTTTCCGAAGCAAAATTAACGGATGCAGACTTCACACCCTGCATCCTGCCGACGCCTTTTTCTATGGTTAAGGCACAGTTAGCACAAGTCATCCCACTAACTTTAAACTGCTTTTTTTGAGCAGGATCGACCGGGTCAGCTGAAGCTTTGTTACTGATAGCCCCAGGAGGTAACGGGTCAGGCAGCCCGGCTGCTTCAGAGGAGGTTTGTTCCGCCTCTTTTGTTGTGTCGCTTTCCGGGATAGGCTTGGTCGAATATCCGGCTTCTTCAATGGTATGTTGAATGTCGTCCAGCCCTACCCGATCTCTGTCAAAGGCAAATAAAGCTTCGCTGTCAGCCAAAGAGACCCGGACGTTTTCTACCCCCGGTAATTTCTCAAGCACTTTGGTTACCAGCCGCACACAATGCTCGCAGGTCATGCCGTAAACAGGGAGCGTGATCTCTTCTTGGCCCACCGCAGGAAGCGGTGTGTCAGTCGTATACCCTGCATCTTCAATCGCTTCCCGTACTGCTGACATATCAAGCTGCTCCGGAGCAAAGTGAAAACTCGCGCTTTCTTCTGCCAAAGAGACCTGAACGTCAGATAGCCCTGGGAGTTTCTCCAAAGCTTTGGCCACCCGCCGCACACAATGCTCACAGGTCATGCCGTAAACGGGGAGCTTTGTCTGAGCCAAAGCCTTATTTTCTGAAGTATTAGCCAAAAGTATCACCTCCGTGCCGATATCGAATATCTGGCGTTACCCACCCCAATCATACCACTTGTTCATCACCGGCCTGAAGCTATTCTGCAACGCAGGATGTCATATGTTTTTCCAACAGAAGCCTGGCTACTCAAGCCTCTTTGATTGCCCCCATTGGGCAAAAGCTCACGCACTTTCCGCACGTTATGCATTTTTCATGATCAACCACCGGCGCGTCAAAACCGTTTTGAAGCAAAGCGCCGACTGGGCATACTCTGATGGAAGGGCAGGGGTGGTTCTGCGGGCACCTGGGTTTATCAATCACGATAGCCATAAGGATTTCCTCCCTATCAATATTTGATATCAAAAGCATATCATGATTAGTACGTTGTTGTTTGTGATAATGTTACTGAGTTAATACTGCCAGTATGTGACAATGTTATGGAAGGTTTTCGTTTGCGGGTTATGATAATGGCAAGACCAAAGCATCTCATCCTTGCCTCGGCTGAATTATGACCGGGGCATTACTTTAACGAGCTTTTCGTGTTCATTAGCTATTTTAGGATAATAATGTTTGATTAACTCCCTGACAGTTAAAATCCTCCTTCTGACCTCTCCACTATAGTGTAAAACCATTTCCCTTACAGGGGTTTCTCCCGTGATGAGCAGAGCCAGGTTATTAATTTTTGCGGCTTCGTCATGGTTTACTATCCAGCGGTAAAGTTCCATCAATTCATATATGAGTTTTTCATCCCTAACCGGGCTAAAAAAATTATTGCTTATCATTATATTCAGGTTGTTTAACCCCACTCTAAAGACCCAACGATCGTTTGTAATGAATAAGTTCTTATCTTCCATACAATGCGTCTCGTTTAAAAACTGAAGCAATATGATCTCCTTAAACTTTCTGTCTTTACATATATCGCTGGCCCTGAAAAGCGACCAGGTCAAAACACCGCCGAATAAGGCGATCAGAATATGACTATAAGTAACAACCTTTTCCAGTAGGAATGTGATTAATTCCAAAAAAGCTCACCTTTTTTTTAGCAATTAAGAACCATTATCCCCAAGTTTCATCATTTTATCACTCTTATCAACTTCAGTATTTATCAGCTGGGATAGTCTATCATATAGTGATATTTCATTTTCTCAGGTGGGTTATTTCTTGATCATACTTTTTGTACAACAAATATTCTTCTTCCCAGAAACCCATATTTCTCATGGCATCCAGGTACTCTTGAGAGTGTCCGTAGGGTAACCAGTCTTTCTCTTTTTGTTTAAATAGCCGTTCTTTATCGTTAGGCATCCGGAAATCATAAATATCCTTGCTGTCTGCTTCGATGAAAATACTTCTGTACCAGCTCTCCAGCACAGTATCATTAATTCCAGGGGTGCGTTTTGATAAATCGTCAAGCACAGAGTAGTAGCGGTCAATGCCGTCGGTGGCGACGGTGACCACGTTGTCACCTGGTCCCAGGCGCAGGTACCTGGCCATCTTGATGGCGCCTAAAATGTTGCAGATGCCGGATACACCGAAGAGATTCTTCAACATTTCGGCCATCTCAGAACTGACGCCCGCTTTGCAAAGGGACCTGGCGCCGTCGTACAGCAGCTTTAAGCCACGGACGCAGTCGTCATCTTTGACCAATGCCACAAAATCAGTTGTCAATACATTGTGAATCAGGCTGCATACCTGATCACCTATGCCTGCAATTTGGTGCTGTCCGGTGTTTCCATTAGCCAGGGTGGAACACTCATAAGGTTCCAGGGCAGCTACTTTTGCTTCCGGGAAAACGCTTTTTACTTGATCACCCGCGGCAATGGTTCCGCCTGAACCGGGAGCGGAAACAAAGCAGGCAATTCGCCCGTTTCCTACAGACCGCACCGCCTCAACGGCTGAATTGCCGGTGACGTGCCGGTGAAAACGATAGTTGGCCATCAGTCCAAACTGGTCCAGAAATTTATTGCGGGGATCTTGTTTCAATTCCAAGATCCTTTCCGGAGCGAGGATAACGCCTGACGCTGTGCTGGACGTCAGTTCAATTTTGGCGCCATATTTGCGAATTTGCTGATACCTTTCCTGGCTCATATTGTCCGGCATGAGTACCACGGCCCGGCATCCCAACAGGCGGCAGATGTATGACACCCCAATGCCGAAGTTGCCGGTGGAAAACGATAGGATAGTGTGCTCCCCAGGGACAATTTCACCTTTCACGCAGCCCTCTGTCAAGATAGTGTAAGCCGGGCCGACTTTATGTGAACCAGAGGGTAAATAAGTTCCCAAAAGCACCACGATGTTGGCGTCAACGCCGGTAAGCTCTTTGGGAAGAACAATCTTTCTCACACGGCCCTCAACATCTTTCCAGGTAATATTGAATAAATTAATGGGGTCCATTTCATCTTTGTTGGCGGCCTTTAGCGCTTTACCCCTGACCTCCGGGGCAATGGTGCGCGGGTGAAGCATTTCCTCGTAGGTCGGACCAAAGGGTATTTTAGATCTGCTCATCCGA
The DNA here is from genome assembly GCA_028702695.1 of Desulfotomaculaceae bacterium. GTDB lineage: Bacteria > Bacillota > Desulfotomaculia > Desulfotomaculales > Pelotomaculaceae > Pelotomaculum_C. Next base: position 9,019 of record JAQVOH010000011.1, read on the forward strand.
GGTCTCTCTCCTTCATTAAAGCTTACAAAATAATCGCAAGGAGCAGGGTAGCGTATACCCGGCACCTTACTATAATATGCCAAAATGGTTCCATGGTGATTCTGCGCCACTAAATGTAATATCCGCCAAGGCATCCAAAATGTTTTACGAAAATAAAAGGTAATAGATAGCAATATCGGAGGAGTTTTTTTGAATCCTGTTTGCCGGTGATTTTAATAACGAAGGTTAAGGGTAAGATGCAGAATCCATAATTATCGCATCAGCACAAGAATAGAAAGCCTTGACGCAACAAAAAATAAGCTTTGAAAGGAGTTTAATTAAAATGAACAGTAAAACTCCCATAAAGATAGCGCTCGATATCATCATGATTGTTTTGTTTGTAATATTGCTTTATGCTTACGATACAGGATTTGTCTTCCATGAAATTGCAGGTCTAGCAATTTTTGCTCTTTTTATGACCCATATTATGTTGAACTGGTCATGGGTTAAAAACGTCACTAAAAACCTGTTTAACACAAGTTTTAAGAAAAAGCCCAGGCTAATGTATGCCTTAAATGCAACATTGTTAATTGGCATCAGCACCATAATAATTACCGGAATTCTAATTTCACGGGTGATTTTCAACTTTGGGCCAAATGGTAATAATCATATGCTTGTCGCCACACACAAATGGGTTTCTTATGCCTGCTTGGGGCTCTTTACAAGCCATATTGCATTGCATTGGCGGTATATTTTGATATCCGTGCGCAAAATATACTCCACTCTTGAAGTGAGTAAGCTAAGGCGAGCAGTCGAAACCCTCGGAGCGGCAGCACTAGTTATGGTCGTATTGTATTCATTAATCATACCGGGACCGGATCATGTTGCCCAAAGCGTCACCCCGTCAAAAGGTTCATCGCAAGATACAATCACTACAAGAAAAATTGAGCCCAGTGGGAATAGTGAGTTCTATGAATATAAAACAAAAGATGATCAGGATTACACAATATCGGAAGATACGCATACTGACACGGTGGCAACTGTCAGTTTGTCAGATTATCTGGGTAAAATGTTTTGTACAGGCTGTAGTAAGCACTGTCCTTTATTAAGCCCAAGATGTGAAACAGGCAATTCACAGTTGCAGGCAGCTACAATTCAATATCAGGAACTATATGGAGAAACAGCATCAAACACCAGATAATTCCCTATCAGCTACTACTGTCCCTCAGGATTGAGAGCATGAAAAAAGGAATTATTATCGTTATAAGATTATTAACAGCTTTTTAGTTGTATTTATTTGTTTTTCCACTATAATATTAATTTGGGTATAATATCTGCCCAAACTTTTGATTCGCAGGGAGTATATAAACTTGGATAAGATTGGGCCTGGCCCTTTGAATCAGAAAAAACATCTCACCCCACTACAGTTTATTGTGTTGGGGTATCTGCTTTTTGCCTTACTGGGGGCAGTTCTGCTCAGCCTACCCTTCGCACTACAGCCGGGGGTTAAAATCAATTTTATTGACGCCCTTTTTACGGCTGCCAGCGCAGTCAGCGTAACTGGACTTACAACTGTAGTCATCAGGAACACCTTTAGCCTGGCCGGTCAAACCATACTGGCTTTTTTGATCCAGTTTGGGGGCATCGGTATCATGTCCCTGGGAACCCTGTTTTTCATCATGCGGGGCAACCAGATCCACCTCCGGGAACGACTGATGATCAGGGCTGATCAAAACCAGATGACCCTGCAGGGAATGGTCAATTTAATCCTATTCATTTTCAAGGTAACCATCCTGTTCGAATTATTGGGTGCACTGATTTTGACCTTCCATTTTATATCCATCTACCATCTGCCCTTTTTAAAAGCGCTGGGAATAGGCCTGTTTCACGGAATATCCGGTTTTACAAATGCTGGCTTTGACCTGTTTGGCAACAGTCTGCAGGATTTTCAACAGGATTATATTGTCAAGAGTGTAATTGGTGCTTTACTGTTGGCTGGCTCCATAGGTTTTCCGGTGCTCTTAGAGGTTTATTCCAATATTCGCTCCTGGCGTAAGCAAAGAAAGCTGCGGTTTTCTCTTTACACCAAAATTACTACGATCACCTTTGGGCTTCTAGTTATTGCCGGTTTTATCTTCATAATGCTATCCGAATATACAAGTGGTCTGGCCGAAATGTCGTGGAGCCAAAAAATAGCGGTGGCGTTTTTTCAATCACTGACCGCGCGTAGTGGTGGCTTCAGCTCCATTGACATAAATGTTTTTAGTTCTTCAACACTGTTATTTTTATGCCTGATGATGTTTATTGGCGCTTCGCCCAGCAGTTGCGGCGGCGGTATTCGCACCACAACCTTTGCTGTGCTGTTGCTCAGCCTAACAGCTTACGTAAAAGGAAAAACCAATGTTAAAGTGTTCCAACGGGAACTCTACCAGGAAGATATTGTGAAATCACTGCTTGTGTTCTTTTTGGCGGTGATGCTCGTAGTAGTATCTGTGATCGCTCTTTCGGCTATTGAAAACTTTTCAAGCACAGAAATCCTTTTTGAGGTTTGTTCCGCGTTCGGCACAACCGGCCTTTCCATGGGCATATCCGGCGAACTTTCCGATGCGGGAAAAGCCATCATCCTTACGATCATGCTGATTGGCCGCATCGGCCTCATTTCTTTACTGCTCTTATTCCAAGCCCGGCGGCCTGAAGACAGTTTTCATTATGTGAAGGAGCATATCATTATCGGTCAATAATTGAATTAGGCATTAACTTTACCGCTCCGTATACTCATCATTTTGCCGGAAAGAATAGCAGCAGCATCAATAAATCCGGGAGTGGTGAATGATGAGTAAACTGAAGGTGGGTATTATCGGAGTGGGCATGGCCTTCGAACGCCTGCATTACCCCGCTTTCCAAAAACTGGCTGACTGGTATGAAATAGCCGCCCTTTGCGACGTTGACCCGGAGAAAGCCCGTAAGTGGGCTGGACGCCTCAATTTGAGTCAGGACTGTGTTTACACGGACTACCAGGACATGCTGTTCAGGGACGATCTGGATGTTGTCGACATCATGGTACCTATCGAGTTGAACTATACGGTTACTGAGGCCGTGGCCAAGCGCCTGGCCGGCCGGCGCCGGGGGATTATCTGCGAGAAGCCGCTGGCCCCTGATATGTTTCAGGCCCGGGAGGCGAGGGACCTGACCCGGAAATATAACCTTCCCATTATGATTGCTGAAAATTTCCGCTACAGTGAGGAGTATAACCTGATTCGGGACCTGGTACGGACCGGGCGGGTCGGCGATGTATACTACTTCATCCAAAACCATGTGGTAGACTTCCCCGCGGAAATGCCGGGAGACAAATTCGCGGCCCGGGAATGGCGCCAGCACCCCGAGTTTCCAGGCGGCGTGATCACGGATACGGCGGTACACTACATGGCCGGCCTGCGGCACATCTTCGGGGCCATAGATCAACTACAGGCTTTCGGCCGTCCCCAGCAGGCAGATTTTTCACCCTATGTGGCAGTTAACGTGAATATGTTGTTTCAGAGCGGGATAACCGGGCAGTTTAGCTTTTGCTGCGCTGCAAAAGAAATGCAGCGCCCTCTGATCGGTCTGCGTATCTTTGGTACCCAGGGCATGATTTTTCTGGAAGAGCCAAATGCGGGCACGATCAACCTGGCCTTTAATGATGGGCGGTCGGAGCAGATCCCCTACGAAACGGAAAAGGGGTTTTACAATGAACTGCTTAACTTTCACAAGGCCCTGACCGGAACTGAGCCAGTCAGCGTGCCGCCGGAAATGGAATACGGTGATTTGAAGGCGGTTCTGTCCATCATGAAGTCCATTGAGGAGCAGAGGATTATCTCAGTGGACGAAGATACGTCTTACCAGCCGTCCTACCGTCCGACTGAACAGGCAGAGCACCTGCGGCATTAACAATATAAATCCCATTTCAAGGGGGCGGTTCCTTTAGCACGCTATGAGCATGTCAAAGGAACTGTCCCCTGACATTTAATCAATTTTAAACAAAGAAGATTATTTATTCATAACATCACCGTTCTTCTCGTTTGTAGGGTAGCCTAAGCGCTTTGGGTGTGCCGAAGCGGTGGCGGGTGGACTTTCTGGGCCCTTGCCATGAAAAAAAGGAGAAGCGTAAGTTGATTATTGTTAGCTCTTGCCTGCTGGGTGTCCATGCGAAGTACGATGGCACTGTCACCAACAAAAATGATTTATTAATGAAATATAGCCACCTGGGACAGTATTTACCGTTCTGCCCGGAGCAATTGGGTGGACTGACTACTCCGAGGCCGCCGGTAGAAACAATTAATGGCACAGCAATAAATAGTATGGGTGAGGATGTAACCAGCCAATTTAAAAAAGGAGCTGAGCAAAGCTTATATCTTACTGAGATCTTTCCAATCAAGGCTGCCATCTTGAAGGAAAGAAGCCCATCATGTGGTGTGCACAAAATATATGATGGTAGTTTCAGTCATGTAGTTCGGGAAGGGCAGGGAGTAACAGCAGCAATTCTTATCGCTAAAGGGATACCAGTATATTCAGAGGAAGACTTAACCGAAGAATTACTCTGCAAGCTGCTATGTCAAGGGGACTAGGAAAGTCCAGTATAACTTTGCCTGTGGTGAACCATAATATATTTGCAGATATTAAGGGGGCAGAATCAAAAACGTTTTAAGATTACTTGTCAATCCACTCCAATCCTATAGTGGGCAGGCGGAAAGGCAAATCCGCCTGCCATCTTTCAATTGTCAGTTTAGGTACATGGTGTATTCCTCAGCGCCAATAGCTGGGTGCAGGGCCATGGAAATGCCGCCGGCAACAGTCTTGGAAGTACTGGCAATGAGCGAGTCAATTTCCTTGGGGGTCACCGTTAAGTTGCCGCCAAAGGGCTCTAAAACCCGGCTGATCGCCTGCTGCATTAAACCCGGGTTGAGGTTTTGGGTGAGCTGAACCAGCGCCTGGTTGCTTTTAATCTGTTCCATGAAGTGCTCCAGGGTAATCTGAGCGATGACAGCTGCATTTACAACTGTGGGAACTCCGATGGCAATGCAAGGGATCCCCATGGTGTCTTTGTTAATACCGGTACGTTTGTTCCCGATGCCGGAACCGGGGCTTACCCCAGTGTCAGCGATCTGGATGGTAGTGGCAATGCGTTCGACACTGCCGGCCGCCAGGGCGTCTACCACGATCACCAGTTCAGGTTTGATTTTCTCAACTACGCCCTTGATTATTTCTGCTGTTTCGATGCCGGTGATACCCAGCACACCCGGGGATATGGCGCTGACAGAGCGCATACCCGGTTTAATTTCCTCGGGGGCATAGTTGTACATATGACGGGTGACCATACTGTGTTCGATAACTTTTGGTCCCAGTGAGTCTGGGGTGGCCTGCCAGTTGCCCAGGCCTACCAGGAGAATGTTGGCGTTTTCCGGCAGATTAATCATTGACGCCAGCTTTTTGGCCAGTACATCAGCCACTTCTTTATGGGCTTCACGGCTGTTGTCGCGAAGGGCTGGTGCTTCTATGGTAATATAATTGCCCCTGGGCTTGCCCATAATTTGTTCCGCGTAATCCTCAACAATCTTTACAGTCGTCACCGTAGCGTTACTATATTTCTCCCTGTCGACGATGACCCCGGGGATCTCCTTGCCGAGCTGCCCCCTGACAATATCGTGGGCTTCTACGGCCAAGTCTACGTTTATGTTGTTAGATTTATAAAAATCAAGATTCAATGCGTCACCCCCTTTAATTACAACTAATAATAGGTTATCCTGGAGAGGCAGGAATATACAAAAGTTCTATTGTTTCTTTGAGATTCCTAATTAAATCGATTTTCCTGCATAGTTGTGCTATAATTATAGACTATAAGGAAGGGATCTGTATTTTACGTGTGATATCAGGGTCAGCTAGGAACCGGAAACTAAAAGTTCCTGGTGGACTGGCAGTGCGACCAACAGCTGATCGGGTTAAAGAGGCGCTATTTAATATTCTCCGTGATCGTGTGCCTGGTTGCCACTTTTTGGACCTGTTTGCGGGTTCCGGGAGTATTGGCATTGAAGCGCTGAGCCGTGGCGCGGGTACGGCAGTCTTTGTAGAGGCAAATTATCGACATGCTGCAATAATCAAGGATAATCTTAAGGCTACCGGGCTGGAACCAGGTGCCCGCCTTATCTCTACCAAGGTGGCAGAGGCATTGCGCCTGTTAGCAGAGGAAGGACAATCTTTCGACCTTATTTTTCTGGATCCGCCCTATCTGAAAAGCCTGGAAGCAGACACGCTGGCTGATATCGAGCGGTACGACCTGTTACAACAGAAGGGCATGATTATTGTTGAAAGCAGTAAGAGGGACTGCCTGCCAAAGCACTTGGACGGTTTGAGACACCTGCGCAATGAAAAATACGGTGATACCCTGCTCTCTTTTTACGCAAAAAATGAAGCACCGGGGTGATAATGCAATGCGAACAGCAATTTGCCCGGGAAGTTTTGATCCGGTGACCTACGGTCACCTGGACATTATTAGTAGAGCTGCTCTGATCTTTGACCATTTGATCGTCGCAGTTTCCTATAACCCGGCTAAAAACCCGCTATTTTCTATTAATGAACGAATTGAACTACTGCAGGAAGTTCTCTCTAACTTTCCCAACATCGAAGTGACGTCGTTTAGCGGCCTTACTGTTGATTACGCCATTGAGCGCAAATCAAAGTCTATTGTACGGGGGCTACGGGTGATTTCGGATTTTGAAAACGAATTCCGGATGGCCCTTACTAATCAAAAGTTGGCCTGCCACATAGAAACGGTCTTTTTGATGACTAAGGCAGAGTATTCTTTCATCAATTCCACTACAGTGAAAGAGGTAGCCTCATTTGGCGGTTCCCTTCGCAGCTTGGTGCCGCCGTACGTGGAGGAGAGATTGAGAGAAAAGTTTAAACGTGCCGTGAGGACTAAGGAGGGACATAACCACTGTGGATCTGCTGAGTGCCCTGAATGAACTGGAAGAGCTTATAGAAACCAGTGGCAAGATTCCATTGACCAGGAAAGTGATGGTGAATGAGGATCGTATGCTGGATCTTTTGGACCGCATCAGAACTACCATTCCTGAGGAAATTAGACAGGCCAAGTGGATTATTCAGGAACGGGAAAAGGTCATGAATGATTCCCAGAAGGAAGCATTGCGCCTCCTGGAAGACGCCCAGAAGCAAGTGGTAAAGCAGGCTGACGAAAGCGAGGTAACCCGCAAAGCCAAGGAAATGTCAGATGAAATTGTGGCCAAGGCTGAAGACCAGGCCAGGGAACTGCGCGAGGGTGCCCGGAGTTATGCCGATGATGTCCTGACTAATCTCATGGAGAGTCTTGACAAGCTTTCGATCCAAATTGAGCAGGGTCGTTCTGAACTGAGGACAATGAAATAGGAAGCCTATTGTAGTAGTTTAAGCACGTTGCGCCAGTCAACGTGTTTTTCTACGTTCTCAACCGCCGTCTGAATGGCCTTCTCGTCATTGGCCCTGATTTTTCTGGTAATCCTGGATGCCTTCTCAATGGTGGTGTAGGTGTCGTAATGTACCAGGATTACAGGAACACCCTTATCCTCAGCTCTTGCCGCCACTTTCACGTCCGGATATAATCCACCAGTAAGTATGAGAGCAGAGGTGTCCGTTTCCAGTGCCGCCAGGGCTACATCCGAACGGTCACCACCGGTTATGACCGCTTTATTGGCAGCACGGCGCAGGTAGCCCAGGGCGCTTTCGATGGACATGGCTCCGATAACCACGTCCTCGACCACGCGGTCCAGTTTATCTTTAGCTGCAAGAATTTCGCCGCCCAAAACCTCGTAGTATTCTTTAACGGTCGGGGCCGTCATGTCCTGGTTTTTGGGGATGATGCCCAGCGTATGAAAACCTCGTTCTTCAAGGATGGGGCGGTAGATTCCCTCTGTTTTCGCCAGCAGGGGGAGGGGCACGTTGTGAAAGACGTTACCCAGGACATTTAATCCTTTGCAGGCTAAAAAACTGTCGATAAAAATAGCCTGGTCGATGCTGAAGTCATTTGTTATATTGATAGTAAACAGGGGAGCGGCCTGAAACTCCAGAGCCAGACTAACGGCGTCCAGACCCAGGCAGCCCATGATGTGCGGGAAGCTTGCCCCCCCGATAATGACCAGATCCTTACCCTCTGCCACGGCCTTATAAGCCTGCCGGATGGACCTTAGCGATTCACAAGGATTCCTGTAGCCGGATAGGTAAGTAGGACCTGCCAGGTAGGGTACAATAGTCTCAACAGGTTGGTCCATTTGGAGTATTTCCTTCATTAATAGACCATCCTCATCCAGCCTTGGCGCCGTTATACCGGCGCTTCCCACAGGTTTAAAATAGCCAACACGGTACCCTTCCTGGCGGAATTTTAAAGCCAGGCCTACCGCAACACTGGTTTTGCCGCTCCCGGCAGTTCCCATGATAAATAGGTTTTTCACCTTTGAACACCTCACGATACAGTAATTTTGACATCGAGCGCACATGCGCCCTGGTTATATGCGAAGACCGGGTTAATGTCCATTTCCGTTATTTCAGGGAAGTCGGTAACAAGCTTGGCCACACGCCCGATTATCTCTATGATGGCCTCTATGTCAGCTGGTTTTTCGCCACGGTAGCCCCGCAGCAGGGTATAGGCCTTTGTTTCGGCCAGCATGTTTTCGATCTCCCTGCGGTTCAAACCGCTGGCCAGCCGGAAGGAAACATCTTTTAACAGGTTTACATAGATGCCCCCCAGACCAAAGGCGATGAGCGGCCCAAACTGGATGTCCTTGCTCATGCCTATAATTAGTTCGATTCCTTTGGGCATCATTTTTTGCACTTCAATACCGTAAACAACCGCCTCTGGCAGGTAGCGCTGGACTTTATCCATGATTTCCAGGAATCCGGCGCGCACCCTTTCAGGGGAGTCAAGTCCTATGATTACCCCACCCACGTCGCTCTTATGCAGTATCTCAGGCGAGGCAATTTTTAAGACTACCGGATAACCGAGGCGCTCAGCGCTTTCGGCCGCTTCCTCCGGGCTGGCTGCCAGGGTTGTCGGAGCTGTGGTGATGCCGTAAGCCTCTACCAGCTCAGCAGCCTCACTACCCAGCAAGACCAGGCGCTTGTCTTTTTTTACATCGTAAAGGAGAGCTTTGACGTTTTTTAAATCAGAACAATCATAGCTCAGCTCCTGCTCATTGGTGGGAAATTCCCTGGTGCGGGCGTAGCCGGTAAGGCCGCTGATCGAGGAAACTGCCGGCTCGGGGAAGGTGAAACAGGGTATTTTAGCTTCTTCCAGAACCTTGACTCCGTCCGCCAGTTTTTCTCCACCCATGTAGGCTGCCAGCAGTGGCTTTTCAGGGTAAGCCGCTCTCATTTCAACCACAGCCCTGGCTGTCTCTACCGGTTCAGTTACGGCCGTCGGGCAGACCAGTACCACTGCGCTGTCGACCCCCGGGTCTGACAACACTTTGTCCAGGGAAAAGCGGAAACGCTCGGCCTTAGCGTCCCCCAATACATCAACCGGGTTGTAGATATTGGATTCCAGGGGCAGGTTGCCACGCAGTTGCTCAACTGTCTCCCGCGTAAAGCGTGCCATCTGAAGTTTCTTCTGCTCGATGGTGTCGGCGGCGATAATCCCGGGTCCTCCGGAGTTGGTGACCACTGCTACCCTCCCCCCGTGGGGTATCGGCTGGCTGGCAAAGGCAACGGCCAGGTCAAAAAGTTCCGCCATACTTCTGGCGCGAATAACCCCGCATTGACGGAAAGCTGTTTCATAAGCCAGATCGCTTCCTGCCAGCGCGCCGGTATGGGAAGAGGCTGCCTGGGCCCCGGCCTGGCTGGTTCCTGATTTGAGGATAATTAAGGGTTTTTTGCGGCTGGCTGCCCGGGCTGCCTCTAAAAAATGGGGGCCGTTTTCCACATCCTCGATATAGCACAGAATCACCTTGGTGTTGGGGTCTTGCGCAGCGTCTTCAATAAAATGAGCTTCGGTGAGGTCGGCTTTATTGCCAAGACTAACAAACTTGCTGAAACCAAGCCCTACCCGGTAGCTCCAGTCCAGGATGGAGAGAACTATGGCGCCGCTCTGGGAGATAAAGGCGATTTCCCCTTTAAGCGGAAAGCCGGCAGCAAAAGAAGCGTTAAGCGGGGTGTGGGTGTCGATTAACCCGACACAGTTGGGGCCCGTCATTCTCATTTCGTATTTTCGGCAGGTTTCCACCAGCCGTCGCTCCAATGCCAGTCCTTCTTTGCCGGTTTCCTTGAAGCCGGCGCTGATCACTACCAGATTTTTAACTCCGCTCATGCCACACTGTTCGGCAGCATCCAGCGTGCGTGACGCCGGCAGGGAAAGGACCGCGAGTTCGACGGGCGAAGGCGTCTTGTCTACCGCCGGATAACAGGTGAGCCCCTCAATTTTCTGCTCCTTGGGATTAATGGGAAAAATGGGGCCGGTATAACCACAGCTGAGCATATTTTTAACAATTACGTTTCCGATCTTACCTGCAGCCTTGGATGCGCCGATCACGGCGACGGATTTTGGGTTAAAGAAATTGACAAGGCCTGCCAAAATAATTCACCTTCTTTATGCGATGAGCTGGCAAACTTTTATTAGCATTTCCTCTAACCCTGCTCTAAATTCATCCCGTTAAAAAACAAACTGCCTCGTTTAAAAATCCAGCATCCTGCCGTCTGCAGACTGGTTTTGCAAAGGGGGGTGGTTCTCATTGTCACCCATTCTCGAAAAGCCCAAGCAACGCAAGCGCTAAGGAATGCACCCAGGTACTCCGAAACGCTTTCGGAAAACCCCAAGCCCGCCAGTCAAGCCTTTTCGAGAACAATGTTTGTGATATGAAATTAGAGGTAGTTCTCTGTACTACCGTTCTCGAAAAGCCTTTGGGGTAGTGGGCTTGGGGTT
>JAQVOH010000011.1:20036-41037 GCA_028702695.1 Desulfotomaculaceae bacterium
ATCCTCCGCTCTCTTCGCAATTCTCCATTTGTACATCAAGATTGTCGTGCCGACCGCATCTGCAGACAGCCATGCGGTAGCTACGCGCTATTCAAGCTTTTCTGCAAGCAACGCACGCGCTAAGGAACGCACCCAGGTGCTCCGTTCACTCCGGAAAACCCCAAGCCCGCAAGTCAAGCCTTTTCGAGAACAATGTTTGTGATATGAAATTAGAGGTAGTTCTCTGTACTACCGTTCTCGAAAAGCCTTTGGGGTAGTGGGCTTGGGGTTATCCTCCGCTCTCTTCGCAATTCTCCATTTGTACATCAAGATTGTCGTGCCGACCGCATCTGCAGACAGCCATGCGGTAGCTACGCGCTATTCAAGCTTTTCTGCAAGCAACGCACGCGCTAAGGAATGCACCCAGGTGCTCCGTTCACTCCGGAAAACCCCAAGCCCGCAAGTCAGCCTTTTCGAGAACACTGTTTGTTAAAATATGAACCGTTTCCATTGTTATGGTGTTAACGTTTATCTTTTATGCCTTAGAAAGAACAACCTGATGTTCGCGACCAGGTGGGCCAGCAGTGCCAGGAGTATCACCCCTAATAATATAATCAGGAAAAAGCAGAAGACCTTAGCATGGGTGTACGGCGCCAAGACTTGCCAACCGTTGCCTGCAGCCATGACCGGCGCCGCTGCTTCTTCCAGCGGCATAAACCAGCTGCAAGCCAGGTAGGTGTAAAGGCCGGCCAGGGCGGTATGGGCCAACCGCGTCATGATAAACGGCTTCATTCTGATGTCGGTATCGGCAATCATACTGGCCACCTGGGCATGCACGGAAAGACCGCTCCAGGCAAGGATCATGCCCACGGCAGTCACCCGTTGAATCAAGGGGGCGGCCGCCTCGCTGGCCAGTTTCGAACCGATGGTCATCTCAAAGAAGCCGCTGCCCAGGGCGGGTAAAATACCAGGCTCAAAGCCCAACGGCAGCAGCAGCATCCCTAGTACGCCGGCCAGAGCGTCAATCACCCCGGCTGTGGTCAACAGCCTGATGATTACGGCGAAAAGAATGATAAAGCCGCCAATATTGAGCAGGTTGGTTACGGCGCTGCGCACCGCGTCACCCATAACTTTACCGGGGGGGCGGTTGTCCTCTCGCTGCACCTGAAACATCTTTTGAAAGGCCTGCCGCACAATACTGCTGGCTCTTTGTGGAGGTCCTGAGTAGTGTCCCCGGCCGTCTCTGCCGTAAAAACGCAAGCATAGACCCAGGGTTAGGTTGGAAAGGTAATGAGCTCCGGCAATCAATAAGCCCACCCTGGGATTATTGAACATGCCGATCGCTATCGCTGCCAGCATAAACAGCGGGCTCGAGTTGTTGGTGAAGGACATCAACCGCTCTGCCTCCACACTGGTGCACAGCCCCTCTGAGCGCAGTCTGGCCGTGACCATGGAGCCAATGGGATAACCCGAGAAAAAACCAACCATCATTACAAAAGAACCTGCGCCGGGTACATTGAACAGCGGACGCATCACCGGTTCAAGCAGCACCCCCATAAAGTGCACCACCCCGAAATTCATCAGCAGTTCGGAGGCAATAAAAAAGGGCAGGAGGGCGGGGAAAACAATGTTCCACCAGGTTTGTAAGCCCAGCACCGCCCCGTCAAAGACCACCCGTGGGTACAGCGCCATACTTATTACAAAGACCAGAGCACAGACTGTCCAAACTAGGCGAACCGCATCACGTCGCCGGCCGTCTAACTTTGTAAAGCCTTTTAAATTTAATCGCACCATGAATTCACCGGCCGTCTTTTTTTAAATGAGTTATCTTAATTATATGGCCTGTAACAAGGATTTTAGACCCTTGTAGGGTGGGCGGTTGCCAGACATAGTACGGTTGGCAAAAAAGTAAGCCTACGCCCGCTGTTGTTGTAATGTCACTGTTCAACTTTAATACGAATTAGGGAGGCGATTATTTTGTCTATGTTGAAAACACGTTGGATGAAGCCATTTTTGCTGGTGGTTGGCCTGGTAGCCGCTGCGTTTCTGTTGGGAGCCAATTCCCCCATATTCAACCCGCAGGTGGAAAATCCCACTGGAAATACTTCCGAATCCCTTTCGCAGGCGGCCGGGGAAGAGAAAAGAGAGGTAGTCCTGTATTTCTCAGACGAACAGGCCATGTACCTGATGCCTGAAAAACGGCAGGCAGCTGTTAAGGAAGATAATATTGGGGAAGCCGTGGTCCAAGAGTTAATCAAGGGACCGGACAGCACATTGTTAAAAAGGACCTTGCCTGAGGATACCAGGCTGCTTTCCCTGTCGGTTAAGCAGGAGACAGCTTACGTAGATTTTTCAAAAGAAATCAATAACAGCAATTTCGCAGGCTCTGCCGGTGAAATTGCCCTGGTTTATTCGGTTGTCAACTCTTTAGCCGAAATCCCCGGTATCAAAATGGTGCAATTCCTGGTGGAGGGCAAGGAAGTGGAAACCTTATACGGCCACATCGACACAGGAAATCCAATTTCCCCCGACCTGAAGCTTGTCAAAACGGGAACACTTTAAAAAAGAGAACACCTTGAAACCGTATAGAACATGAAAAATCTTGACAAAACTATACTAAATCAATATAATTTTGGGTGTTGAAATGGCGGGGTGTGATACGATGCTACAGTTGGACGTAGCCAGGCTGAAGAGGTCGCCGGGGGAATCGGTCTCTTTTGAAATAATTGCGGAAATGCCCCCTTTGAAGATGGCGGTTGAAAAAATAAGCTTTGACGGACCGGTCAAAGCTGTTTTGAATGCAACAAACACCGGCCAGACGATTATGGTGGAGGGTACTGTATCCGGGATGCTTCAGCTTAACTGTTGCCGTTGTCTGGAACCGTTTAGCTATTCTTTTGAGGTCCCCTTTGCAGAAATCTACACAACTGCAGTTGATGAGGCCAAGGATGAGGAAGCGATCCCCTTTAGCGGAGATGTCCTTGATATTACCCCCGAGGTCTTGAAAGACCTGATTATGGAGCTGCCGATGAAGGCGGTATGTCACGAGGAATGCCAGGGATTGTGCCCCGGCTGCGGGCAGAACCTGAACCAGGGAAGATGTGGGTGCGAAGTCACTGAGGTCGACCCCCGTTTAAGTGTTTTGCGGGATATTTTAAAAGGAATGAACGAATGACTGGAGGTGTAGATGTATGGGTGTTCCAAAGAGGAAGTCATCTAAACAGCGCGGCAGACAGCGCCGTGCTGCCAATGAGAAGCTTGAAGCACCGGTTTTAGCAAGTTGCCCACAGTGCCGGGCTCTGATCAGGCCCCACCACTTGTGTCCTGAATGCGGGTATTATAAAGCAAGAGAAGTGGTAGCGGCAAAATAAAGCAAAATATTTCAATTTCTTAAAATAGGCCCGGATATCAAACCGGAGCTTATTTTTTTTCCGTCTTACTTGCAAATAAACAAAAGGTACATTATACTATTCTTGGTACCAGGTACTAATTTTTTTTTTACCGGATGACGGTAGTGAGGGTGAGATTTTGGCCAAGTGCAGTATAAATAAAAACACCAGGCAACACCAGCTGAGCAGGTATCTGAATGAAGACCCCTTTCTGACTGATGATGACCTGTCCCGTATTTTCGGGGTGAGCATTCAGACTATCCGGCTGGACCGGTTTGATTTGCACATTCCCGAGTTGAGGGAGCGGCTCAAGAACGTGGCCAGAGGAGGAAACCGGCAGCTCAGAACTATGGACGGCGGAGAACTGGTAGGTGACCTGGTTGACCTAGATATCGGCAACAGTGGTATATCGATCCTGCCGGTTACACCTGCCATGACCCTCAACAAGACCAGTGTTGCCAGGGGCCACCACATTTTTGCACAGGCCAATTCACTAGCGGTCGCGGTGATTGACGCCGGGGCGGCGCTTACCGGATCCGCCAGGGTAAGCTACAAGCGGCCGGTCTACTGTGGCGAAAAAATTCTAGCCAAGGCGGTTATAAAAATAAAAAAAGGTAATAAATACATGGTAAAAGTTACCTCTGAGGTCAAGGATGAAATTGTTTTCAAAGGTAAATTTTTAGTGTTTGCCCTGCAGGAAGAGGGAGTGTCACAGTGAAAATAGCAGTGGATGCCATGGGCGGCGATTTTGCCCCAGGTGAAATCGTTAAGGGGGCCCTACTGGCAGCCAGGGAGTATAAGCAGGCCATAATTCTGGTCGGCGATGAAGATAAGATCCGTGCTGAGCTTGGGGATAGTGCCCCCGGCGATTTGATAAGTATCGTCCACGCTCCTGAGGTTGTAAATATGGGTGAGCATCCTGCTGTAGCGGTAAGACGTAAAAAAAATTCTTCTATCGTAAGGGCTACCCAACTGGTTAAAGAGGGGGAAGCCAGCGCTCTGGTTTCCGCCGGAAGTACTGGAGCAGCAATGGCTTCAGCTCTGCTGGGCTTGGGTCGAATTAAAGGGATTGATCGCCCAGCTATCGCCGGGGTGCTTCCCAGTGAAAAAGGGTACACGGTCCTATTGGACGTGGGCGCCAACGTCGATTGCAAGCCCCAAAACCTCCTGCAGTTTAGCGTGATGGGGTATCTTTACGCCAAAAGAGTCCTGGGTGTTGCTAATCCTCGCGTTGGTCTGTTGAGCAATGGGGAGGAGGAGACCAAAGGGAGCGAGTTAACTCTGGCGGCTTACCCTCTGTTGCAGAGTGCCGGAATCAACTTTGTCGGCAATGTAGAAGGCCGGGACATTTTTCGGGGTACGGTAGATGTAGTCGTCTGCGATGGTTTTATCGGCAATATTGTTTTAAAGTCAGCGGAAGGGATTGCTGGCTCTCTATACAAAATCCTGAGAGAGGAAATTAACAAGAGCTGGTTGGCCAAAATAGGGATCGTTATGGCCATTAAAGCCTTATTGAGTTTTAAAAAACGTATCGATTATGCCGAATACGGTGGAGCACCACTTTTGGGTGTGAACGGCGTATCGATTATCTGTCATGGTAGTTCCACGGCTAATGCCGTCAAGAACGGGATCCGGGTGGCCATGGAGTCGGTGGATAATCACCTGGTGGATGCGATTTTAGACAATATCTCGCAAACAGAAATTAGCGGAGGAGTTGGTGGCAGGCTTGCCAAGCAAAGTGTTTAACGCCGGTATTACAGGAGTAGGCGCTTATCTGCCGGAGCGGATTTTAACTAACGACGAGCTTCAGAAAATGGTTGATACCAACGATGAATGGATCCGCACCAGATCGGGAATAAAAGAACGGCGTATCACCTCTCCGGAACAGGCAACATCAGACCTGGCCGTCATTGCCGGTGAACGGGCCCTGGCGGATGCGGGAGTGGCTCCAGAAGAGCTGGGATTGGTCATTGTAGCCACAAGTACCCCGGATACCATTTTCCCATCCACAGCCTGCCTGGTACAGGATCGTCTTGGCGCAAAAAATGCCGCTGCCTTTGACCTGGCCGCCGGCTGTACCGGGTTCGTTTATGCTCTTGCGACCGGCAGCCAGTTTGTTACCTCCGGCACTTATAAAAAAGTCCTGGTTATCGGGGCGGAGAGCTTGTCAAGGATTACCAACTGGGAGGATCGCAAGACCTGTGTCCTTTTTGGCGACGGCGCCGGGGCGGTGGTCCTAAGTCCTGTACCGAAAGGTTATGGTATTTTATCTTTTACACTAAGGTCCGACGGCTCAAAAGGCGCGACACTGATAATCCCGGCGGGGGGTTCAAGGTTGCCGGCCACAAGGGAAACAGTTGAACAGAAGCTGCACACCATCCATATGGACGGCCAGGAGGTCTTCAAGTTTGCGGTACGGATCATGGGTAAAGCAGCCCTGGAAGTTCTGGCAGCCGCTGGCCTGGAAAGCTCGGATATTGATTATTTTATACCACACCAGGCCAACATCAGGATTATAGAATCAGCCGCCAAGAGACTTGTCCTGTCCATGGAAAAAGTGCTGGTAAACCTTGACCGGTATGGCAATACTTCTACCGCCTCAATCCCCCTGGCTTTGGCGGAGGCTGTCCACAGTGGGCGTGTCAAGCAAGGGGACCATATTGTGGTGGTGGGCTTTGGGGCGGGTTTAACCTGGGGAGCAGCTGTGATAAAGTGGGGAAGCCCGACATAAAAGAAGTGAATCCTGATACGGGGGGGGGATTGGTCTTGATCCGAACGGCATTATGTGACTTGCTTAATATCGAATATCCTATTATACAGGGAGGTATGGCCTGGGTTGCCACTGCCGAACTGGCAGCAGCCGTGTCCAATGCCGGTGGTCTGGGTATCATCGGTTCCGGCGCTGCTCCGCCAGACTGGCTTAGAGAACAGCTTCGCCTCGCCAAAAAGCTGACCAATAAGCCCTTTGGGGTAAACGTGATGTTGCGCTCGCCATATGTGGATGAAATAATGGAGATATTACAGGCGGAACCGGTCGCCGTGGTGACAACCGGAGCCGGCAATCCTGGTAAATATGTTCTATCTTTACGGAGGCTAGGGACAAAGGTTATACCGGTGGTTTCCTCGGTGGCTTTAGCCAAAAGGCTCATCCGCAGCGGGGTGGATGCACTTATAGCCGAAGGCATGGAATCAGGGGGCCATATCGGGGAGATCTCTACCATGGCCCTGGTGCCGCAGGTGGTCGACGCTGTTGATATACCGGTCATTGCCGCCGGAGGTGTTTATGACGGGAGAGGCTTGATTGCAACCCTCTCCCTGGGAGCTGTGGGGGTTCAGATGGGGACCAGGTTTATTTGTGCGACGGAGTGTACTGTGCACCCCAAGGTGAAAGAAGCGGTGATGAAATCGAAGGATCGCGATACCGCTGTTTCGGGTGCTTCAACCGGACATCCGGTACGTGCGTTGCGCAATAAATTGACTAGACAATACGAAGAAATGGAAAAAAACAACATTACATCTGAAGAGATTGAAAAGATCGGTGTCGGCAGTTTAAGGCGGGCGATGGTTGAGGGCGATGTCGCTTATGGCACGGTGATGTCCGGCCAGGTTTGCGCCATGGTCCACCGGGAGCAGCCGGCCTGCGAAATAATTCAGGATGTTGTAAAACATGCTGTTGAGGTTTTGGCTAATTTAAATAGCAAGGTGGTGAAAAAAATATGAAAATAGCCTTTGTTTTTCCCGGGCAGGCTTCCCAGTACGTTGGGATGGGCAGGGAATTATGCAGTCATTTTCCCGAAGCTGCCGCTGTCTTTGAAAAAGCAGACGCCGTATTGGGCTTTTCTCTTTCCAGCCTGTGCTTTGAGGGACCGCAGGAAGAACTGAATAAAACTGCCATTACCCAACCAGCTGTGCTGACCACCAGCCTCGCCTGTTTGGCAGTGTTGCAAAAGGCCGGTGGGCCGGTTCCCGCTGCTGCGGCAGGCCACAGTCTTGGGGAATACAGTGCCCTGGTGGCGGCTGGTTCCATGTCCTTTGAGGACGCGGTCCGCCTGGTACGCAAACGGGGGCAGTACATGCAGGAAGCGGTGCCTCTAGGCGAGGGAGGAATGGCCGCAGTGATGGGCCTTTCGAGTGAAGCTGTGGCGGCGGTTTGCCGGGAGGCGTCTGCGTATGGGGTTGTTGAAGCTGTCAATCTGAACTGCCCGGGTCAGGTCGTCATTGCAGGAGATATGGCCGGACTCAAGGCTGCGGAACCCCTATTGAAAGAAGCCGGGGCCAAGCGAGTAATCTCTTTGCCGGTGAGCGCTCCCTTTCACTCCCGCCTGATGGTTCCCGCCGGTGAAAAACTGGCGAAGGACCTGGACGGTGTTGCTTTGGCAGATCCGTCCACTCCGGTGGTGGCCAATGTGTCGGCAGATTATGTAAGGACAGGTCCGGAAGTCAAAGCTTCTCTAATTAGGCAGGTATCCAGCCCGGTCCGTTGGGAGGAAAGCGTCAGGCGCCTGGTTGCCAGCGGTATTCAAACTTTTGTTGAGGTGGGACCTGGCAAGGTGCTTAGCGGCTTAATTAAAAAGACCAGCCGGGAAGCATTGATCTATAATATGGAGGACCTGGCATCTTTGGAAAAAGTCCTTGCGTTAACAAAGGAGGTTAGCTAAAATGGTTCTTAGCAACAGGGTTGCCATTATTACGGGTGCTTCGCGGGGAATCGGACGGGCTATTGCCCTGGCTATGGCCAAGGCAGGAGCCGATGTTGTGGTGAATTACGCCAGGAACGACGCGGCTGCGGCCGAGGTGGCGGATTTAATTAGAGCAACCGGCCGAAAGGTTTTACTGTTCCAGGCCGATGTAGCCGACCCGGAAGCAGCGGACAATCTGATTCAAGCGGCCCAAACAGAATTTGGGCGGGTTGACATCCTGGTCAACAATGCCGGTATCAACCGTGATAACTTAGTCTTGAGAATGAAGGATGAGGATTGGGACGCAGTCCTCTCCGTAAACTTAAAAGGTGCTTTCAACTGCGCGCGGGCGGCCGCCCGGTTTATGGTTAAGAACCAGTACGGTAGGATTATCAATATCAGTTCGGTGGTAGGGTTAACCGGAAACTTTGGTCAGGCCAACTATGCGGCCGCCAAGGCTGGCCTTTTGGGTTTGACCAAGGCTCTGGCCAAGGAGCTCTGCTCCCGCAATATCACCGTCAATGCCGTGGCTCCTGGCTTTATTAACACGGAAATGACCGCCGGGTTGCCGGAGAAAGTAACGGAAAAATTACTGGCCCAGATCCCCATGAAACGCTTTGGGGAGCCTGAAGATGTGGCGGGGTTGGCCGTTTTTCTGGCGACGGATATAGCCAAGTATATTACCGGACAGACAATTGCTGCGGATGGCGGCATGACATGTATTTAACAAAAATTTATAGGTTACAGTAACGGAAGGGGGTGAATATATATTATGGCAATTATTGATAAAGTTAAATCGATAATCATCGAGCAGTTAGGTGTAGAAGAAGCAGAAGTAAAAATGGAATCATCCTTTGTTGATGACCTGGGCGCCGACTCTCTGGACATTGTTGAACTGGTAATGGCACTGGAAGAAGAGTTTGACCTGGAAATACCCGATGAGGATGCGGAAAAAATCCGTACGGTGGGTGATGCATCCAAATATATCCAGGAGCATCAATAATATTTTTAAGTTTTCAAGTCCCGCGGGGAAACCACGGGACTTTTTTGAAAGAGAGGTAATAGTTTTGCAGAAACGGGTTGTCGTTACCGGCCTGGGAATTATCTCACCGGTGGGGACCGGTCTGGAGCAGTTCTGGACAGCCCTTACCGGCGGGATTTCTGGCATTAGGCGGATAACTAGGTTTGACGCGACCAATTTTAGCACGCAAATAGCGGGTGAAGTCATTGACTTTGAGCCAACTAAACATATGGACAAAAAAGAAGCCCGGCGTATGGACCGCTTTACCCAATTTGCTGTTGCAGCTTCCGGTATGGCAATTGAAGACGCTGGCCTTGACCTGGCGACTGAAGACAGGGATCGCATCGGGGTAATACTCGGTTCTGGTATTGGTGGCATCGAAACCCTGGAGAATCAGGCTAGGGTCCTGGCTGAAAAAGGGCCGAGCAGGGTCAGCCCGATCTTTGTACCGATGATTATTTCCAACATGGGCGCCGGACAGGTGGCTATCAGCTACGACCTGCACGGTCCCAACATGACCAGCGTATCCGCTTGCGCTTCCAGCAGTAACGCCATAGGAGACGCCTTCAAAATGCTGCAGTGGGGCTTTGCTGATGTAATGGTCACCGGTGGCACGGAAGCGCCTATAACACCCCTGGCCATGGCTGGCTTTTGCACGATGAAAGCTATGTCGGGCCGCAACGAAGAACCGGAATTGGCCAGCAGACCTTTTGACGCCGGCCGCGATGGTTTCGTAGCAGGTGAAGGCGCTGCCATAGTGATCTTGGAGAGCCTGGAACATGCCCTCCAGAGGGGCGCCAGGATATATGCGGAGATTGTTGGTTATGGCAGTTCCTGCGATGCTTATCACATGGTCGCACCCGACCCGGAAGGAAAAGGTGCGGTTAATTCGATGAAGGCTGCCCTCAAGGACGCGGGCGCGGCGCCTGAGGCTGTTGACTATATCAATGCTCATGCCACCTCCACACCACTGGGGGATAAAGCGGAAACTCTGGCCATTAAAAAAGTATTCGCAGAGCATGCTCCCAATATCGCGGTTAGCTCGACCAAATCCATGACCGGCCACTTGCTGGGCGCCGCCGGTGGGCTGGAGGCTATGGTCTGTGTCCTGGCTATCCAGCGGGGCGTGATCCCGCCTACAATTAACTACGAAGAGCCAGACCCAGACTGTGACCTGGACTTTGTTCCCAACGTGGCCAGAAAAGCTAAGGTGGGTTTTGCCCTCTCCAACTCTTTTGGCTTCGGTGGCCACAACGCCACGCTGGCTTTTAAAAAATATGAAGGTTAAGGATAACCAGGCCGGATTGAAAAAAAGATTAGGACTAGTCTGGCAGGACGAGGCTCTGCTTGGCCAGGCCCTGACACACAGTTCTTATACCTATGAAAGTCGCCAGAATGGGGTTAAAAACAACCAGCGCCTGGAATTTCTAGGTGACGCTGTCCTGGAGCTGGCGGTCAGTGATTTTCTTTACCGAAACAACCCCGACCTGGACGAGGGTGATTTAACCAAGCTTAGAGCTGCTGTAGTATGCGAGCCGTCCCTGGCCAGGGTGGCCAGGCAGCTGCAACTTGGTCCCTGTCTTTTTATGGGTAAGGGAGAGGAAAGATCCGGGGGCAGGGAGCGTCCCTCGATCCTGGCAGACGCTTTTGAGGCGTTGCTTGGAGCCATTTACCTGGACCAGGGACTGGCCGGGGCCAGTGGCGCCGCAATAGGATTTCTGCTGCCGGTTATTAAAGATGTCCTCGAAGGGCGTCTGGAACGTGATTACAAAACCGAATTGCAGGAGATTGTCCAGCAGCGCGGTGGCGGTCAGGTCCAATACCTGATCTTGAAGGAAGAGGGTCCAGACCACCATAAGGTCTTTACGGCCGGAGTATTGTTAAAGGGGAAGGTAGCCGGTCGCGGGAGCGGTCACTCCAAAAAAGACGCCGAGCAGCAGGCTGCCAAGTCTGCTCTGGCCGACCTTGACCTGAGTAGAGCATTAATTCGCACATGACCCCAGAGAAATGCAGGGTAAATAAGTTTTAGCAGAAGTTCCTTAAACTGCTTAGCAATTTTGTTCGATTGCAAGCGAACCCATATCTCTATGTTTTAATCCGGGAGGTCAATAAGGCTCATGGGCTTTTTCAATCGTTTAAAAGATAGCCTGAATAAAACCCGCCATTCTTTTGTTGATAAAATAGATAACATCGTCCACCACCGTACGGCTATCGATGAGGATTTATACGAGGAACTGGAAGAAGTGATGGTGCAGGCCGATGTGGGTGTTACTACCGCTATGGAACTGGTGGACAGGCTGCGCCACACCGTCAGAGAACGTCGGGTAGCGGATGCATCCGAGCTAAAGCCCCTCCTTAAAGAACTCATCCGTGAAATGCTTGGTTCTCTGCCTGGCCGGCTCAATACCAGTTGGGATGCTCCAACCGTGGTAATGGTTGTGGGAGTAAACGGGGTAGGTAAAACAACCACCATTGGTAAACTGGCTTATCTATACAAATCAGAAGGTAAGAAGGTTATTCTAGGCGCCGCTGACACTTTCCGTGCCGCGGCCATCGATCAGTTGGAGATATGGGCTGACCGTGTCGGTATAGATCTGGTTAAGCACCGTGAGGGCTCCGACCCGGCTGCGGTTGCTTTTGACTCCTTGCAGGCGGCCAAAGCGCGTCAGGCTGATCTGTTAATCATCGATACCGCCGGTAGGCTGCATACCAAAAGCAACCTCATGGAGGAGCTGAAAAAAATTGGCCGGGTGTTGGATCGAGATATGCCCGGCGCGCCCCACGAGGTTCTGCTGGTACTGGATGCCAGCACCGGCCAAAACGCGATCAACCAGGCCAAACTATTTTGCGAAGCCGCCGGGGTAACCGGCATTGCGCTGACTAAACTTGACGGCAGCTCAAAGGGCGGCGTGATCATAGCAGTCAGGCAGACACTGGGCATCCCCGTGAAGCTGATCGGTATCGGGGAAGGTATCGACGACCTGAAGGAGTTTAACCCGGTGGAGTTTGTCGATGCCCTGTTCTCCTAAACAAGGGTAATTTATGAAAACCAGCTAGCTCAGGATATCTGAACTGGAAATTGGTCTGAATGATAATTGTAAAAAGTCCTAAAGGGCTTTTTTTTACATCGTAAACAGTGAAATATACAAAATGATACTTGGTTCATAAAATGAAAAGCACCCACTGCTTTGGGAAGTGGGTGCTTTTCTGATCTCACAGTTACAGACATCCAATGAAAATACGTGCCTGCATACTAGATAAACAGGTTGACGCGAGCCTCATCGGCTGCGCCCAGGTAGGTGGCCACGCCGGCGTACTCAAGGCCTTCGATTAGTTCTTCTGCTTTCAGGCCCATGACGTCCCTTGTCATAGGGCATGTTCCTAATCTCGTCGCTGACCAGATCTTTTACAATTACGACCTTTATCAACGGACTATAGAAAATTTTCCGGGAAAGACTAGAATTGGCGTCATTTCATCGGTAGTATGTGGTTGAAAATCTTGGTTGATTCATTTGCAAATAATAGTTACATACTTTTTCTTAGGGGTGAGCGCTGTGGCGGTGTGTCCGGTTTGCAACAGCTTACAAGTAGTAATAAAGAATTGCCCTAACTGCTGCAGGCAGATGGTTGACGCAGGAAAAATCCAGGATTATTATGACAATTACAGCCCCTATTTGGACCAGGACACCTACCAGGATGGTTACGACTGTAAAGACAGTGACCACTGTGTCCACCTCTTTGCCTGTCCCTACTGTCATTATGACAAGCGCCTCACTTTCCGGAAGGAAGAGGGCAGCAGTTGATGGACTAAACAGGGGCCTATTTTTTATGGTGAAGAGGAAAAGAACCCAGAAGAGGCGAATATTAGGAAAGATCCAATTTGGTCATTTTAACTCTACGAAGAGGGGGATAGCTAATTATATGGAAGTGAAAATTGCAGTGATTGGCGGAACAGGAGTTTATGACCCTAATATTATGACTAACATTAAAGATGAGACTGTAGTAACGCCATACGGTGAAGTACAGCTTAAAATCGGGAATTACCTTGGTAAACCAGTGGCTTTTATGAACCGTCACCATGAAGACCATTCAGTCCCGCCACACTTAATTAATTACCGTGCCAATATCGCGGCCTTAAAAAAACTGGGGGTCAAGAATATTCTGGCCACCGGAGCCGTTGGTTCGCTTAACCCTGCGATGCAACCCGGTCACTTTATTTTTGTAGACCAGTTTATTGATTTTACAAAAAGCCGGCAGCAGACCTTTTTTGACGGGGGCATGGCTGGAGTTGTGCACGTTGACATGACCCAGCCCTACTGTCCGGAACTACGGGAGGTCCTTTCACATGCCGCACGCAGTCTGGGTTTTACCTCGCACGCAGCAGGGACCTATGTTAGCTGCGAGGGACCCCGTTTTGAAACGGCCGCCGAGATAAAAATGTACCGTCTGCTAGGTGGTGACCTGGTGGGTATGACCAGTGTCCCGGAGGCCCCTCTGGCCAGAGAATCCGAAATGTGTTACGCAACCATTGCCATGGTTACCAACTATGCCGCCGGGATATCACCTACCCGCCTGACGCACCAGGAAGTTATAGATGTGATGATGCAGAACGGGGAGAACATCAGGAAATTGGTCATGCAGGCCATCCACTGGCTTGACCCTGACCGCAGTTGTAACTGCCATAGAGCGCTGGACCAGGTCAAACTGGGGTAGTATCACCCTGAAATTCTTTACTCATTGTCCTATAGGGATAAATTAGAACTCATCGATGTGCATTTTTGAACAGCTTGTTAAAGCATAATGGAGGTGAACAGCTTTGGAAACCATGCGCTGGTTGGAGGAAGGGCTGCTGGAACTACTGGATCAGACCGGGCTCCCCGGCACGGTAAATTACCTTAAGTGTGGAGATTACCGCGAGGTGGCCACAGCGATTAAAAACCTGTCAGTGCGTGGCGCCCCGGCCATCGGAGTAGCCGCTGCCTACGGGCTGGCGCTGGCTGCAGGAAATATTGAAGCCGAGTCCAGGGATGCCTATATAGACCGTGTGCGTGAGGCAGCCGTTGAACTGGCAGCCACCAGGCCGACGGCAGTTAACCTGTGCTGGGCTGTGGAAAGGGTCATGCGCAGGTTGATTAGCACCCAGTCTGACGATCCGGGGGTACTTCGTCACGCTGTACTTGACGAGGCGCACGCTATTCGTCGGGAGGATGAGTCCGGTAACAGGAGAATGGGGGAGTTCGGCCGGGAACTTATACCGCAGGGCGCCCGCATTCTAACCCACTGCAACGCCGGGGCTCTGGCTACAGCGGGTTACGGGACTGCCCTGGGGGTGATCCGGGCAGCCAGGGCAGAAGGCAAAGATATAAGCGTTTTTGCCGGTGAGACCAGGCCCCTTTTGCAGGGCGCCCGTCTAACTGCCTGGGAAATGTATCAGGAGGGCATTCCTGTAACCGTAATCACGGATAATATGGCCGGCTATTTGATGGCCAAAGGTATGGTTGACCTGGTGCTGGTAGGCGCAGACCGCATTACCTCGAGCGGTGACGTGGCCAATAAAATCGGGACCTACAGTCTGGCGGTCCTGGCCAAAGAGCATAATATTCCTTTTTACGTGGCAGCTCCTGTTTCTACGGTTGACTTGAGCTTGACCTCGGGTTCCGAAATACAAATTGAAGAACGGGATATGGCCGAGGTAACCCACCTGGCTGGGCAGCAAATAGTCCCCACCGGGGTGCAGGTCTGGAACCCTGCCTTTGATGTTACACCGGCCCGTCTGGTTGCAGCGATCATTACCGAGCGGGGGATAGTTCGACCGCCCTATCCTCAGAACCTCAAAAAGAACATTCTCACATCTCAATCAGAGGAGGCAGACTGATTTGCCCGACTATGCTATAAAAGACATTAAGCTTGCCCCTGGTGGGCAATTAAAAATAGACTGGGTACGAGACCACATGCCTGTGTTGAACCATATACGCGAGGAATTTGAGAGGGACCGTCCCTTTGACGGCGTACGGGTTGCGCTGTCCATTCACCTGGAGGCAAAAACAGCCTACCTGGCTGAGGTTATCCGGGCCGGCGGGGCGGCAGTCACTGTTACCGGGTCCAACCCGCTTTCGACTCAGGACGACGTGGCGGCAGCCCTGGCTGCTGCAGGGATAAAGGTCTACGCCTGGTATAATGCCAGTGACCAGGAGTACCGAGACCACCTGCTGCAGGCTCTTGACACGCGGCCGCAGGTGGTCATTGACGACGGTGGGGATCTGGTGACCTTGTTGCACACAACCCGCAGGGAGCTGGCGGGAGAGGTTATTGGCGGCTGCGAGGAAACCACCACCGGCATCCGGCGTTTGGAGGCGCTGGACCGCGAGGGCAAGCTGCTCTTTCCAATGTTTGCGGTAAACAACGCCCAGTGCAAGTTCCTGTTCGACAACCGTTACGGTACCGGAGAGTCGGTCTGGTCCGCGATTATGCGGACTACCAACCTGGTGGTAGCCGGTAAGACTGTGGTAGTAATGGGCTATGGCTGGTGCGGTAAGGGAGTCGCGATGCGTGCCAAAGGGCTTGGCGCCAATGTCATCGTGTGCGAAGTTGACCCGGTGCGGGCTATAGAGGCATGCATGGATGGCTACCAGGTTATGCACAGCAAAGAAGCCGCCGCTTATGGTGATATATTTGTCACCGTTACTGGCTCCCGGGATGTCCTAACAAAGCATCACTTTACAAAAATGAAGGATGGGGCAATCCTGTCCAATGCCGGTCACTTTGACGTAGAAATCAACAAACATGATTTAAAAGCCGTGGCGGTGGAGCAGGGTCAGGCCCGCCATAACATTGAGCAGTTTATTCTAAAAGATGGGCGAAAACTATACCTTCTGGCTGAAGGAAGGCTGGTTAACCTGGCCGCTGGTGACGGGCACCCTGCTGAAATTATGGATATGTCTTTTGCCGTGCAGGCGCTTACGGTCAGACATATCATGGCAAACAGGCAGCAATTCCAGAGGAAACTATATCGCGTGCCGGCCGAAATTGACCGGCGTGTGGCCACCCTTAAGCTTAAATCGATGGGCGTGGTCATTGACAGCCTTACCATTGAACAGGAAGCTTACTTGAGAGAGTGGCATGAATAAGTTACAGGGGGAGAAAAAATGGCTAGAATTGTAATTAAAGGCGCTACCGTGCTGACCATGGAGGGACACGATGCTGTTTTTCAGGACGGCGAGGTAGCCATCGCGGGAAACAGCATCATAGCAGTCGGTCCCAAAGGTTGTGTCCCTGAAAACTTTATAGCCGAACACGTTATTGACGGTAGCGGTATGGTGGCGATGCCTGGTTTTATAAACTGCCACACGCACGCGTCAATGACCCTCCTGCGCAGCTACGCCGACGACCTGCCGCTTATGAAGTGGCTTAATGAGAAAATCTGGCCGCTTGAAGCAAAGCTGCAGCCGGAGGATTGTTACTGGGGGGCGATGTTGTGCTGCCTGGAAATGATCAAGTCTGGTACTACCACCTTTGCCGATATGTATTTTGAAATGGGCCAAACAGCCCTGGCCGTGGAGGAAAGCGGCATCAGGGCCTGTCTGTCGCGCGGCATGGTTGGGGTCGGACCAGCCGCCGAACAGGCTATTGAGGAAAGCGTAAACCTGGTGGAAGAATGGAGCGGCAGGGCCGACGGTAGGATTACCACCATGTTCGGGCCGCACGCCCCTTATACCTGCCCGCCGGATTATCTAAAAAGGGTCATGACCTTAGCAGAGAAGTATGATGTCGGCATCCACATCCATGTGGCCGAGACCCAGGACGAGATTCTTCAAATCCAGGAAAAGTACAGCATGACACCAGTTCAACTACTGGATTCAATAGGTCTCTTTGACCTGCCGGTGCTGGCAGCCCACTGCGTTCACCTGTCTCAAGAAGATATTGCCATTCTGGCTGCTAAAAAGGTTGGCGTGGCCCACTGTCCTGCCAGCAATATGAAGCTGGCCAGCGGTATTGCACCAGTAACGGAGCTGCTCAAGGCGGGGGCAATAGTCGGCCTGGGTACTGACGGGGCTGCCAGCAACAACAACCTCGACATGATGGAGGAAATGCGCATCGCGTCCCTGTTGCATAAGGTCTCTACCGGCGACCCGATGGCGCTGCCTTCCTTTAAGGCCCTACAAATGGCTACTTCCAACGGAGCCCGTGCTCTAGGTCTTGGTGACGTGGGGATGTTGAAACCAGGCATGAAGGCTGATTTGATCCTGGTTGACTTCCATCGCCCCCACCTCTGTCCGCAGCATGACCTGGTAGCGCACCTGGTCTATGCCGCCCAGTCTGCTGACGTGGACACAGTGATCATTAACGGGGAGGTCGTCATGGAAGACAGGTTGATCCTGACAATTGACGAGGAAGAGGTTTTAAGCCGGGCTCAGGAGAGCGCATTCCGTTTGGTTAGGCGGTAATAATATATGTGAGTGCAAATTGGTGAACATAGTTTTGCACCCCAATAAAATGCGAGTGTTTCGCAATGGTAAAGGTCATTGTTAACTGGTTCTCGAAAAGCCTTTGGGTTAGTGGGCTTGGGGTTATCCTCCGCTCGCTCCGGATAAGCCCAAGCCCGCAAGTCCAGCCTTTTCTTAGTTTGTAGTTGGTTTGTGTGAAAATACAGTTCTAAAAGACAGGAGTGCAGCATTTGGCAGAGGTGAAATTAGCCAGGAACAGGCAGCACCGGGTAGTAGGGGGCCACCCCTGGATTTACTCGACTGAAGTTGATGAAATCTCCGGTGACTTTCTGCCTGGTGACATCGTAGAGGTAATTGACGCTAAAGGCAAGTTTCTGGGACGCGGTTATATCAACCCGGCCTCAAAGATCCTGGTGCGCATGTTGACACGTGACCGCTCTGAAGAGATAAACCGCGAGTTTTTCGCGGCCCGGATTAAGGCGGCGCTGGAGTACCGGCGGCGGGTGGTCCGGGATACCGACGCCTGCCGGTTGATTTTCGCCGAGGCCGACTTTCTCCCCGCGCTTATTGTCGATAAATTTGGTGATGCTCTGGTGATACAGACCCTAGCCCTGGGTATGGACCGGTACAAGGAAATGGTTGTGGAAATTTTAGATGAGCTCTTAGCCCCGTCCGGCATATACGAGCGCAACGACGTATCTGTTCGGGAACTGGAAGGCCTGCCGCTCAAAACCGGCTTCCTCAAAGGCCCTTTTGATCCCATGGTGGAAATTCATGAAAACGGGCTAAACTTTCTGGTTGACCTGGCAGGCGGCCAGAAAACCGGTTACTTCCTGGATCAGCGGGAGAACCGCATGGCACTCAGCGGTCTGGCTGAGGGGGCAAGGGTGCTTGACTGCTTCTGCCATACCGGGACCTTCAGCGTTTATGCTGCCAGTTACGGGGCGAGGGAAGTACTTGGCGTGGATATTGCCGGACCGGCCTTGGAAGTGGCACGGCGAAATGCTTCCAGGAACGGTTTCGAAGAAGTTTGCAGTTTCCGTGAAGCGAATGCTTTTGATGAACTGCGGGCACTGGAAAAGGCCGGGGAGCGGTATGACCTGGTAATTTTGGACCCGCCTGCTTTTACCAAGTCCAAGCAGGCCCTGCGCGGCGCCATACGCGGCTACAAGGAAATCAACTTAAGGGCCATGAAGCTATTGCCGCCCGGAGGATTCCTGCTAACTTGCTCCTGCTCGTTTCATATGAGAGAGGAGCAATTTATGGAGGTCATTTTGGAGGCTGCGAAAGATGCCGGACGCCAACTGCGTCTGGTGGAGTTGCGACGGCAGGCCAAGGACCACCCGACACTGCCGGTTTCGCCCGAGACCCACTACCTCAAGTGTGCCGTCCTCCAGGTCTGGTAGCTCGCGGGAAGCACGGGGACGGTTCTCCTGCTTCCTTTATGTTGAAAAGCTAATTAAAAAATTCCCTTTTATAACTGTTACCGCTGGATCGTGCCATGTTATCTCAGCTCCAAGTAATTCCGCTATACTCCTAAAAGGAACAAAAATTCTATCATTAAAGATTATCGGTTCTTGGTCAAATGTTAGCTGTCTCCCATTAACAAGCACTTGACGGGGAAGTGAATTTGACAATTCCACAATTAACTTTTTTTAAATTTATAATAGAAAGTAATTCCTATCGGAGCTGATAGTAATGAAATAATAAAAAGAGAAATAGTAATATATTCCGTTCTGATGAATAAAACAATCATTATTGCTATGGCGAAAATAATTAACGAGATAATACTGAAATTCGTATATGTTTTTATGAAGTTATCCATGTTATCTATTTTACTGATTTTCCAAAACCAACTGGGTCTATGATAAACTCTAACTTGATACAAGCGATATGTTCGTAAAATAATTACACATCAAGAATACTGGTACTAAAAATTTAGCCGGATGAAGTGCCCCTACGGGAAGCGTATCCATTTTGCTCATCTCCCTTTTGGATAGAATATCATTTACCAGCCATCATAAATATTAGCTCCACAAGTCGTTTGCATCATAGTGGTAGAAGCTTTCAAAGACAACCACGAGCTATCCGGAATATTTGTAAAATTCAAAGGAGCAAACCAAGAGCTAGAAGGATAGGTATCATTTACATATTGTGTTGAAGTTAAAGTAGTGTAAGATCCGGTCCAATTTAATCTAGCAATTGCGTAACCTACACTTGGTGTACCATTTTGGCTTACTTGCCATCCTGTTATTGATACAACACTACTATTGGCTGTAAAAGTAGGAGAATATTGTGGGTTCGAACCGCCGCTAT
Source organism: Desulfotomaculaceae bacterium (assembly GCA_028702695.1). Lineage (GTDB taxonomy): Bacteria > Bacillota > Desulfotomaculia > Desulfotomaculales > Pelotomaculaceae > Pelotomaculum_C. The sequence goes on from JAQVOH010000011.1 coordinate 39,865, forward strand.
AAAAACCAAAATCATATTGTTTAACTAAAGTTCCTGCCGATGCTATTTGAGTTCCTATACATGCAATGATTGTAGCTACGAATATTAACACTAAAGCTATTTTAAAATTAGAATATTTTCGCTTATCCAATTTTATCACTCCCATCATAAAACTATTCTACTCGCTGAGCGTTAGTAATATCTAGTACCCATTTATCTCCATTGTATATAACTGGGTAATCCAAAATCATTTTATCATCAGTAAGAACTAATTTTACTCTTACTACCACTTTTTGATCATTAACTTTTTCTGCCGATAATATATTGTATTCTTTAAGTAAATCCTTTTGTTCTTTAATTACTTCACGACGCATTGAATTAGTTAAACCAGGACGCATATCAATAGAACAGTCTATTACAGTATCAATATCTCCATTTTTTCCAGCATCAAAAAACTTAGAAACAACATTTTCTGCAGATTTCTCAATACTTTGAGAAGCATATGTCTGAGAGACACCGAAGATTATTGCAATAGCAAATAACACTATTGCACCAGCAATTAATCCTCTCTTGTAACCTTTCAATTTTAACACCTTCCCTTTTTTGAATTTTCTTTTCTTATCAATAATCACTATTTTTGTTTAAATAGCAATCAATAGCATCACCCCTTTTGTCTAATATTAGCTAATTTCACATTTGTATCTTCCTGTCGTGTGTTAAACTGCTTATAAAAAGGGATACAGTCCACTTTGGAGAATGGTGTGGGTGTCACAAAAACCAGAGTTTCACGGCCCCTCAAAGCGTGGACCACTTGATTAGGGAGGCCTCAAATAGTTTGCTGGTTTGAATAGGAATTTGTTGTTTCAATAGCCCCATAATTATCTATTCGGTGGTAACTTCTGACCCTGTAAGTACCAGTGGAAAGAGTCCCCGAGGTCCCTGCACAAATGACATTTGAATCGGCGTAATTGCAATTATCCCAGCTCTTTACCACAGTCCAACCGCTGCCGTTGTACTTTTCCAGATATACAGTAACCGCGATTTCTTCAACGTCGGTGTATGCCCCGGTTTCTCCTTTAACGCTGATGGTGTTATTGGTATTAACAAACATTAAGCTTTGGGCTTTTGATAAATAATCAAATGACTTTGAGGTAACCCCTCCGTTTTTTGCCTCGGCAAGGCCACACGTCAGCA
>JAQVOH010000082.1 GCA_028702695.1 Desulfotomaculaceae bacterium
CGAAATATTCGATTTGCTTTTCAAATAATCTGTGATCTGCAGTCAGACCAGGTAAAAAAACCAAAGTAAAATCTTGATTGCAAGGTTCATTAATCCAGTAATGGATATTTCCATTTGTTGTTTCATAAATTTTTTCAATCATCTTTTAAAACCTCCCGAAATAAAATAATAAGTTTGTATCTATGGAATTTCTAATACTCTTTTTTACTAAATACTTAATAAAGATATCAGCACCGTTTATAGTCAATATTTGCAAGTCTTGCCTGCCTGCACAAATCCTTAGTCTGAATGGTATATTTTTTATTATCCTTAATAAAGTGGGTTCCACATTGTCTAAATTCAAATGAAACATTTTTCCTTATACACTGATTTCTAATATCTAATACCCACTCGTAATCAAGCAATCTTGCATCTTTATCTGATTCTCCACCTACAACTACAGTTTCAATACCGTCAAGATACTTTTCCATATCAACTCTCTCAAGTAAAGGTTGCGCTGTAATGATTTTGTGCTTGACAGGAAGTTTTGAAAAGATTGATAGCTTATAGTCAGCATTCTTCTGGTCCTCAACTGTACAGCATACAACAACATTGTCATATCCATCATTCCAGTCATCTGGAATGCATTTTAAAAATCTATCAATTCTCTTTGTAAGAAAAAGAAATGTGCAATCTGATCTTTCTTTTATCATCTCCCAGCAAATCTGTCTCCATTCATCCGCTTTTTCGATTAGAAAGTCTGTAGAGAATCCAAGATACACAAGACATGATTTCATTTTGTAAGTACCATTTTTCAATTTGTCGACTGGTTTAGAAAAATGATTTGTTTTAACAACCATATTTGTATCAATATTTCTTTTAGCATCACCCTTATGAATATAACAATGCAAACATCCTTCGCTGCATTTTTCACATCCTCGCCACGGGTCCCATCTTACCATATTATCAACCTCTGTAAACCTGTTAACCATTTTACACCATATATCAGTGAATTTAACCTAATAATTGTAAATTGATTATAAATTAATCTGTTTGAATATTTAAAATAAGCAAAATAGATCAATACAGATTACATTAAACCATTAGTTTAAATATGGCTAATCTACTAACAAATGATACAATGCACACCCCTTATCTAATGTTAAACGATTTGTTAAGGGGGTGTGCATTTTGCACCCTCCCACGCGCCGCTTTTCTTTATATTTTCAATATGCATATTAAGGTTTAAAAGAACCACTATTCCGTTGCTTGAGTCACAACTGGCGGAATGGTTTAGGATTATAAGGATAATGGGGATGCCGGAAATCATTGGTTTCCATTTATTGGGATATAATAAAAAGCAACTACCGTTTCATAACCACCCAAAAACCATCAAAAGTTCATGTGTTTATTCAACTTGCGATTTGTTGTAACCGTTAAACTAAATTGAACAGAAAACAACAAAACATCAAGCGAGGCGCTTCAAATGAAGTGCCTCGCTTACGTTTCCAAGTATTTTCTTAATTCTTAGCTCTATTTCCCCAGCAGATTATACAGTACCTGTGCCATTTCCGCTCTGGTGGTCGTATTGAGCGGAGATAGCTTTCCGTTGCTGCCGCCGATGATTCCGGCTCTGACCAGCAGATTCAGCGCGTCCTTAGCCCAAGCGTCAATCTGCTCCGCATCCGAGAAGTCGGAAAGCACTTTACCGGAATCATTCTGTGGCAGCTGCCCGATGGCTTTCAGCGCATTGTACAACAAGGTGAATATCTCCTGCCGGGTGATCTCCTTTTCTGGAGCGAACATATTGTCTCCTACGCCTGCTGATATCCCCAGTCTCTTGGCTGCAGCCAGATAGCTGGTGTAATACGCGCTGCCCGCGTCCGCGAAGTTATCCTGTGGATTTAAGTCGGGGGCTATGGCGTAGGCCCTCATCAGCATGACGATGAACTGTCCCCGGGTAAGCTTGGCTTCGGGGCTGAAATTGCCGTTTCCCGTACCTTTGGTAATCTCCCTGGCAGCGATAAAGGAAACCGCTTTCGCATACCATGCATCACTCACCACATCCTTGAAGTTCACTTGATTGTAGCCTACGGCATAATAGCTGAAATGGGTGGTGGTAAAGGTTACGGTTCCGGTTTCAGGGTCGTATTGCCCGTTGGATACCGGTATCGTGTTACCGCTGCCGTCGATGTACCAGACTACAATACTTTCCGGGTGGGCTAGCTCGGCGGCTGTGGGTGTATAAGGAATCGACACCGTAACCGGCGCTTCCGGATTGTTCCAGTACCTTGGCTTACCGTCGATGGACAGTGTGAGCTGTACCAACGGTCTGTCTCCGATAGCGTCCTTAACTTCCTCCGGCAAGTTGGATTTATCTCCCTTACCAATGGTGATCTGTGCATTATTTCCCTCTGCGTCCTCAATCCCTGTCAGCATATTGGAGGACACTGTGATGCTGCCTGCATCGGTATTGAAAGTCAGCATACCCTGAACATCAGTTTTGGACAGATTGGCAAGCGATGTGCTTACCGAGTAACTGCCGGTGCCGGGTATGGAAGGTATGGTGACGATAGTTCTTCCCTGAGGTCTCGTCGACCAGGGATCTTCCTCTATGGAGGCGTTTCCGGTATTATTGTTAACCGTGACCAGGAAGGCCCTTTCTGGGTCGCTTCCTGTCTTCACTTGTGCTTGATAGGTAGGAACTGAAGGACTCCTGCCTCTGCCAGAACCTGAACTGCCGCCGATGTACGTCCATTTGGGGTACAAAGCTACATCGGCATTGATGATGGTAAAGCTGCTGAACATTGTTCCTGCGCCGTTTGATCCGGTGAACCAGCCGTCGAAGCTGTATCCGCTTTTGCTTGGATTGTTCGGCCAATTAGCTCCGAGGGCGGAGCCGCTGGTTACAGTTTTGCTGGCATAAAGAGAGCTGTCGCTGTAAAAGTTTACGGTATGGGTTGAGGTGGGAACCGGCTCAAAAATAGCTTTCACTGTTACGTTTTGGCCCGGCATAATGAAGCTATTGACTGAAATTGTCACACCACCGCTGATAACCTGCCATTCCTTGAACTGATATCCGTTGGCGGGGGTGGCTGTCAGGGTAATTTCAGAACCTTCCGCAGCTGAAGCGATATTAGCGCTGGCTGTTCCGTTGCCGTCGTTTTCAACCGTGATGGAATATTGCGCAGGCGGCGCTTCACCTTTGATCCATACTGTGTTGCTGCTTTGCTGATAGGTACGATAACCAGCCTTGGTAGTTGGAAGTACATAATCGTCAATGGTTATGGGGTCATCGTCAGCGAACTGGATATAGTCCGGAGCTGTGAGTATTCCGTCAAGGGTAATGCTGCCGCCGGCCCTCATCATTGCGCCTACCCGGTTGGCAGTAACATTGCCTCTGATTTCCGCTGTTCCGTTATATACACTGATGCCGATTCCTACGGGATTTCCGATTAAATTGTTGCCACTGGATTGTACATTGCCCATTACTCTGGCGGTAGCAGCAGAGACACAAACGCCCTCCTGGTCTGCGCTGACATTTCCCTGAACCTCAAGGGTAGATCCTGCCTGGGCATGGATGCCATAGCTTCTGATACCTGTTGCCGTTGCATCTCCCAAAACGGTAAGCGAGGCTTGACCAGAAGTGTGAGCGGCCTTAGAATCAGGTCCGGAGGCACTGGCATTGGTGACGGTGACTTCAGACAAGGCGGAGTTTGAATGTACCGTTACTCCGCAGCCGTTGGCCGGTCCCGTCACATTTAACGCGCCGGTTCCGGAAAGAGCCACACCTCCTCCGTTATACACACCCAATGCGTGAACTCCCTCAACCGAGCTGACTAGGTTTAAGGTATATCCGTTTAGCTCAAAGGTAATTTTTTTGTTATCCAGAGCTATACCCTGGTCATAGTCGATATTTTGCAGAAGAGTAATCGTTTTGGTTTCTCCAATGCCGACTGCCGCCAAGGCGTCATCCAACGTGGTGTACTTGATTGCGCCGATCTCACAGACATATTCTGTCGGCGTCGCTGTCGCGCTTACCTCCGCTCCGTTGCCTGCGCTGTTGACCGCCCGCACCTTAAAGGTATATTCCGTGCCGTTGGTTAAGCCGGTGAAGGTGTGTGAAGTGTTGGCACTGGCTGCGACCCATGTGCTGCCATTATCGCTGGACACTTCGTATCCTGAGATTGCAGCACCCCCGTCGCTGGTGGGAGGAGTCCAGCTTAACGCCACTTGAGTGTCACCGGGCGTGGCGGTGAAGTTCTGCGGTGCGGTAGGTGCAGTAGTTTCCCCGCCGTCCTTTACCCAAACAAATGCGTTATTTCCGTCGGAATATTGCAGATAGCCGTCTCTGGTGCTTGTAGCATCGGTATCGCTTATAGTTTTTTCCGTATATTTGACCTTGACATAGTTTTGTGCTGTTATCGTTCCGTCTACACTTATTTCTGAAGACTCGAAAGAATGAGCTCCAAGGCAATTGCTTGCTGTCAGGTGGCCGCTGATATTCAGCTTCGCATAAGAGGCGTAAACTCCAACATTGGTCAATGGATCCGTGCCGCCAGCCGTAACATTGCCATTTACGTTCAAAACACTCTGCCCGCCATGGATATACACACCGTTTACACCCTCCACATTTCCATTGACCACGATATGAGCAGGAATGCTGTTGGCAAAACAGTTGATGCCGTGTCTTTCGCCGCTATCAGCAGTAGATTTTACATTTCCGTGAATAGTTATTGTACTGTTTTCCTCAGATTTAATACCATGTACGGAGCCCTCAACATCGCCGTATACCGTTACGACAGCATCTGATCGCACCCAAAGACCAGAACCTTTACCTATAATCTGAGCGGGGGTTTCCGGGGTGCCTACCGTGACAGTACCACCAGCTCCCGTTTCGATATACAACCCGGAACCGCTGCCGGCAGTCACAATGACATTGCCTACTTGCACTGTATTGCCCCTGTGAGTCAAGCGAACAGCATGATTTCCACTGCTTGTGCCCGTGGAGGTCACCGTACCGTTAACCGTAATGGTATTCTCACTGGATGCAGTAATGCCACCTGTGGCACCGCTTACATCTCCATGCAGGCTTGCGGAACACTCGGTATCCGTGTATATCCCCGAATTATTATCTGATTGGATATCTACCATCACGCTTTCCGGTGCGGTAAAAATTGACTGATTCAAGTGCAACCCCTGCATACTGGCATGAACATTAAAGTTGCCCGAACCTGTGAGATTGAGTTCTGAGAGAAGATTCATTTTGATTCCGAAGCCTGCGCTGTTATTAACGGTAAGAGTCTTTCCGTTTAGGTTTATGGTCAATTTCTTTTTAGAAAGAGAAATGCCGTCAATATCCGTGATGTCCTGCAATAGAGTGATCGTAGTGGGAGTATTATCCACTAAGGTAGCCAAGGCATCATCCAAGATTTCGTACTCAGTCTCGCCAATTTTGCACACGTATACTCCCGGCGTAGTCACTGCGCTTGCCTCAGCACCGTTGCCTACGCTGTTGATCGCCCGCACTTTGAAGGTATATTCCATGCCGTTGGTTAATTCTGTGAAGGTGTAGGAGGTGCTGGTGCTGGCTGTAACCCATGTGCTGCCGTTATCGCTGGACACCTCGTATCCTGTAATTGCGGCACCACCGTCACTGACCGGGGCCGTCCAGCTCAACGCCACCTGTGTGTCTCCGGGCGTGGCAGTAAAGGTCTGCGGCGCGGTGGGGACAGTTAGCCCGGCTTCTAGCGTGGCCACTGTATGACTACCGCCACACGCCACAGCCAACCAGGTACCGGCACCGTCAAGACGTTGGGGGGTAAGCTTACTAATAGTAGTGTTATCCCCCAATTGCCCGCTTGAGTTTAAACCCCAGAGCCAAAGACTGCCGTCAGTCTTAAAAACCGCATTGTGCGCGTAGCCGGTACTTACGGAGGTCCAATCGGTAGCAGTGCCAATCTGGGCGGGAACAGGGTGAGGGGGAGGCTCTGAAACGCCGTCGCTAGACCCGTTGCCCAGCTCTCCGTATTCATTGCCGCCCCAGGCCCAGAGGCTGCCGTCTGTTTTTATGGCTACAACATGATTTTCTCCCGCCGCTGCAGCCAACCAGGTGTCGCTACCGACCCGTGTCGGAACGTGTTTGTCTTCAGTTGTCCCGTCGCCTAACTGGCCCACGTTGTTCCATCCCCAAGTCCACAGACTGCCATCCGCTTTCAGAGCTACGGTATATTCTGTTCCTGTGGATATTGCAGCCCACTCTTCAGTGCTGATTTGGATGGGAATTTTTGAATAGCTTATATCGCTACAGCCAAATTGACCCTTTGAATTGTTTCCCCAGGCCCACAAGCTGCCGTCCGCTTGCAGAGCTACTGTATGGTGAAATCCGGCTGACACTGCGATCCAGGTACTCCCGTCATCAATAAGGGTTGGCACATTCTTGTTTTCATCAGTACCGGCAGTACCGTCCCCCAGCTGACCAATATTATTTCCGCCCCAGGCCCACAGGCTGCCGTCAGTTTTCAGGGCTACTGTATGATTATCTCCTGCCTCTACTGCCACCCAATCATTGTCGCTGCCAATACGTACGGGAGAATCCTTCCTGAGCTCGGATGTGCCGTCTCCCAACCGACCCTCATGGTTATCTCCCCAGGCCCACAGGCTGCCGTCCGATTTAAGGGCAACCGTATGCTGGGAACCTGCGCTTACCGTTGTCCAGTCTTCAGCTGTGCCGATATGTGTGGGGATAGATTTATTCTGTGCAATACCTATAGTACCGTCGCCCAACTGCCCATGCACATTGTTGCCCCAGGTGTAAAGCTGTCCCGGCTGCGTTGGCGCAGGCACTGTCGGCGTAGCTGCTGCACTAGCCTCCGCTCCATTGCCGGCACTGTTGACCGCACGCACCTTGAAGGTATATTCCGTGCCGTTAGTTAAGCCGGTGAAGGTGTGGGAGGTGCTGGTGCTGGTTGTAACCCATGTGCTGCCGTTATCGCTGGACACCTCGTATCCTGAAATTGCGGCACCACCGTCACTGACCGGGGCCGTCCAGTTTAACGCCACCTGACCGTTGCCGGGCGTGGCGGTAAAATTCTGTGGAACGTCGGGAGGTGCTGATGCCGCCTTGACCCACACAATCCCCGTGACGGGATCAGTGCAGTATTTCAGATAGCCAGGCTTTGAGGAATCGTCCACACCGGAGGATATACCCTTGTATGTGGAGCCGATGTTGATGTAGATCGTGGCCGTAATCGTTCCCTCAACAGTGATACTACCACGTCCCATGGTTTTTGCACCGCAGCCGCCTACGCCCATGACGTGCACATTGCCCAGAACGTGGATGGAAGAGCCGGTGCCGTCAGCATAAGCACCAACGCCTGCGTCATCTTCATAAACCGTTACCTGGACATTCGTAACCATAGCTGTAGAAGCGTCTGTTACCTTAACTCCATAGGCGGTGTTTCCTTCTATCTGTCTGATATATAACTGGCCGGAACCAATAAGATAGACATTGCCGCCATTTTTTACCTCAAGGCCGACTCCTGACGCAGGGTCTGCGGAGCTGTATTCATTGTATACATTGAGTGTGAAGCTGCCCGTATCAAAGGTAACGTTTTCGCCGTCAATAACAATCCCTTTGTAGTAAGTAAAATCTGCGGTCAACTTGATAGTATCGTCACTCTGAAAGCCGTTCAAAGCAGCTTCCAGTTCTGTAGCATTTGCTACTTCCCAGACCGTCGTTGCTTTCAATGTAAGGCCGGTGTCAGTATAGGTCGGCACAAAGATGATACCCTCTAAGTTACTGGTGATAGAGGAAAATGTACCTGTTCTTGAACCGTAAGTCATAATTTCAAAAGTGTCGCCCGTTGAAGGGTTATAACCATCCAGTATATTTATTTTTAATATACCGTTCAGGGATGCAGTTCCTGCAACCTCAAGCTTTGTGAGGTCACTAAGCCCCCCTATATCAAATTCTAGTGTGCCTGTATTCTGCTGCGTATAACCGGAGTTGAAATTAACAGATGTGCAAGTGTTTGATATTCTTAGAGTTCCCATATTGCTAATATTGCTACTGCTCAGGTTATAGCTTCCGTTCCCGCCTAGTTCCAGAGTATTGTCTTGTTGGAGCGAGAAGTTGCCGCTGCCTTCGGCACCGCATGTAAGTTTAAGGCTGTCATATATAAGCAATGCACCGTTGTTTACCAGATAGCGGTCCAAAGAAGATGGGGCTGCATATAGATTCGCATTATTTTCAATTATAAGTCTCCCGGAACCTTCTATGCTTCCTCCGCTCCATGAAAAGTTTCCGCCGGTGGTTATTGTGAGATCTCCTGCTCCGTCCAGCTTTCCGTTTGTTAAAATAGAATTTCCGGAAGCAAGTTTAAGAGAGCCGCCGGAAACCGTCAAATTTCCCGCACAGCTTAGCCTTACACTTGTCTCGCCATAAACATATTCCACTACTGAGGACTCAGGAATAGTTACATAGTCGCCGTCCACCGGTACTTGTGCCGGATCCCAGTTGTCGGCATTATGCCATGACCCGTCACCGTCTGACCCGGTCCATGTTATGGTGCTTGCCGCGAATAGGAGCGGGCACATAGCAAACACCATTAAAAAGCATAGTACAATAGAAATGATTCGCTTCATTATTTATTCTCCTCTCATGTAGATCTTATTCGCTCTCCCTTTTGCCGATAATTGTGAGTGAGTTATCATTTATAAAATATTGTATTACCGCCTTCGCGCCTTTAGCGTTTTTGCCTTCAAAGAGAAGGTATTCCTCCACCTGCATTTCATTGGTTTCTTCCGGGAAATCCTTTTTGATACCTTCCACATAGTCCTCAAAATCATTCCGGTCCACTTTTTCCAAGATAATCATTACATTGCCTTCACCGTCATTGGCGGCGCTGATGATTTCACCCTTCTTAAACTCAGGTATATAATCAATGTCCGGCCATTCGACGCCGCCCATGGTCAACGTTTCTCCGTCTTTACCCTTAACGGTGATTTTGTCTCCGTCAATATCAATATCGACGTCCTCGTCGCCCACGATTTCCTCAATAACCTTTTCGCCCACTTTTTGTTCGATTTTTTCTTTAACGCCACAGCCTGTCAGTAAAGAGCAGGCAAGTAAAATCACGAGAAGCGCAACAGATAATTTTTTCATCACTCTTTCCTCCTTGTCCTATGCGGACATTTTATTTTAATCTGTTCTTTGTACTTAACTCACGGCATAAACACAATCACGCCGTGGGTGATTTCAGCATCATCAGCCGGAACAGGAAAAATGACGGCCTTATGGAAACGGGCAGGCTGCGATGGGCTATGTCGTGGGATTCCTGAGAACATGGAAAACGGGTCCTTTAAATCATCTATAAAAGAGGTATCCCCGGTAAAGACCCTTTTAACGGCTGCAGCCAGCTGCATATCGTTAGCTTTGTGTTGAACAATGCGGCCTGCACCTTTTTCCAGATTCTTAATTGGCGTTTTTGTTTCCACCGCAAAAGCCTTATTGACCATGGCCAGTGTATACTGGGGCGTAAATATCGCGAGGGGATAAGGAAAAAAATCAATAATCTGAGAAAACAACCCCTCATTTGCGATAAGTGTCTGAAATCTTCTTATCATTTGGCCTTGAGCCTCTGTTTTTTCCTCAAACATTTTCTGTACCTCTGACAATTCTTCAAGCAGTTGCTCTTTTGTTTTATCACCCATATGAACGCTCCTTTCCAGCTAAACTGCCAATATTTTCATAATGGCAACTAATATTTTATTAGCTGGCCGGTTGTAAGGATAGGTTGAATATGCTTATATTTAGTAAGGAAAATATTATTTTGATAATAAAAAGAAGCCGGGCTCTCGTATTAACCAAAGCCTGGCTATCTCTTAACTACTTTTATATGGCGTTTTAATCTGATATTTTCCGATAAGCAGAAGGGGAAACGCCGGTTTTATTTTTAAATACTCGGGCGGAATGGCCGTTATAATCCATATTACAGGCGGCAAATGCCTGGGCGATGGAAAGGCTGGAATCCAGCAGTTTCTCCTTCAATTTACTGATTTTATAATTGGTATAATACTCATGGGGGGTGACGCCGGTATGCTTCTTGAACAGCTTGGTGAAATGGGCTTTGCTGAGGCAGGCCGCCTTTGCCGTTGCGCCGGCGTCAAAAGGCTCCTGCCAGTGGCTTTCTATGTATTCCTTGCCCTTAACGATTTCGTTCTTACCACGGTAAACCCTCCTGTTTATAAAAAATGCCGCCACATATATAACCCGTTTTTCATCGTTAAAAAGAGGGAAAACCGTAATATCCTGATATACGGCCTCCATATCGAAATCCCGTGTGCCGTAGCGCTCCGCAATTTCTTCCAAAGGCACTTTGACATCCGGGAAAAAGACGGTTTCTCCCTGAAAGGCACGCTTTAAGACAGGGAGTTGACCCGAGGCAACAATGTAAGGGTCTTTGAATACATTGTATTTACCGACAACCATGTCTGAGCTGATAGCATGATATTCAGCCAGCATAGCCTTATTCACCAGCACCGATGTTCCGTCCGGAGCGTAAACCTCTATCGGATAAGGGAAGCACTCGATCACTTTGGCAAGCAGTTCTTCTTTTCCAAAGATTGATTGAAACGACTCTATTATGTCGTTTTGCCTGTCTTTCATACTACTTTCCATTTTTTATCCCCCTTTTGTACCTGCCGCCGTCATACTTTTCTGCATCCTTGTGGAGCAGCCATATATCGCCGATTTTTATCTCCGGCCCCTTATCTGTCTACAAAGGCCAACTTACACCTATTTCCATAAACATAAACAAATTCCTTCCTGACGTGCAAAATGAACACTAAAAAATGACCGGTCAGGGGCGTTTTTTACCCTGCAGGGGGCTCCATCTTTCAACGATAGGGTGTAAAAATCAAATCAGCACCACTAAAAGTGATACTGAT
>JAQVOH010000012.1 GCA_028702695.1 Desulfotomaculaceae bacterium
CTCTCCAATTATATATGAAAAATTTGAATTGGCTCTTGAAGTTTTGTTGCTTTTGGAATGTACTGCTCGCTTTTGACGAGAGTCATGTTTGTTTTTTTTGAGTCATGCGTTGCGGGTCGCTCGCTGTAATTTCTCACGTCTCACTTCTCGCTTCTCACTTCTCAACTTCCATCCATCCACTGTTTAGTTTTCAAAGACCGTGTCGCTTGTTTGCCGCGACGTAAATACTATCTTATCATTTATCCCGGCACTGCGTCAACTGGTATCTTTTGGGCCGGCTCGTGCCCCACGCACCCTGCCCGTGGTTAGGTGGGCTATCCACCATACGGCACGATTATAAATTTAACACAGGGTTAACATACTGTCAAGGTGAATTATGACTTTTTAACTTTTTAGTCGTAATATATTATTTCTGATCTTATTCCTCGTTATCCTCGATGAAAACCTTGGCCACCGCAACCACCGAATCTCCCGCATCCAACCTCATCAAGGTAACTCCCATGGTAGACCGCCCAATAGTAGAAATATCCCCTGCTTTTAACCTGATGATGATGCCCTCAGCACTGATCATCATGATTTCCTCTTCGTCTTTGACCACCTTAACAGCCACCACCGGGCCGTTCCGTTCGGTTGTTTTGATATTAATAAGCCCTTTACCGCCTCTAGCCTGGGAGCGGTATTCGGTAAGAGGAGTTCTTTTACCGAAGCCATTGGCAGTTACTACTAGCAAAGATGCCTCTGGACGGACCGTTTCCAAACCTATAACCTCATCACCACGCCTGAGAGAAATACCTCTAACTCCGTGGGTAGCCCGTCCCATGTGGCGTACTTCCTCTTCCGGGAAGCGGATAGCCTGACCGCCACTGGTGGCCAGGATGATTTCTTCTTGACCATTTGTAAGCTTAACATCCACCAATTGATCGCCTTCTCTAAGAGAAATAGCGATAATACCATCCCGCCGGGAAGTGTCGTACTCATCAAGGGAGGTTTTTTTGACCTGGCCCTTGGTGGTAGCCATGAAGAGGAACTGCTCGGACTCGAACTCCCGGACAGGTATAACCGCGGTTATATTTTCGTCACCACCTATATACAGCAGGTTAACGATTGCCGTTCCCTTGGCCTGGCGGCCAGCCTCGGGGATTTCATGTACCTTCAACCGGTACACCTTGCCCTGGTTGGTAAAGAAGAGAAAGAAATGGTGGGTTGTAGTTATAAATAGGTGCTGGACATAATCCTCTGCCTTGGTGCCCATAGCCGCTATACCCCGGCCGCCCCGGCGCTGGCTGCGGTAGGTATCCAGGGGAATTCTCTTAATGTAACCCTGGTTGGTAATGGTGATGACCGCATCCTCTTCAGGGATTAGATCTTCCGCATCAAAATTAAGTTCATCACTGGAAATAACTGTACGCCTGGGGTCGACAAATTTTTTCCTTATTACGGAAAGCTCGTCCTTAATAATGCCCAGAACTTTGGTCTCGTCAGCAAGAATAGCGCGTAGGTAGGCAATTTTTTCCATTAATTCCTTATACTCTTGCTCAAGCTTTTCCCTTTCAAGACCAGTAAGCTGCCTCAGCCGCATTTCGACAATAGCCTCGGACTGCCTCTCCGTCAGGTTAAATCTTTCTATCAAGGCCTTTTTTGCGGCGTCTGTATTTAGCGAGGCCCGGATTATTTTAATAACCTCGTCCAGGTAGGCTATGGCAATGCGCAGGCCTTCGAGAATATGGGCGCGTGTTTCAGCCTTTTTAAGTTCAAAACTGGTACGCCTTACAATTATATCCTTTTGATGCTCCAGGTAGTAATACAAAACCTGCTTAAGGTTCAGGACCTGTGGTTTTCCTTCCACCAGTGCCAGCATAATGACACCAAAGGTTTCCTGCATTTGGGTGTGCTTGTAAAGCTGGTTTAAGAGCACCTGTGGGTTGGTGTCTCTTTTTAACTCGATCATAATCCGCATACCACGACGGTCCGACTCGTCCCTAAGGTCACTGATACCTTCTAGCTTTTTATCCTTAACCAACTCGGCAATCTTTTCAATCAGCCTAGCTTTGTTGACTTGATAGGGTATCTCATTGACAATAATGCAGTTTCTGCCGCTGTCTGTCTTTTCAATGACGGCCTGAGATCGCACCTTGATGCTGCCACGGCCGGTACGGTAGGCGTTCCATATTCCTTCCCGACCCATAATCATGCCGCCAGTTGGAAAATCAGGGCCCTGGATGACGCTCATCAATTCCTTGACTTCTATGTCCGGGTTTTTAATCAGCATGATTACGCCATCAATAATCTCGCCTAGATTATGGGGTGGAATATTGGTTGCCATTCCTACAGCAATACCGGAGGACCCGTTGACCAGTAAATTAGGGATACGGGCAGGCAAGACCGTGGGTTCTTCATTCTTATCATCATAGTTTGGTATAAAATTTACTGTATCTTTATCTATATCAGCCAGCATCTCCGCGGTAATCTTGGCCATGCGCGCTTCAGTGTACCGCATGGCCGCCGCAGAGTCACCGTCCACGGAGCCAAAGTTGCCGTGACCGTCCACTAGCGGGTAGCGAGATGCAAAATCCTGGGCCAACCGGACCAGGGCGTCGTAAACTGAGCTGTCACCGTGGGGATGGTACTTGGCCAGCACCTCACCAACTATGTAGGCCGACTTGCGGTGTGATTTATCGGAGGTTAAGCCCAGGCTGTGCATGGCATAAAGAATACGTCTGTGTACGGGTTTCAGGCCGTCCCTTACATCTGGCAGAGCCCGCCCCACGATTACACTCATGGAGTAGTCCAGATAGGAATGCTTCATCTCATCGTTGATATTGATTGGCACGATCTTTCCGGTTAATGACGGCAAACTCCGCTCACCTCAACTATCCATTATTTTCTACGATGGAATTATATCAAAACGAGCCGTTAAATGCAATTTGGTGACTTCGCTCATAAGTGAACTCGTCCAGCTAAAGCTGGACATCGAGACTTCGGTGTGGGACTCTACCCCCCCCCGAAGCAGAAAAGTGGAACTCCCACTTATAGAAGAGAGAGTCTTAGAATTAGATAAAGAGCAGGTCACAGACCCGCTCTCTAATACTCAAATTTTTTATTTTAGTTATTCAGGCAGCCTCCCAAACAGTTTCCGCACCGGCTCCACCGGAGGTAAATGTGTTTATTTTGGAGTTACTATGCTTACCTAGAATTAACTTTTACCCAACATAAATAATTTATATGAGATATTAAATTTTTCACAACCAAGCGGCCTGGCCATTGTCAGGGTTTAACAACCCGGGTATGGTACATATTCCCTTTTATTATTACACCTTTTGGCCACACGGTCTTGTTTTTTAACCCCAGGGGCTCTGCCCGGAGTCTATCCATGCAATCAAGGGGCACCACCTCATATTTTTCTATGCCTCACTATTGTTTTTTACTTTTATCTTCCCCAACCAAGCACCTCCCATGTATGTTGCATCAATCTTTAAGGCCCTCTAACGGAGTGCCAGAGGAAATCCTTTATAACCAGTAGCGTTATAGCGGCTGTCCATTTGATTTGGCCTGTCACCGTATTTACCTTAAAAAAGACCTTTTCATTCAGAAACGCTTTAATACCCTCTAAAGCGACAGGAGCCGCTGCAATTAAATCTTGTATAAATTCAGCTTCTTTTTGGACGGCGGCGCCCGCCAGAAATGCTGCTGCAAAAAGCAGTAGTGTTATTAATAAAGACTTTATTTTTTGTCCTTTGGCTGGCCGGTAGTCCGCGACAATTCTCATAAGGCTTCCCCCCAGATTTGTGTGCAGTCCACACTGGAGTCATCTTTACTGCATGCAGTTTTTGGCCGTGGCGTTGGCCTTCTGAAGGGTTTTAATCTGCCCCGGGTCTTGTTTGAGTAGTAACAGCTGTGGGCTAACAGCCCGGCCGCCTAATATTTCCAGGCGCACCTTTCGATCCTCTAAACCACTCATCCCGCGGCATGCTTTATACAAGCAAGGGACCCCACCTCTTTTATTGTGTTGATCCGATTTAAGGTTTCTTTAATTTACCCCCTTTTTTTTAATAAAGGTACATTCGCCATATACCACCCAAGGAACCATATTGCTTATCCTTAAGCTACTGGCCGATCCGGCCGGAATAATTCCAGCCTGTTTTCCAGCCTCACAGCCAGGCGGGCAGCGTTCCGGGCAACGCTGTCGCGATACAGGGCACTCAATCCTTTCGTAATAAACAATTAATTAAAACTGCTTTCTTTTTTATTTTAAGGCCCCACATACCCGTGTAAATTTAACCACGGCATCATACATGGTTGACCAAAATCTTTCTTTTTCAGCGGTGATCTCATCGCGCACCTCGATCTGTGCTTCACGTTTTAAAATCTCCCTTTCTTTATCCTGAAAATCTAACTCCAAGTAACGGCGGTATTCCTCGCTTCTCTCCCTAACCTCGTTCTCAATGGTTGAGAGTCGTATTTTATGTTCTTCCTGCTGTTTGATACCGGCTTCTTTTAGTTCAGCCAACTTGGCCTGGTAGCTTTCCTCAAGTGACTTGGCACTTTGTTCTAATTCCTGTTTGCGCTCTTCCAATAATGAGTTCTGGACTTGCTCCAATTCGTAAAAGCGCGTCTCCCTATCTGCGATAAGCTCCTCCTTATCCTCTATTTTCCTCAACTTGCCCTCAGCGTAGGCAATTTGACCCAAAACTCGATCCAGTTCTTCCCTGGCATCTTGAATCTCCTCTGCCTGCAGTCGATACGATGCAGCTTCTTTCCAGAATTGGGCCATTGAGCAGCCTTTATCTTTAATAAACGCCTGCACCGCTTGCATAATGCCAGAAGGCACTTCGACGTTGGATATGCGGCAATTTTTAACTGGTTCATTAGTTTTTAAATCCCCTGAGGATTTTTTTAGAGCAGTTACTTTTGACATAAATTACCACCTCGTTTTTGATTTATATCTTACCACATCGATGCAAGCCCCAGGAATTGTGATTATTTTAAGTAAGCTATTGTATTCTTGCCTATACTTTCTATTTCACCGTTTTATAAATGTTCCATATTTTGGTTATTTAATGAGTGACCATTTTATTTGTCCGAGCTAATATAAAAATTGCTCTATAATCGGGTAGGAGGCTACCCATTAGTTGAGTAGCCGACCTCACACAGCACCGTACGTACCGTTCGGTATACGGCGCTTCCAAAGTTAACACATTAGTTCGCAGAATAACATTCCATCAGCCTGAGGTATCCAGCACGCTTGAACCTCTCGTTGGATGAGGCTCTTGATAAGATTAGGTTATGGGCAGTACGCCAGTAGCCTTTTCTTGTGTTTGCCCACATCCATGCCTGTTCTTCCTTGATTCCTGAGCGTTTGAGGTTCTCGAAACGTGTGCGGACTCTCTTCCATCGCTTCCATGTCACCATCCGTATGCGGCTTCTAATCCATTCATCCAAGCCCTGTATCAGCTTCTTTGCATCTGCCAACATGAAGTAATTCATCCAGCCTCGAACCCCTGGTTCAGCCGGATTTTTCTTACTTCAATTCCCATCCCGTTGCTGCGTCCTGTAATTTCCCGGATTTTGTCTTTGAATTTTCGGATGCTCTTGAGGTGTATTCTGAGCCTTTCTTCTCCTTTGTAGATGTAAAAGCTGTACCCTAGGTATTTGACCTTGCCCACGTATGCTACCTGTGTTTTCTCCCCATTCACCCTCAGGAATAATTTCTCTTCGATGTATGGTAGGATGTGGTTTAGCGTACGACTGGCTACTTTCTTGCTTTTACAGAAGATCATCAGATCATCTGCGTAGCGTGCAAAACGGTATCCACGCTTCTCCAGTTCATGGTCGCATACATTCAGCATGACATTCCCAAGTAATGGGCTTAGTGGACCGCCTTATGCAAAGTAATCGAAGAAAACCTTGTATTTATAGGTTTTTTGTTCAATTTACTTTGTATATATCCAAGGCTATGTCAAATCAAAAAGTCAGAAAATAACTCTTTGTTTTGCCCCAGTCAGTCATTTACTGCTCATAGATATCCATTAGACTGCGCCCATGCCGGGCGCACAAAAGTAAGAGGTCTGGATTGAACTTAATCCAGACCTCTTATAAATATTCATTTCTAAGATATTTTATATTGCATTTTTTTTAAACATCCAGATTGCGGACAGCAAGTGCGTTTTCTGTAATAAAATCACGGCGCGGCTCTACCCGGTCACCCATCAACATGCTAAAGATAGCATCTGCTTCGATGGCATCTACCAGGTCAACCCTCATAACCGTTCTGGTATCCGGGTCCATCGTAGTCTCCCAGAGTTGGGTGGCGTTCATCTCACCTAAACCTTTGTAGCGCTGAAGGGTAATACCTTCCCTTCCGATCTGTTTAAGCGTCCGCTCCAACTCTTCGTCGTCGTAAATATAACGCTCTGTTTTTCCCTTTTTAATCCGGTACAGCGGAGGTTGGGCAATAAACACATACCCCGCCTCGATTAGGGGACGCATGAATCTGTAAAAGAAGGTTAATAACAATGTTCTGATGTGGGCTCCGTCGACATCAGCATCCGACATTAAGATCAGCTTGTGATACCTGGCTTTTTTGATGTCAAATTCCTCGCCGATACCGGTACCCATAGCCGTAATCATAGACCTGATTTCCTCATTGTTCAGAATTCTATCTAATCTCGCTTTCTCTACGTTTAAAATTTTGCCACGTAGAGGCAGGATTGCCTGGAAGCCCCTGTCTCTGCCCTGCTTGGCCGAGCCACCGGCGGAATCACCCTCCACCAGGTAAAGTTCTGTTACCGATGGGTCACGGTTGGAGCAATCAGACAGTTTTCCCGGCAGGGTGGAGCTTTCTAGGGCACTTTTGCGTCTAGTTAATTCCCTGGCCTTGCGCGCAGCCTCGCGAGCCCGCGCGGATGTTAGAGATTTTTCCAGAATACGTTTACCAATCGAAGGGTTTTCTTCCAGGAAAGTGGAAAGGCTCTCTCCCACCACATTGTCGACAATACCTCTGACCTCGCTGTTGCCTAATTTGGTCTTGGTTTGTCCCTCAAATTGGGGATCCGTTACCTTAACGCTAATTACCGCGGTTAAACCTTCACGGATGTCTTCCCCAGATAGATTGCTGTTGCCATTCTTAAGTAAGTTATATTTACGCCCATAATCATTGATGACCCTGGTAAGCGAGGCCTTGAACCCGGCCTCATGGGTTCCGCCATCGATGGTGTTAATATTATTGGCATAAGAGAGGATATTCTCTACATAGACGTCGGTGTACTGCATGCACACCTCAACCATAACATCGTCCCGCTGCTTTTGCATATAAATTGGCTTGCTGTGCAAGGGGGTTTTATTTTTATTGAGATATGTAACGAAGTCCCGTAAACCGCCATCATGGTAAAACACCGTCTCAGTACCGTTGCGTAAATCGCGCAGTACAATTTTGATGCCCATGTTTAGGTAAGAAAGTTCCCTCAGGCGATGGGCTAGAGTTTCATGGTTGAAAACAAGTTCTTCAAAAATTTCCGGATCAGGCTTAAAGGTCACCTTCGTACCGTTGCTTTTACTTTTGCCGATTACTTTTAACTCTGTGACCGGTTCGCCCCGCTTGTATTTTTGGTAATAGATTTTTCCATCCCTTCTGACTTCAACTTCCAAACTGACAGAAAGGGCATTCACCACGGAAACACCTACACCATGCAGCCCGCCTGATACTTTATAGCCGCCACCGCCAAATTTACCACCTGCGTGCAGCATGGTCAGGGCTACTTGAACAGCGGGAATACCTGTTTTGGGGTGAATGGCAACAGGTATACCGCGACCATTATCAATTACAGCTACTGAATCGTCTTCGTTAAGGATTATTTCGATCTGGTCGCAAAAGCCGGCCATGGCCTCATCAATACTATTATCCACCACTTCATAAACCAGGTGGTGCAGACCTCTGGCACTGGTGCTGCCGATATACATGCCCGGCCGCCGCCTGACGGCCTCAAGGCCTTCCAGAACCTGAATGTCCTCAGCACCATAATGGACATTATTATTATCGTCAGACAAGCCAGTCAACTCCTTACTGAATACTCTAAATTGTTATATTATCATAAATGAGAAAAATTCTCAAGTTCAGCCGAAAATGCCGTAAATAAAGAAATTTAAAAAACTATTCTTCCTGGAATGTATCGGATCTCTTACGTAAAGTAATACAGGAAATTGGAGATATATAAATTTCCTTGGTTGTCACGACATATGACTTATCCTTGTCGTTATTTGATATTCTCTTAATAAAGCCTTCATCCTTAGAAATTTCTAAAAATTCTCTGGTGGCAGGAGAAACTTTTGTTCTGTGATCAAGGATAGCAATAATATCTTTCTTGGGGACAACAACATCCCCCCCCAAATGTAAAAACATTTTCATTCCTCCCTTTAAGTTTAGCTATGAACCTATGATTTCGCCATGGCTTACCATATATGTTTTATAATTTAATTTTTTCGAAAAGCCGATATCCTCCGTTTTGGTGGTAGTAAGGAAGGTCTGCAGCATATCTCCGATCCTTCTAAAAATAGCCTGTCTGCGATCATTATCAAGCTCAAATATGACATCGTCCAGAAGCAGGATCGGATATTCATCCAGTTCATCTTTCCACAGGTCAATCTGGGCAATTTTTAGAGTTAACACAATAGTCCGCTGCTGTCCTTGAGATCCATAAATTCTAGCGTTGCGTCCATTTATAAAAAAAACTAGGTCATCACGGTGCGGCCCCAACAGAGATTGGGCTCTATCAATCTCCTCAGCCTGAATCGGATATAGTTGGTGCTGAAATTTTCTATAAATTTCGTCCTCGGTGTTCAACCCCTCCAACACAAGCGAAGATTTATAACGAATGTCAAAATCCTCTTTTCCTCCGGTTAATTCCCGGTATAGCGACCTCAAAAGAGGGCTAAACTTTTTTAGGAGTTCCAACCTGATATGTAAAATTTTTGAGCCATAGCGGCACAGCTGTTCGTCCCAAACCTGTAATGAGCCGTCTTCTTCTCTCTTTTGCCTGATTTCCCTTAGTAGATTGTTACGCTGCGCAAGTACACGGTTATAACTGGCCAGGCTATGGCCGTACTGCGTGTTAAACGGCCCTAACTCCAAATCTAAAAAACGCCGCCTTTCTTGAGGCGACCCCTTTACCAACACCAGATCATCCGCTGTGAAAAGTACTAAACCAGGCCAACCCAACGGGCTGCCTCGTTTTAATGACCCGTTAACTTCAATTTTTTTAAACCCTTGTTTAAAAAAAATATTAACCTGGAGCGAACTCTGCTCTGTTTGGAGTAGTGAATGAATATAAGAGAAGTCGCTTTCCCAGTTAATAATTTCTTTTTCTTTGCTCGTACGAAAAGAATTTCCTATACAGGCCATGTAAATAGCTTCAAGAATATTGGTCTTGCCCTGAGCATTTTGACCCGTCAGGATGTTTAAAAAAAGTCCTGGTTCAAGGACCTGATTGCGATAATTCCTGAAATTATTCAACTCCAGCTGCTTTAAATACAAGGACTATACAACTCCCAACAAAAGAACAAGCTAAAAATCGCTTAAAAGTCACCCCCGCGGTTATCAGTAAAATATACAAAATACCTCTCTGCTATACCCCTCGCAAGCGAACTGGCAGCAATAGTGAAAGATATTCTTGATCATCAACCGGCCTAAGTACGCCCGGACTGAGTGGACCGGTCAATTCCATGATTATTTCTTCTGAACCCATGGCTTTTAACACATCCCCTAGATAGCGGGCGTTAAATGCAACCTCGAAAGGTTCTCCTTCCTGAAAAACCGGTATTTCTTCATGCACCCTGCCTACTTCGGTGTTAACTGAAACAATCAGTGTGTTTTGTTCAAGGCTCATTTTAACGATAGGTGAGCCATCTTTGGTCAGAAGGGAAGCCCTTTCCGTAGCTTCCGCCAGTTCCTTTGTTTTAAGCCGTACCTTGGTAAGATGAGTCTGAGGGATCACCTGTTTATAGTTTGGGAACTGGCCATCAATAAGACGGGAAATAAGACAAGTATCATCAGCCCTGAAAAGTATTTGATTTTCCGTAACCGTAATATTAACGATTTTTTCCGGTTCAATGATTTTCACTAACTCAATAAGAGTTTTACCTGGAATAATAATATTTATATCAATTTTCTCGCAATTTTCAAGAGGAAGCCTGCGCCAGGCGAGGCGGTACGTATCTGTTGCTATGACTTGCAGGCTGCCATCATGCAATTCAAAGAGAACCCCATTAAAAACCGGACGATTCTCATTGTTGGCTGCAGCAAAAACAACCTGTTTGACGATCCCTTTTAATACTTCCACCGGTAAATCAAAGGTTAAGTCACCAGAAGGTATCGGAAAATCAGGAAATTCTTCGGCTGGATAACCGTTTATACTTGTTTCGGATTGACCGTACTGAATAGTGACGCTGCCGTTGATTGGTTCGGCGCTAAGTAAAACTGGAACATCAGGGAGACGCCGCACCAATTCGCTGACGTACTTAGCGGGAAGCACGGCAGCTCCTGGTTCTATCACTTCTGCTGCGAAAGAGCAACGTATACCCATATCGAGATCGGTAGCGGTGAGAAAAATCTTATTTTCAACGGCCTCAAACCTAATCCCTGAAAGAATAGGTAGAGGGTTTCTGACTGACACAGCCCTTTGCACGATCTGAACAGCGTTTAAAAGCTGTTCTTTGGCAGCGACAACTCTCATGTTTTTTCTCCCGTTTTTATTTATTATTATTATATTTATTACTATAAATTCTTTTAGTAATAGTAGTAGTAGCTGTGATTATGTGTATAAGTAGCCTTAACGACTGGTTAGACTAGAAAAGATAGAAAATTTCTATGTTGATTAATTAGGGATAAAGACAGAAAAATTTTGCGCCATGATTAGCCCGTTTTGAGGAATCCACAACTGTAGTAACAAGTTGTTATAGCAGTCTGTTAGCTCTTTTTAATACGTTCAATTAATTCTTTTATTTTATCTTGTAAATCAACGTTTTGATTTAGTTGAGTGTTAATTTTGTCACAGGCGTGGATGACTGTGGTATGGTCCCGGCCGCCAAAGGCTTCTCCTATTTTGGGCAGGGATAAGTCTGTTAACTCCCGCACCAGGTACATGGCTATCTGGCGAGGGTAGGCTACAATTCTGGTTCTTTTCTTGGCTTTAAATTCCTCAATACGGATATTAAAATAAGAGGACACTACTTCCTGGATCAGTTCAGTGGTAATAGGTTTAGGTTTTTTTGTAGGAAGCATGTCTTTAAGGACCTCTGAGGCCATATCAGCATTAATCTCTTCGTGGTTAAGTGTGGAGTAAGCGATGACCCGGATTAGAGCTCCTTCAAGCTCTCGGATGTTGGACTGAATATTGTCGGCAATAAAATAGATACACTCATCAGGTATGGGAAGACTTTCTTGCTGTGCCTTTTTTCTTAGGATAGCAATACGAGTTTCTATATCGGGAGGTTGTATATCCGTAATCAATCCCCATTCAAAACGGGAGCGTAGCCTGTCCTCCAGAGTTGGGATTTCCTTTGGCGGCCGGTCACTGGATATAATAATCTGCTTATTGGCTTCGTAGAGGGTGTTAAAAGTGTGGAAAAATTCCTCCTGGGTACTTTCCTTACCGGCCAGAAACTGAATATCGTCAACCAGTAGAATGTCCATACTGCGGTATTTATTTCTAAATTCCACCGTTTTATCATAGCGGATGGAGTTAATTAGTTCGTTGGTGAATTGTTCAGAGGATGCGTAAGAAACCCTCTTTTTATCGCTATGTTCTAGTGTATACTGGCCGATTGCGTGCATTAGGTGAGTTTTGCCTAGACCCACACCACCATATATAAATAAAGGATTGTAGGCCTTGGCCGGCAGTTCCGCAACGGCCAGGCTGGCGGCGTGGGCAAAGCGGTTGCTGTTTCCAACGACAAAGGAATCAAAGGTATACTTAGGATTTAAGTGGGCCATGTTCAATTCTTCATATGTATCCTTGTGCACTTTTTTATTCATGTTTTGATCTTCATTTATTTCACCTGATAAGACAAACTGTACCTCAATCTCTTGTTTTAACAGGTCTTGAAAGACGTTCTTGATCATAGGGGCATATCGGTCGCTCAGCCAACTTTTTGAAAAATGACTGGGAGCCTCGATAACAAGCCTATTATTATAGCAACCAAGTGGTCTAATAGACCTGAGCCAGGTGTCAAAAGAGTGCTTGTTTAATTTCTTTTCTAAAATATGGAGGGACTGTTCCCATACCTCAAGCAATTCGTTTCGTGTCAAACTAACATACCCTCCCGGATGATTTTGTTTATACAACTATGAAAATTAAACCTTTAAACGCTTCTCCTGGTCGAGCTGGTCGAGAAGTATTTTAAAGGTCTTTTAAAAGAAATTAACAATTTAATCCACAAGATTGTACACAGGGTGTGCAAAATACCAGATATTGACCTTTCCAACGTTAAAATCATACCAAATTTTAATAGAGTTATCAACAGGCTTTTTCCACCGACGAGGTTGTTCGATGGGAAAGGGATGCTCCTTGACGTTGAAAAATGATTATTATATAATTGGTAGTGTGTGTCAATAGGGTGGGAGTAAATTTCCTTAAATGTATAAGAATTACTTTCTTATACATTGGTTGTGTACAGGTGAATAATTTTATCAAATTTATTTATTACCTGTTTTAAAAGGTCTGCATCCTGTATAATAGGATTCCGAAGGAGGGGTGTTCTTTGAAGCGTACCTATCAACCTAAATGTCGTAAGCATAAAAAAGTCCATGGCTTTTTAAGCCGAATGGCCAGCAGTGCGGGCCGTAATGTAATTAAAAGAAGGAGAATTAAAGGTAGGAAAAGGTTAACCGCGTGAGGCCGCTACATCACAGTGGCCTCTCTAACTGTATAACGTGTTAGGTGTCTGGATAAGCTATTTTTACATGCAGGAAATGATCTTGGGGAAAAAATGAGCAACCTTACCAAAATTAAAAAAAATGGTGATTTTAGGAAGATATATAACCGCCACAAGTCTGTTGCAGACAGAAATATGGTGTTATATTTTTTGTCTAATAATAAGGAAGCTTGTCGATTTGGTTTCACTGTCAGCAAGAAGGTCGGCAACGCAGTTAAAAGAAACAGGGTCAGACGCCTGTTTCATGAAGTATGCCGTTTGAATAAGGAAAAATTTCCCAGTGGATATGACTTTATTTTGCTGGCACGCCGAGAAATAGTTGGGCTAAATTTTTGCCAAATCGAGGAAGGTTTATTGAGACTTTTAAAAAAACTCAAGATAAATAGGGGTTGAACCCTTTGAAAGGTTTTTTACTTTTAGCAATCAGGTTTTACCAAGCGGTTATTTCACCTTTAAAACCGCCTTCCTGCCGGTTTTATCCCACCTGCTCCCATTATGCCCTGCAGGCCGTTGAGAGATACGGACCGTTTAGAGGTTCTTGGATGGCCTTAAAAAGAGTTTTAAAGTGTCATCCCTGGCACCCGGGAGGATATGATCCGGTTTAAAAATGATGCTTTAGACGCAGGGCGTAATAAGGAGGCAGATTATATTTGGAAATTTTTAATACCATTGTAAATGGTATGACTTGGTTATTAAACTGGTTGTACCAACTGACAGGCAGTGTTGGGGTGCCGAATTACGGTATAGCTATCATTTTGCTTACCATTATTATAAAAACGGTACTCTATCCGCTTACCAATAAGCAGATGAAGTCTATGCTGGCCATGCAGCAACTACAACCAAAGGTTAAGTCAATACAGGAAAAGTGGAAAGCTAAAGACCCACAGAAAATGCAGCAGATGATTATGGAATTATACAAGGAGAACAATGTCAATCCAGCTGCCGGGTGTTTGCCGCTTCTGGTACAGATGCCTATTTTGTTCGCGCTGTATAGGTCTCTTTTTTCTTTTCCATATCTTAATGAAGCTCATGCCAGTTTCATCTGGGTGCAAAACTTAAGTGCCAGAGACCCTTATTTTATTTTACCAGTTCTAGCTGGTATTACCACCTACTTCCAGTCTAAAATGACAGTTACATCAAACGATCCTACCCAGAGGATGATGCTCTATACCATGCCTATCTTCATTGCCTGGATTTCCGGCACCGTCCCGGCCGGGCTCGCGCTTTACTGGGTTGTATTTAACGTAGTTGGCATTATCCAACAGTTTTTTATAAATAAACAAATGTTGGTAGTGAAAAAGGAGGCCGAAAACAGTTGAAGGCAGTCGAAAAAACTGGCAAGACGGTAGATGATGCCGTCAGCTTGGCCTTAAAAGATTTAGGCGCTTCCAGGGAAGAAGTGGAAGTAACCGTTCTCGACGAGCCGTCCAAAGGTATCTTTGGTTTTTTCGGGGCTAAAATGGCCAGGGTTATGGTTAGTTTGAAAAACGGACCATCACAAAGGGCCACCAACCTTCTTAAAAATATTCTTAGGACCATGCAGATGCAAGTGGGCATAAATGCAAATGAAAAAGACCACGAAATTCAAATTGACCTGGAAGGTAGCGACCTGGGTCTCCTCATAGGCAGGCGCGGTGAGACATTGGACTCCCTCCAGTACCTGGTAAATCTTTCAGTTAATAAGAACCAGGAAGTCAGAAAAAAAGTGATTATTGATATTGAAGGGTATCGCAGAAGGCGGGAAGAGACACTTCAAAAATTAGCCCTAAAGCTTGCCGAAAAGGCCAAGCAACGGGGTAGAAACGTTGTGCTGGAGCCGATGAGTTCACAGGAACGGCGCATCATCCACACTGTCTTACAGGGAAGGGATGATATTTACACCTTCAGCGAGGGAGAAGAACCCTGCCGAAAAATTATCATAGCGCCAAAAAAATAACATCTTAAAACCCAGCCGGCCTTAGCCCGCTGGGTTTATAAATAGTATGCCGGGAAGGTGCAGTTAATGTTTGATGATACCATAGCAGCTATAGCTACGCCACTCGGTGAGGGTGGGATAGGCATTGTGAGGGTAAGCGGCTCCGAGGTAGTAAAAATAGCCAAACGAATATTTAGGGCCAAAAATAAAAATTGGACTACTGCCGGAAGCCACCGCCTTTTTTACGGACATATCGTTGACCGCGAAGGACTTGTTGTTGATGAGGCTCTGTTGAGCTATATGCAAGCGCCACACACCTATACCCGGGAAGACGTCGTGGAAATTAACTGTCATGGGGGAATAGTCCCCTTGCGCCGGGTTCTTGAGTTGGTTTTGGGTTTTGGGGCACGCCTGGCCGAACCTGGTGAATTCAGCAAGAGGGCTTTTTTAAACGGCAGGCTGGATTTGGCTCAGGCCGAATCGGTAATTGATATCATCCGCGCCAAAACTGATGCAAGCTTAAAATTGGCCATGTCCCAGCTCAAGGGTGAACTTTCCAGGCAGATTTTCTCTCTACAGCACAAGCTGCTGGGCTTATTGGCAAAACTGGAAGCTGTTGTAGACTTTCCGGAAGAGGGCCTGGAAGAATCGGCTGCCGCTGAAATTCTGGTCATTAGTCAGGAGCTACTGTCAGAAGTTGAGCAATTAATAAGAGGAGCCGAAACCGGCAAGATCTACCGAGATGGTATCAGCACAATTATTATCGGCAGTCCTAATGTGGGGAAATCCTCCCTGCTGAATGCTATGCTGCGGGAGGACCGGGCCATTGTCACAGAAATACCCGGCACAACCAGGGATATTATTGAAGAGATCATTAATATCCGGGGCATTCCCTTAAAAATAATTGATACCGCCGGGCTGCGCGAAACGGAAGATGTAGTTGAAAAAATAGGTGTGGCAAGGACCAGAGATAATATCAACCGGGCCGACTTGGTCTTACTGGTGCTGGATGCAGCTAGGGGCTTGACGAACGGAGACCGAGCAATTATTGAGAGTATCGAAGAAAAAAAATTAATTATATTGCTTAACAAGGTTGATGTGGAAGTAATAAAAATTGAAAAGAGCGAAGTAGAGCAACTGGCCTCAGGCAGACCCCTACTCTGGATTTCGGCTGAACAGAGGACCGGTTTGGCCGAATTGGAAGATACGATCGTTGACATGGTTATGAGCGGCCGGACAACCTCTTCAGAAACGGTCTTGGTGGCTAGTGTGAGGCACAAGCAGGCTCTGGAAAAAGCAGCTTCACACCTGACTGAGGCTATCTCCGGTATTCGAGGCAAGCTGCCGCTGGACATGGTGTCAATTGACCTGAGATCTGCCTGGGAGGACCTGGGTGAAATTACCGGGGAAACCTCTACGGATGAATTGCTGGATCGGATATTTGCTGACTTTTGCATCGGTAAGTGAGGTGAGCTAGATGGAGTATAACGCAGGCAGGTACGATGTAATAGTGGTAGGGGCCGGTCACGCAGGCTGTGAGGCCGGTCTGGCTGCCGCGAGAATGGGATGTCGTACCCTGGTGCTGACCCTTAACCTGGACTATGTGGCGCTGATGCCATGCAACCCGGCTGTAGGTGGACCAGCCAAAGGGCACCTGGTACGGGAAGTGGATGCCCTGGGCGGCCAAATGGGACTTAATACTGACCGCACGTCAATCCAGATGAGGCTATTAAATACCGGAAAGGGCCCCGCTGTCCACGCGCTGAGAGCCCAGGCGGATAAAAGGCTGTATCAGGGTAGTATGGATGATACTCTGGAAAACCAGCCGAACCTTGATTTGAAACAGGCTATGGTGGAAAGGCTGGTTATTGAGAGTGGTAAAGTTAGCGGTGTGGTGACCAGCACCGGTGCAAGGTTTACAGCGCCGGCAGTGGTGGTTACAACCGGCACCTACCTGAAAGGACGAATCGTGCTCGGGGATCTATCTTACCCGGGCGGGCCGAACGGGCAGTTTCCGTCAGTGGGTTTGTCGGATAGCTTGACTGAATTGGGCCTAAAGTTGGGTCGTTTTAAAACCGGCACTCCGGCTAGGGTCAACCGTAACTCCATAGATTTTGACCGCATGTCCCTCCAGCCAGGTGACAATAAGTTGTATAACTTTTCCTTTATTTCGGATGTCACCGTGAGGGAACAGATACCATGTTGGCTCACCTATACCAACGAAGAAACCCACCGGATTATCCGCGATAACTTGTACCGCGCCCCGCTCTACACAGGGGCCATCCAGAGCCAGGGTCCACGCTACTGCCCATCTATTGAGACGAAAATTGTGCGTTTTGCAGATAAGCCCGCCCACCAGGTTTTCATTGAGCCGGAAGGAAAAAATACGGCCGAGATGTATGTACAGGGCATGGCCACCAGCCTGCCGGAGGATGTCCAGTTGGCCATGCTGCGCACTTTGCCTGGTTTGGAGCGGGTTGAGGTAATGCGGCCGGGCTATGCTATCGAATATGATTATGTGGTACCTACCCAACTGAAGCTTAACCTGGAAACAAAAACCATACCAGGGCTCTTCACGGCGGGACAAATCAACGGCACCTCAGGCTACGAGGAAGCGGCCGCGCAGGGCATTGTGGCAGGCATCAACGCCGCCCTTTACGTTAAAGGTCGGGAACCTTTTATTCTCACACGTTCGGAAGCTTATACGGGGGTTATGATCGATGACCTGGTGACCAAGGATATCGACGAACCCTACCGGATGCTTACCTCCAGAGCTGAGTACCGGCTGCTGCTGCGGCAGGATAACGCCGACCTCAGGTTGACCGAAAAGGGCTACCAGGTCGGGTTGGTCTCACCGGATCGGTACCGGATTTTTGAGAGCAAGCAAAAACTTATTGAAATAGAGAAGAACAGGATAGAACGAACTATAGTGCCGGTTACGGAAGAGGTAAAAGTGGTTCTGGAACAGCTTGGTAGCGCGCCCCTGCCCCAGCAGGGAACATCACTGGCAGGCCTGATCCGCCGGCCGGAAATTACCTATGTGCAACTGCTCCTTCTTCCCCTGGAAAGTCCTGAACTGCCCGGGGATGTGCGGGAACAGGTGGAAATACAGGTCAAGTACGACGGTTATATAAAAAAACAGCAGGCTCAGGTGGAGCGGTTCCGGCGGTTGGAGGATAAAAAAATACCGGCAGACCTGGACTATCACCAGGTTCGTGGACTATCGGTGGAAGCCAGGGAAAAACTTGAGGCTATCCGCCCCCTCTCCATTGGACAGGCCGGACGGGTTGCTGCAGTAACTCCGGCTGACGTAGCTGTGCTCCTGATTTACCTGGAGCAAATACGCCGACACAGGTAAGGTGATACACTTGGGGGAATTAACGGCCGTGCTAAACGCCGGCGCCGGGCAGTTGGGCCTGGAGTTTACAGGCGAGCAGCTCGAGCAATTTGAAAAATTTTATAGGTTGTTGGATGAGGCAAATAATAGTTTTAACCTCACCGCCATCACCGGTGAACGCGAGGCGGCTATTAAGCATTTTCTTGATTCTTTGACTTGTCAGGCTGCAGTCAGGCTCAATGACGGTATCCAAGTTGTGGACATTGGGACTGGTGCAGGCTTTCCCGGACTTCCCCTTAAGATATGTTGGCCGGGTATTATGCTGACCCTAGTGGAATCGCTGGAAAAGCGGGTTAGATTTTTGACAGATGTGGTTGCGCTCCTGGGACTGAAGGAAACCAGGGTTATCCATGCCCGCGCTGAAGATTTCTGCAGGGACAAGAAGCACCGGGAACGCTATGATCTATCTGTGGCCAGGGCTGTCGCCGGCCTGCCCGTGTTGGCTGAGTATTGCCTTCCGGCTGTAAAAGTAGGCGGTTTATTTGTGGCTATGAAGGGTCCCAATGTGGAGAACGAGACCACTGCCGCAAAAAGTGCTCTGGCAATCCTGGGCGGGGTTCTTGAGGATGTGATTAATTTTCGACTGCCGTTGGTGGAGGATGAAAGGAACCTGGTCATGGTGAGAAAGGTGGGCCCTACACCCGCAAAGTATCCCAGACGTGCCGGCATACCACAAAAAAAGCCGATAACTTTGTTTTAATTAAGAATTGGCGTAGATAGTTTTGTGGGAAACAGAAATTCTTCGCAATGTGGGTTAAGCTGAACTCGAACCACATTGCGTCTTTTTATTTATATACTACCATATACTGCAGCAACACAGCTTAACTTGAAAGCGAGCTTATTAGTTTGCAAAAATATCCGTACGCTAAAAAGAGCCAGGACAATTCATTTTAGCAGTGGTAGCAGGAACTGGTACGGCGGATGTTGAATAATT
The DNA here is from genome assembly GCA_028702695.1 of Desulfotomaculaceae bacterium. Classification (GTDB taxonomy): domain Bacteria; phylum Bacillota; class Desulfotomaculia; order Desulfotomaculales; family Pelotomaculaceae; genus Pelotomaculum_C. The sequence goes on from JAQVOH010000012.1 coordinate 19,171, forward strand.
ACGACCGGAACCGCCGGAGCAAAACAGACAGCAGAGCTTAATAGACGGCATTTCATCCCGGGGGGTGGTTATCATAGGTAAGACAATAGCTATCGCTAACCAGAAAGGCGGGGTTGCCAAGACCACCACGGCTGTCAATCTAAGTGCGTGGCTATCACTGATGGGGCAAAAGGTGCTCCTGGTCGATACGGACCCTCAGGGCAACGCCAGCACCGGAGTAGGCATTGATAAAACAGAAATAGAACTTTGTATTTACGATGTCCTGATCGACGGTGTGCCCATTCGCGATGTGGTTGTGCCCTGCGCTGTCGAGAAGCTGTATCTGCTCCCCGCTACTATTGAACTGGCCGGCGCCGAGGTTGAATTGGTTAGTGCTACAGACAGGGAAAAGATTTTAAAGAAGGCGCTTGGGGAAATAAAAGAGGACTACGATTATATTTTTATTGACTGTCCTCCCTCCCTTGGGATGCTGACCTTAAACGCGCTGACTGCAGCCGATTCTGTGATCATTCCAATCCAGTGTGAGTTTTACGCACTGGAAGGGCTGGGTCAGTTGATGAACACCATCCAAATGGTGCAGCAACAGCTCAACCCCGCGCTGGTCTTGGAGGGAGTACTATTAACCATGTTTGACGGCAGGACCAATCTTGCCATCCAGGTGGTCGATGAGGTGAAAAAACATTTTCGTGAGAAGGTCTACCGGTCTATCGTCCCGAGAAATGTGAGGCTAAGCGAAGCCCCCAGTCATGGCAAGCCCGTGATGGTTTATGACCGGCGTTCGCGGGGCGCCGAGGTCTACCATGAGTTGGCAAAGGAAGTGATGGGAATTGAGTAAGCGCAGGGGTTTGGGTAAGGGCTTGCAGGCTCTATTTCCTGGGGCCGACCAGGTGACCGCCGGCGCCATAGATCAGCTCAAGGAAATTGCTATTGACCAGATCAGGACAGCGCCGCACCAGCCCAGGCAGTTGTTCGATCCCGAAAAAATGGCTGAGCTGGCGGAGTCGATCAGGGAACTGGGCGTTATCCAACCGGTGGTAGTGCGGCCGGAAGCAGGTGGCGGCTACGAATTACTTGCCGGCGAAAGACGTTGGAGGGCCTGCAAAACCCTGGGACATAAGACAATACCGGCTGTGGTAAAGGATTATCAGGATCTGGAGGCTACGGCTGTTTCTTTAATTGAAAACGTCCAAAGAGAGAACCTGAACCCACTGGAGGAAGCTCTGGCCTATCACCAACTGATGGAGGATTTTCAGTTAACTCAGGAGGAGGTGTCTGGCAGGGTAGGAAAAAGCAGACCTTTTGTTGCCAACATGGTCAGACTGTTAGGATTACCCGATGAGGTTAAGGAAATGCTTGCCGCCGGACAACTGAGTGCCGGACATGCCAGGGCGCTGCTTGCCATTGAAGACGCAAAAAAACAGGCTTCTGCAGCCGGTAAAATTATCAAGCAGCAACTCAATGTCCGCCAGACTGAGAATTTGGCAAAGGCTATGATGACAGAGAGATCTGCAGGCGAACAAAAAAGGCAGCTTAAAACGAGGCAGTTGGCTGCAGCTGAGGAAGAACTGCAAAAGTTCTTAAAGACTCCGGTTAAAGTCAAAGAAGGTCTGAACGGCGGGGGGAAACTGGAAATCACCTATGGCAATCAGGTTGAACTTCAAAGGATCATAGAACTAGTTACCGGGAGGAAAAAGAAATAAAATGTTTCACGTGAAACATTTTAAGGGGATATTCTTCAGTGGGAACAATTGTCAATGTAATTTCGATTGTCCTGGGCTCCGTCCTGGGTCTTTTGTTTAAAAAGGGTATTCCAGAAAGTTATAGCCGCACTATTATGCAGGGTCTCGGACTGGCCGTCCTCCTGGTTGGTGTCAGCATGTCGCTGCAGTCCAAACAGGTCCTGGTGGTTGTCCTGAGTCTGGTGCTGGGGGCCTTGACCGGTGAGCTTCTTAATATCGAAGGTGGGCTGACCAGACTGGGCCAGTGGTTGGAAGCAAAGGTGGGTAGGGCTACGGGTGACGTGGGACGGGCCTTTGTAACCGCCAGTCTGATTTATTGCGTGGGTGCCATGGCGATCATGGGCTCGATCGAGGACGGGCTGAACCATAATCCTCGTATACTCTATATTAAATCGGCTCTTGACGGCGTCTCGTCTGTTGTATTTGCTTCGACCATGGGCCTTGGAGTGCTCTTTTCGGCCATACCGGTGTTAATTTACCAGGGCTCCATCACCCTGCTGGCCTGGACTGTGAAAGATTACCTGGGGCCAGCTGTAATCTCGGAGATGACTGCCACGGGAGGTCTTTTAATCCTGGGCATTGCTTTCAATATGCTAAATATAACTGAGATTAAGGTTGGCAACCTGCTGCCGGCTATCTTTTACGCAATTCCCCTGGCTATGCTCCTGTCAAAAGTTTTGCCGGCATGATATGGGAAGATCCCATATCATGATTACCGGCGCCACTCGTTAGCTGTATGTTGTTTAACAATATATTCGTGGGCTGCCCGTTGGGCGGCGGCATATACTTCTTTAAGTGGAACATCAAGCTGCAAAGCCAGCTTTTTGCAGTCTTTAAATTCTGGCGCGTAGTGTACCGGTGGGCCGCCTTCTATGAGACAACCTGCTTTCACAGCAACCTTTCCGTAAGAGGTACGTACCTCAAAAAAATACCTGGTCAGGACCCTCCTCTGTTCCTCCCGGATGCGCACGCCAAGCGTTGTTGCTTCCTTAAATATAATACTGAGAATATCCTCAAGCCTTGAACGGCTGCATAGGACTGTTAAAAGATGGGCCGGACGGCCCTTTTTCATGTAAATGGGGATTAAAAAGGCATCCGCTGCTCCTCCGGTAAGAAGACTATCGACCAGGAATGGGAAAAACTCGGGGTTCATATCATCAATTGCTGTTTCAACCACTGTAATTGTTGCCGAACGGCCAAGCGGGGTTTCCCTATCCCTCCCCGTACCGTACAGGATCCGCACCTGGGCGTTTTCCAACAGGTCTTCACTTGCAGAGCCGTAACCAGTTTCAGACAGCAGTATTTCCGGTAGCGGGCCGTACTCATCTGCCAGGCAGGTCAGTAGCGCCACACCCAGGGGAGTTGTGTGGACATCACGTCCTTCGTACTGTTTGACTGCCGTTCCCCTGGCCAGTTCCAAGAGGAGGGGGGCTGAGTTATGGGCAGAAAGGTGAAAGCCAACCGGTAAGGGAGAGGCAGTTATTCTCTCGATCTTTAACTGTCCTAAGGCCGTGATAAAACCGGCGGCTATAATGGCCATCCTCAGTATTTCCACTTCCGGCAAGACGACTTGAGCGATAGGTAAACCCTGAGACTTGGCCTTAGCTTGAATAAACTTCTCGAAGAAAAAATTCAATTTATATCCCAGTTCATCATCAGTTGAAACTTTGGTAGTTAGATGGTTAACTAGGGCAGCTGCCGGTACGTCCTTTTGCCTGGCATCCACCTTCAAGGTTGTGGCAGTGGTAGTAGTGCTATTTATGTGTCTTTTGCTAAAGGTTAGTTGGAACGGTATTGCTACAATGCTGTTAATTTTTTTTTCCAGTAACTCTGGATTTGCTCCCAGCTCAACCAGTGCTGCCAGGAGCGCACTGCCGCTGAGACCGGCCGAGCAATCTATATAAATGACCTTCAATATGGCTCCCTCTCTTCAATAGTTGCTGGTGAGACTAGTATAACCCAAAAAACCTGACTGGTCATCCGGGGAGAAAAAACAGGGCATTATCATATTTGTGGTGAGAGCTTGCATGTATAATAATTAAAGGTTTTTGGGAATTATTGAAAATATAAGACAAGTTGTAACATTAGGCTTTTAAAGGTGGTTCGAGATGATTTTTCGTGACAGGGCCGAAGCTGGAAGAAAGCTGGCGGAAGAACTTGCTGGTTTTATCGAAAGGGACGCGCTGGTGCTGGCAGTACCACGGGGCGGGGTGGTAATAGCGGCTGAAATTGTCAGGTTGTTGAACCTTTCCATTGACCTGATTATACCCCGCAAAATAGGAGCGCCCCATAATCCCGAGGTTGCCATTGGCGCTGTCACCCAGGACGGGACCACGCTCCTTGACCAACGCTTGATTGAACTGTTGGGAATAAGCCGGGGGGAACTGGAAGACAGGGTATCCGGCGCGGTAGATGAGATCCGGCGACGTATGGCCCTCTACGGCGCTGGGCGAAATATAGGGAAAAGCGAGGGCCGCCAGTTGATAGTTGTTGACGATGGGGTAGCAACCGGCTACACTATGCAGGCCTCTCTGCGCTCCGCCAGAGGTTATGGACCAAAGGAACTGGTCGTGGCCATTCCAGTAGCGCCTCGTGACACGTTGGGATTGTTGGAAAAAGAGGTTGAGCGAGCGGTCTGCCTGACGGTACCAGAAGATTTTTATGCTGTTGGACAGTTTTATGAGAGTTTTGAGCAGACGGAAGATGAGGAAGTAATTGAAATAATGCGGGAATTATCAGGTCAATAAATCTGACTGGAGAATAAACAACATCTCTTTGGCAGAACACTAATTGTTGTTCAATGAGGTGATACAAGCATGGGGATAATTGCTGTGAAAGATGGACTGTCCAATATTAAAGATGCATTGGAGCGAGTGGGTTACAAGGTGGCTAGCCCTGACGATGGTGGCAAAATTGATGCCACCATCGTCACAGGTATGAATGATAACATGATGGGCATACAGGACATTAAAGAAAAGCCCATAGTGTTAGATGCGACAGGGAAAACTGAGAACCAGATTATAGACGAGCTAAGAAGTAGAATTTGAGCACAGGGTGAGGTGATTTAGCGCGGTTTATACAGAGCAGCATTTCTTTTTGAAATGAAGATAAATATCAAACGCTCGGATCTATGCTTCCCGGGTGTTTGATTGCTAAAAACTCGTGGCCATACAGTATTGGAAAAGTGTAAATGAATTCATTAATACAGCTGGCGCGCAGGTTTATACTTCCCCTGCGCTTTCCTGCGCAAACTCGCGGATAGCTTTGTTGAGTCCGCCCACGATAACGTCAGCCAGTCGCATCACCAGGTTGAGCCTGGTGTTCTGCAGGATCATATATTCCATGTAGCCACCCACGTTAACTATCCCTGTAATATGGATCTGTCCTACCGGGGGTAGGTCTTTGTTCACACCCGCGCCAGGCAGTAGAGAGCCATCGCCAAGGTGAATGCACCCAACGCTTTCAAGCCGGCCTAGGCAAGCGTCAACTGCGATAATAAAAGGATTTTTATAGAGGTTGTTGAGCTCTTCCAGGGTCTCCTTGAGATTTCTGGCGTGTACCGGTTTTTCCAGGGTGCCGCAGACAGCAAAGAAATCCTGCTGCATCAAGTCAATCTTTGAGCCAACCAGTGGTCCCAGACAGTCCCCGGTAGACCGATCGGTGCCGATGCACAGCAACACCTTGGCAGTATCTGTGGTTACCCCATATCTTTGTATACGCATAACCAGGTCCCTGGCAATTTTGCTGGCAGCTAACGGATCTTCTATGTTTATCGTAGTTTTTTCTGATGCAACCACAGTTTCAAAATTACCAGTAGCGGTCAATCGTCTTCCCCCTAACACAACACAAGCATTTTTGCCCAATAATATATTTATTGCCAAAGTGGTGGAGGGATATTCCTCAGTTGAATAATTTTTTATGGTCAGCACCTGTCCTTCTCGGCATATTATTGCAGCAGGCGGCTCTGCTAATACGCAGGAGCGCCCAAAGGGGGCTCTAATTAGCTTGAGGGGACATTTATGGCTGCTGGTCAAGGTTATCACCGCTTATATTGGGGCTGTGATCGGGGCAGGGTTTGCCTCTGGGCAGGAAATTATGCAGTTTTTTATCCTGCACGGAACAAACGGGCTAAAAGGGGTCGCCCTGGCAACCGCACTGTTTGCCTATCTGGGCGGCTACGTTATGTTTCTTTGTGTCTCATTGAAATCAACCGGCTATAAGGAAATCATTACTATGATACTGGGTCCGAGGGTTGGGAAGGTCATGGATATATTAAATTTATGCATGCTTCTCGGCGGGCTTAGTGTAATGCTCTCCGGCAGCGCGGCTGTTTTCGGAGAGCAGTTTGGACTCCCTGGCAGAGCCGGGGTCCTGGTGGTGGCCACCCTGACCGCGCTGGTTATCCTTGGTGGACTGGATGGAGTGTTGACTGCGAATGTCTTCATGGTTCCTCTAAAATTTTTGGCGGTTTCTCTTATATCACTGGCGGCCCTATGCCTGGGTGGGGGGCAGGCAAACCTGGAACCGGTTGTGCCAGCGGCGGCCGGGGTGGCCGGGCACTGGGCTGTAGCAGGTTTCCTCTATGTTTCCTATAACATGGTGGTGCCGTTGGCAGTCCTTTCCTCGCTGGGCAGGATTGTTCCTCGTAAAATTGGTGTGGCCGGGGGAGTACTGGGTGGGCTTCTGTTGGGAACGGCTGTCTGCTTAGTTACCTTGGCCGGACTACGGCACTTCCCGGAGGCGGCCAATTACCAAATTCCGATGCTCTACCTGGCGGGTCGCCTGGGGCAGGGTTACCGCTTGGCCCTGGGTCTCATGATCTGGTTGGCTATACTGACCACGGCTATCGCCCAGGCCCACGGCTTTGCCAGCAGATTGGCTGGAGGAGCATTGACTCCCTACCGCATCTGTGGTATCGGTGCCTGCCTGCTGGCCCTGCCTCTATCTGGTTTCAGCTTCACTGCTCTGGTCAGATTTCTCTACCCCCTCTTTGGTTGCGTCGGATTGGTGCTGCTTCTAGCTCTGCTGGTGGCGCCGTTTGCTAAATTTTTTCGCAACCTTAGAAAAAGTGCTTCACATTATTAAAAGATTAAATATAATAAATAGGATAATATGATTATAAGGGGGACTTAAGATGAACTGGCTGGACTGGTTGATCGTTGTGATTGTCGCCCTTTCCGCGTTGCAGGGATTGCGCCGCGGTTTGTTGGCGAGCTTGGCAGGACTGGCCGGTACCCTGGTTGGCCTGTTTGTCGCCTACACCTATCACCGCCCCCTGGCGGAATATCTCGTCATAAACTGGAACGTGGAAGAAAAGATTAAGCCTCTGATTATGCAGTTGTTTAAAGTTTGGACGCCTTCCCAGAGTCCTGTTCCCAGCGCCACCCAACCGGGCCAGCTTATATCCACAGGTGGTGTTGCAGCAGGCCAAATGCCAAATATCGGTGAGTACCTGGCCAGCAGCTTTACCTCCTTGTTACTGGACGCCCTGTGCTTTTTAGCACTGCTGCTGGCCACAACCTGGGCGATCAACCTGGCGGGGAGTATTTTAACCAAGGTAGCACAATTTAGTCTACTGGGAGCGCCTAACCGTCTCGGCGGCCTTTTGTTTGGGACTGTCCGTGGTTTGGCCGTGGTTATTATCATTTTGCTCCTGCTTACTCCCTTCCAGCACACTACTTCCCAGCCTGGTACATCAGACGCTACCCCGCACCGCATCAGTGCCTTTGAGAGCTCCATGCTGCTGCCATATTTTGAACCGCTGTTTGATGCCATTGGACGACAGCTGCCGACCGTCACTACCATGTTCCTCAAAGAGTTTGGAGGACTAGGGGACAGCTGATATATTTATAATGCGATTACGGGTGAAATACAAGTACACGACACAAACGTCCTTGATGATGATTTACTAATTGGGTATACTACTATGAATAATGTATATCCATTCCAAAAGATTATAAAAACCGTTGATACAAACACCAGTTCTGTGATAAGATGGTAAAGGTATCGGTTAACATTGTTTGCACATTGAGTAAATATAAAGTGAAAGGAAAAAGGTTTCTTGGCAGTGCATCCAATGATGCGTCACAGTGACACACGGCGAAGTTCGGGCGCGGAGGTCAGAACAACTAGCGGTGGGGAACGCCCCTTCCGGGTAGAACGTCGGGCTAAGCCACCTGGAATGTAAGCGAAGGCTTGCAGCTACGAAGTTGAATCCTTTGAAACTGCCTCCTGTTTAGTCGGCAGGCGTGAAATCCAAAAAATCATTGTTTTTGGATTTCGGAAACCAGGAGTTTACATTGCATATAGACAAGGAGCACCCTGCTCAAAAACTTGCTTACAGCAGGCAGAATGCCTGGGAAAGGATGTCTAATCAGGAAAAAGTTCTGACCATGGGCTTCTGTGAAGACTATAAGAATTATCTGAACGCCGGTAAAACAGAAAGAGAAGCGGTTGAGGTGACTGTTGCTCAACTGCGGGGCGCTGGCTTTCTGCCCCTAGAGGAAATTGGCCAATTAAAGGCAGGGGACAAAATATATGCAGTTAACCGTCAAAAGGCCCTGATCGCTGCAGCCATTGGCAGCAAACCACTGGAATCCGGCCTGAACCTGGTGGGGGCGCATGTGGACAGTCCGCGATTGGATCTCAAACCGCAGCCCCTGTTTGAGAAAGACGGTTTGGCTCTCTTTAAAACCCATTACTATGGTGGAATTAAAAAGTACCAGTGGCTGTCACTTCCCCTGGCCCTGCATGGGGTGGTCATCAAGGGCGACGGTACCGCCGTTCCTGTGGTAATTGGAGAGGCGCCTGGAGATCCTGTTTTTACTATTACAGATCTTTTGCCTCACCTGGCCAAGGATCAGATGGATAAAAAAATGATTGATGCCGTGCCTGGTGAAAGCTTGAATGTCCTGGCCGCAGGCATGCCTCTGGGTGGAACAGAGCTGGAAGAACGTTTTAAACTATATGTCCTCGAATACCTCTATCGCATATACGGGATTAACGAAGAGGACCTGATCAGCGCTGAACTCGAACTTGTCCCGGCCTGGTTGGCCAGAGACACCGGTTTGGATAGGAGTTTCGTCGCCGCTTACGGTCAGGACGACCGCGTGTGTGCTTACACCGCCTTGCGGGCTATCATTGATACACCAAGCCCTGCACGGACATCAATGCTGTTGCTGACCGATAAGGAAGAAATCGGCTCTCTTGGCAATACCGGGATGAATTCGGCCTTTTTCAAGCACACAGTTGCGGAAATCGCCTCGCGCTGCACAACACCTTACAGCGAGCTCCTTCTGCGGCGTGTACTTGCTAGATCCTTTGCCCTTTCTGCCGACGTGAATGTAGGTTTGGACCCCAATTTCGGGGATGTTGTGGAGAAAATGAACACCGCCCACCTGGGCTGTGGTGTTGTCTTAACCAAATATACGGGAAGCCGCGGCAAATCTTCTTCCTCCGATGCCCACGCTGAAGTGGTGGCCACGATAAGGAGGCTGTTTAACAGCGTCGGGGTAACCTGGCAGACTGGAGAACTTGGTAAGGTCGACCAGGGCGGGGGCGGAACCATCGCCCACTTCCTGGCAGAGCACGGCATGGATGTCCTGGACTGCGGAGTGCCACTGCTGGGTATGCATTCGCCCCTTGAGGTGGCCAGCAAGGCGGATATCTACATGGCCTACCGGGGCTACCGGGCTTTTTTAGCGGGCTTACACTGACAAGCTAAGAAGGCCACTGTCTGTGAGGAGGGCGAGTATTTGCAGAAGTATACTGTCGGGGACGTGGTCAGAACAAGAAAAACCCACCCTTGTGGCGGCGACCTGTGGGAAGTCATTCGCACTGGTGTGGATTTTCGGATTAAATGCCTGAAGTGCGGGCGGGTTTTACTGCTGCCGCGGCCTAAATTTGAGAAAACGGTGAAAATGGTAGTCCAACAGGCAGCACCACCAGAGCAGCTAACCTGAAAACGAAAGTTTGACATATGAAAATACTCCTATAAATACAAAGAAAAGAAGTATAAGGATTGGTACAAATCCTTATACTTTGCATTTTTGTACGTTTGGAACCTCACCCACAACGCTGTTTTTATGCCTGATGACGCCATGCGCGGCTTTTGGCACTACACGGAAATTCTATAGGCCCAGTTTGTTCCGTTGTTATTGTCCCAGTGGTTGGAACTGTCTTTGAAACAAAAGTTCAACTGGTTGCCCTTCTCCATCCGGACAACCTTTTCCCAACCGCCGTTGCGTTGCTCCATCGGTTGGTCTAATGTTTCAACCCAATCCTGTTCTTTCCCGTATCCGTAGTGCAGGTAAACGTTGTTGGAACCCTGGTTGGCCAGCAGGCCATTGTAAAGTATGCTTACGTGCCGTCCATCTTCCGACAGAGGTTTAACTTGTACGCCCTGGATGGAATAAGAGTAGGAAAACGGCTTTATTGAGCTCACAAAAGCACCTCCCAATAGTTTAACCAACGTTATTGTGCGCCAAAAGCCTTAGTAATATAGCTGCTTGAAAGAGGACAAATTTACCATTATCCTTGTCAATTTTGAGTCCTTGTGCTATAATCGATAAGTCAAAATATACATTTTGATGTTCCACCCTGTTCTATCCTTGGGGTAGGACCGATAGTCCAAAGGGAGGAGGTGAATGGTTTGCGCAAGTATGAGGTAGTCTTTGTGCTTCGTCCGGATCTGGACGAGGAAAAAAACGCGGCAGTATTGGATAAATTCAAGTCTTTAATTGAAAGCCACGGTGGAGAGATTGCAAAACTCGACAAGTGGGGCAAGCGCAGGCTGGCTTACGAGGTGAAAGACTATAAAGAAGGCTTTTACGTCCTGGTCAAAATGAATGCTGAACCCACAGTGGCTGCAGAGCTTGATCGCGTTTTTAAGATTACGGATGAAGTGCTGCGACATATCATCGTCCGGGAGGACGAGTAAGCTTCAGGTAGATAATAGCTACCTTTAGCGCTGACCGCTGTAAAAGGATAAAATGAGGCGGTGAGAATAATGCTGAACCGGATAATTCTAATAGGCCGGCTTACCAAAGATCCAGAACTTCGCTACACGCCAAACGGTGTGGCTGTGGCTAGGTTCACCCTGGCCGTGGACCGGCGTCAGGCCAAGGACCGGGAAAAAGAAGCCGATTTTATTGACATCGTGGTATGGCAGAAGCAGGCCGAAAACTGTGCCAACTATATTGGCAAGGGGAGACTGGTGGCGGTCGAAGGTAGGTTACAGGTGCGTTCTTATGACGACAGCCAGGGCATACGACGCAAAGCCGCCGAGGTTGTTGCCGAGAATGTACGTTTTCTGGACCGCGCTAAGGAAGGTGGATCTTCCTACAACGCCGGCCATACCAACCATGCCGAAGGGGGCATGGGGAGCGAAATCAGTTTTAACGAAGATGATATACCGTTTTAATAAATGGCCGGTACCAGTTAGCGGACCGGTATGAGGAGGTGCGCGTAAACATCGTGAAACGTGAAAGAGGCCGCCGCGGCAAAAAGCGGATTTGCAGTTTTTGTGTGGATAAAATGGAAGCAATTGATTATAAGGACTTACCGCGCCTTAAGAAATATATCACTGAGCGGGGCAAAATTTTACCCCGTCGTATTTCAGGAAACTGCGCCGGACACCAGCGCATGCTGACCACAGCGATCAAGAGGGCTCGCAACATAGCGCTCCTGCCGTTTACAGCAGAATAGAAGCTACCGGGGAGGCCTAAGCCTCCCCTTTTATCCAATTCTAAGACTCCCACTTCTATAAGTGGGAGTTCCGCTTTTTTGCTTCGGTGGGGGTAGAGTCCCCCACCGAAGTCTCGATGTCCAGCTTTAGCTGGACGAGTTCACACTTCGGAGGATAACCCGGGATATTACCCCAAAGGCTTTTAAACAACAACATTGTAGTCTATGACCTCTTTTGAGAAATTATATTTAAAACCTCTAGGTCAATACATTTGGGGCAACAAATAACAGGGAAATCGGCCGTGCTTGGGGCAGGAAAAGAAATTACTCCTGCAGAATAGTTTAAAGGTCAAGTCTACCGAAGGAGGATAACCATGTTACCCCGCAGCCAGGAGGGCGGTATTGCCAAAAATATTAAAATAATCGAGTGGTTAAAGGCCGATTTGGTCACCTCTGTTTCGGCGCTTTTTAAGGCCATGCTTAGAAACAACGAGGAGTTAATCCTGGACGCACTGGCCAGCTTGAATATAACCTGCTATGTATTGGGCCGGCGGTTGGGCATTAATTTTGCCCGCCTAGACTTGAAAGTGGAAGCAAAACTGCGCAAGGGTATCGACCAGGAGCATGAGGTTGAAAAATGGTACGCCGACCTCTCGGATCTGTTAAATTACCTGGCCGAAAAAAAGAGGTGATTCTTTGCTGACCGGCAATAAGCCCAGGGCCTTGTCGGAATGGGCTTTTTTTACATCTCTGGCGATCTTGTTTGTTCTGGCTGGTCTTTATGTCCCGTTTCTCGGTCTTCTGGCCACAGTAGTTTTTCCCCTGCCGTTGATACTTTTGGTTTTACGGCTTGACACTCGCTACGCTGGTCTAAGCCTAGTGGTGGCTGGAACCTGCCTGTTTATTTTGCTCCCTGGCCAGACCCCGTCCCTACTGATGCTCTTACCGGTAGGTTTTCTGGGCATTTTATACGGATTGCTGTTTAAAAATCAGGTATCCCCCGGTGCCAGTATTTTGTCCGGACTGGCCGGGGCTACTCTTCTCACGCTCCTTTCAGCCCTGCTAATAGATATTCTTGCAGGCATAAAGCTGTTTGCCCTGGACCAGGACAGCCGCTTGTTTGTCGAGCAGTGGCTGGCAACGAACAGTGGTGTAGGTGTCTTCAGCGACTTGCCCCCGGAGTTGCAGGGAAATTTGAATCAGAACGTCACCAGCCTTTATGAACTATTCATCCCGGGTCAGTATATTGTAGCGTCGGCTGCTGCCGCCGTTTTATCTTATTTTGCGGCCAGAATAGTGCTCAAGCGGATGCAGTTTGAGTTGCCACCGGTTCCCGCTTTCAGTAGGGTGCTGTGCCCCTGGTACATCGTCTGGGGTCTTATTGTAGGACTAAGTATGACCTTGGTGGGTGATTATTTATCAATACCGCTGGTGGGGATAATAGGAAAGAACATGCTATTTGTCTTGTTTTATTTCCATCTGGTGTTGGGTATCTCTGTTGCAATGTATTTTTTTCGCAGCGTCAAATTGGCCAGGGCCTTCAAATTAGCGCTTTTGGCGCTGGGCTTAGTCTACCTGCCTTTCAGTATTTCTATTTTTTTGATGTTGGGAGTGGTCGACCCCCTGATTAACATGCGCAAGTTGCCAGAAGCGAAGGAATAATCCTGGATAAATTGAGAGAAGACGAACAAAAACCGTTGATTGGCACACTTGTTTCCTGCCAGTGCGCTAACAGAAGGTGTGTAACGGTGTATGAATACTTATTAAATATAAGTGAAAGGAAAAAGGTTTCTGAGTAGTCACTTCCGATGATGCGCCGCCAAGACACACATGCAAGTCGGGCGCGGAGGCCTGAACAACTGGGGCGGTGGGTAACACCTCCTTCCGGGCAGGACGGATACTATAAAAAAGCAACGGCGGCATATGCCACCCGGAATGCAAGCGAAAGCTTGCAGCTTACGTAGTTGAATTCGGTAAAACTGCCTCCTGATTAGTAATAGGAGATAGTTAATAAATCTGGATTATTTTAAAATAAATCGGATTTGTTTGGCTTTCGGAAACCAGGTAATTGGATATGAAAGTGATATTGCTAAAAGATGTACCAGGTAAGGGCAAGCGGGGGGACGTAATCAACGCCGCAGAAGGCTATGCCCGTAACTACCTGCTGCCGCGCAACCTGGCCAGCGAGGCTTCCCAGGGAAAAATGAAGGAGCTGGCTGAGCGACAGCAGGCAAATGAGTTAAAAGGGGAAAAAGTAAAGCAGACAGCTGAAGAACTGGCAGCTCGCCTGGAAAAGATCACAGTAGTTGTGCAGACAAAAGCCGGTGAGGGGGGCAAGCTCTTCGGTTCTGTCAACAACAAGGATGTATGCGACGCCATGGTCTTACAACATCGGATCCAGCTTGATAAAAAAAAGGTTATCCTGAAAGAGCCCATCAAGCAGCTCGGAGAGTATTCTGTGGTGGCCAAATTACACCCGGATGTACATGCCGAGATCAAGGTCAGGGTGGTTGGAGATCAGGTGTGATTAACCACCTTCACCCGCTCCGATGGGGTCGGTTCGGTCTTTTTGTGACCATTTGCCAGTAAAACCGAATTTTTCAGGGTAGCACTGAAAGGAGCCCAACATGAAAGTCTTCCTCGAAAAGTTTATTGGAGGCAATAAAAGCGAAACTTCCGCTAAACTTAAAGGCAATGAGCAAATTACGCGTCAGGTTACGGCTATGTTTGGCCTACTGTCCGACTTGTACGGTTCAGACAAGCTGGTACTAAGGGCCGGCAAGTTGGATGCCCTACAGTTTATGCGCTCCGAAAAGCTGGAGGAGAGGGTGCTAGCCCTCCAGAAGTTGGTTTTCGAGGACCCGACCTTTAAGACCCCGCCCGAGCAGGAAGCCATCCCGGGCATCTTGGAAGAGATAGAAGAAGAGATTGCCGATAATATCGCCCGGCGCACGGTCGAAGACCAGCTGGAAAAGAAAATTAACGAAAAGCTGCAACAGCGCCACGAGGAGTATGTCAAAGAAATAAAAATGCAGGTTATCAAGGAGAACGCTGGGCCGGAAAACGCCCACACCTTAAAGAAGCTGGCGCTCCTGGAAAAGATGGAGCAAAAAAAGCTAACTACCTCCGCTATGGAGTTCCTGCGCCCGGCTTCATTTGAAGAAATCGTGGGTCAGTCGCGCGCGATTAATGCCTTGTTGGCCAGGCTAGCCTCTCCCTATCCACAGCATGTTATCCTTTATGGCCCGCCGGGCGTAGGTAAAACAACTGCAGCCAGGCTGGCCCTGGAAGTGGCTAAAACGGCTAAAGGGACACCCTTTGCCAGGGAAGCTAACTTTGTTGAGGTAAATGGCGCCACCTTGCGCTGGGATCCCCGTGAGACCACCAACCCGCTCTTGGGCTCCGTGCACGACCCTATTTACCAGGGCGCCAAGCGGGATCTGGCTGAGACGGGTGTGCCGGAACCCAAACTGGGCTTGGTCTCCGATGCCCACGGCGGTGTGCTGTTCATTGACGAAATCGGTGAAATGGACCCCTTGTTACAGAATAAGCTTTTAAAAGTGTTGGAGGACAAAAGGGTCTTTTTTGACTCCTCCTATTACGACCCGCATGAACCTAACGTTCCACAGTATATCAAAAAGATTTTTGATGAGGGCGCCCCAGCGGACTTTATCTTAATCGGGGCAACCACCCGCGAGCCTGAAGATATTAACCCAGCCATCCGCTCGCGTTGCGCCGAAATCTTCTTCGAGCCGCTTACACCTAAAGACATCCAGGCCATTTTAAAACAGGCTGCTGGAAAGCTGGGCGTGGTATTTGATAACAGAGTGGCCGAGGCCATCAGTGAATATACCATTGAGGGCCGCAAGGCTATCAGCATCCTGGCAGATGCCTACGGATTGGCCTGCTACCGTGATAACACGCTTGAAGGGCGTCCCGCGATAACCCTTGAGGATGTCCTGGAAGTGGCTCAGGTAAGCCGCCTCAGCCCCTATGTAACCTGCAAGGTTTCCGGTCGGCGGGAAGTAGGGAAGATCTTTGCGCTGGGCGTGATGGGTTACCTGGGATCAGTTTTAGAACTCGAAGCAGTGGCTTTCCCCGCCCGAAGTCAGGGACAGGGGACCATCCGCTTTAACGATACCGCCGGCAGTATGGCCAAAGACTCCGTGTTCAATGCTGCCTCCGTAATACGCAAACTGACCGGCGAAGACCTCAGCAATTACGACCTGCACGTTAATGTGGTAGGTGGAGGCAGAATAGACGGACCTTCAGCAGGGGTAGCCATTTTTCTGGCGGCCTTAAGTGCCATCCAGGGGCGCCCCATTCCTCAGGATATAGCCGTCACCGGAGAGGTATCCATCCAGGGCAAGGTTTGCGCGGTCG
This sequence comes from Desulfotomaculaceae bacterium, assembly GCA_028702695.1. Lineage (GTDB taxonomy): Bacteria > Bacillota > Desulfotomaculia > Desulfotomaculales > Pelotomaculaceae > Pelotomaculum_C. Next base: position 34,977 of record JAQVOH010000012.1, read on the forward strand.
GCGGGGTATGCGAAAAAATATATGGTGCCAGGCAGTCCGGTATTAAAACCATCCTGCTGCCGGCTGAGAATGAAAATGACGTGCCCACCGAGATAAAGGGTATCCAGGTGGTGCTGGTGCACACTGTTGAAGAAATAATAAGGCACGTATTTCCATCCACAGATGTTGATGAACTAGTCAGTTAATGTCTTGATGATTTATTGAAACATAAATTTTGATAAAAAAGCCCATTTATGTTGGAACACACCACTTCTGGGTAATGTCCCAGCCAAATGCTCCCAACTTTCAGGTTTTAACAAATGAGTCTTGACCGGGGCTTTTGTGTCGGTGCTCTTGTAAAAGGAGATCGTTTTGTTGGATCGAATTCCCCCCCAGAATATAGATGCAGAACAGTCCGTGTTGGGCGCCATCCTTATCGATCGCGAGGCTATTTACAAGGCGATGAGGTTGCTCCAGCCGGGTGATTTTTATCGTGAAAGCCACCGCGCTATCTACGAGACCATGCTCTTGCTAAACGAAGCAGGAAGCCCGGTTGATTTGATCACGCTCAGTGATCAGCTGAGGCAGCAGGGGGACCTGGAAAAGGTGGGGGGTGTAGCTGCTATTGCCACGTTGGCGGAAATGGTGCCAACTGCCGCCAGCGTGGAGTACTACGCCCGCATCGTTGAAGAGAAATCGCTTCTGCGTACCCTGATCAATTTGTCGACGCGCATTGCCGGCATGGGGTACGAAGAACATGAGGAACCGGAAAAACTGATCGCCGAAGCCGAGCAGATGATCATGGAACTCGGTAACCGGCGGACGCACCAGGCCTTTTTCACGATCAAGGAAATTTTCCTAGAGACTTTCCCGCACCTGGAGTTCCTATATAATAATCGCGGTGTTGTAACCGGTGTGCCGACTTCCTTCGGTGACCTAGACCAGCTATGCTGCGGGTTTCAGGCAAGCGATTTTATTATCCTGGCAGGGCGACCCAGCATGGGCAAAACCAGCCTGGGGTTATGTATTGGCTATAATGCAGCCATGAAGCACAATATTCCGGTGGCTGTGTTCAGCCTTGAAATGTCAAAAGAGCAACTGGTGCAGAGAATCCTCTGCGCGGAGGCGAAAGTCGACCAGCAGCGACTTCGCAACGGTACCATAGATGAAGAGGACTGGCTGAAGCTGCACGAGACGGCCGGTAAACTAGCCAAGGCACCTATCTATATTGACGACACCCCCGGCATCAGCATCCGACAACTGCGTGCCAAAGCCAGACAGCTCAAGGCAGAGAAAGGGCTTGGCCTGATCGTCATTGACTATCTCCAGATGCTCCAGGGCAGCCGTCGCTCCGAAAACCGTCAGCAGGAAATTTCAGAAATTTCCCGCTCCCTTAAAGGACTGGCCAAGGAACTGCAAATCCCTGTACTAGCTCTGGCTCAGCTCAGCCGGTCTGTGGAACAGCGTCCTAACAAGCGGCCGGTGATGTCTGACCTGCGTGAATCTGGTTCATTGGAACAGGATGCCGACATGGTCATGTTTATCTATCGCGATGAGTACTACAACCCTGAATCGGAGAAAAAAGGCATCGCGGAGATCATTATCTCCAAGAACCGCAATGGACCGGTAGGCAGCGTCGACCTGGTTTTCCTGAAAGAATATACCAAGTTTGTCTCCATTATAAAAAACACGTCAGATCATTAACAGCCCTCTCCAGGGCTGCATATAGGTTTCGAATTTTGCCTGGCCGGCTACAGGCCGGGTTTTTTGTCTTGACAAGATTTGTTTGGTTTGTTAAAATCTTTGTGTTGTTTAAAAAGGTTCTTATGCTACTACAATTACATTTTCGGGGATCGCACTAGAGTACTCAAATGGCAACTGGTATAAGGTTTGTTATTTGGGTTATTTTTATGCCGGCAGGGGAAAATATTAAAAAGCTTCCTACCCAAAAACGGGAATGGGGAATATTTTTGGGCAAATTGTATGATGTTGTCATCGTAGGCGCCGGGCCGGCCGGGATTTTTACCGCACTGGAACTGGTCAAGTCCGGTAAGAATTTAAGAATTTTAATTATTGAAAAAGGCCGGGCGATCGGGGACCGGGTCTGCATAGCTCGCGTCAACAACGCCCCGTGCAGCAACTGTTCTCCTTGTTCGACCGTGTGCGGCTGGGGTGGCGCCGGAGCTTTCAGCGATGGAAAGCTTACCCTTTCCACAGAGATAGGCGGCAGCCTGGAGCAGTACATCGGGGAGCGACACCTGGCTGAACTCATTGATTACGTGGACCGGACCTACCTGAGCTTTGGAGCTCCTGAAAAGGTCTACGGACTGGAGAATGAAGATGCAATCCAGGAGGTCCAGCGACGTGCTGTACTTGCGGAGTTGAAGCTGATACCGGTTAGGATCAGGCATATGGGAACAGGCCGCTGTAGGGAAATCCTGCAGAGAATGTACGAGAGCCTGCTCTCCCATGGGGTTGAAGTGGAAACCTCAACTCCAGCGGAAGAGGTGCTGGTAGAAAACGGGGTCGCGCGTGGCGTAACCTGCCGTAACGGGCAGGTGATCGCAGCCAGACAAGTGGTGCTGGCGCCTGGCCGGGAGGGTGCAGGCTGGCTTAAGGACGAGGCGCAACGCTTGGGACTCGAGACCACCATCAATCCGGTTGATATCGGGGTCAGGGTAGAACTTCCGGCAGCCGTTATGGATTCTTTGACCAGGATTTTTTACGAAGCTAAATTTATTTACTACTCCAGGACTTTCAACGACAAAGTACGTACTTTCTGTATGAACCCAAATGGGGAAGTGGTACTTGAAAATAATGACGGGCTCGTAACGGTAAATGGGCACAGCCATGCCTATAACAAGACGGAAAACACCAATTTTGCCGTCCTGGTCAGCAAGACCTTTACCGAGCCCTTCAAAGAGCCGATTGCCTACGGTAGGTACGTTGCCAGTCTGGCTAACCTCTTGGGGGGTGGAGTAATCGTACAAAGCCTGGGTGACCTCACTTCGGGCCATCGCTCCACCAGAGAACGGCTGGCCAAGTGTATGACTGTACCAACCCTGGCTGAAGCCACGCCGGGCGATTTGAGCTTGGTCCTGCCGTACCGTCACCTGATGGGTATCGTAGAGATGCTCAAGGCACTCAATGAACTGGCGCCGGGAGTTTATTCCAGATATACACTACTCTATGGTGTTGAAGTTAAGTTTTATTCTTCCCGCCTGGCCCTGACAGGTTCACTGGAAACATGGGTTAAAAACCTGTTTGCGGCCGGGGACGGCGCCGGTATCACCAGGGGCTTGGCCCAGGCCTCAGCAGCCGGTGTGGTGGCGGCCAGGGAAATTATTAATAGGATTTAGGGGGTAACCTGATGTCTACAGTGGTTCTAGTCGGCGCCCAGTGGGGCGATGAAGGAAAAGGGAAAGTGACAGATTTCCTGGCCGAAAAGGCGGATCTGGTGGTTCGCTACCAGGGAGGTAACAACGCCGGACACACGGTTGTGGTCGGTGAACGGGAATTTAAGCTGCATCTGATCCCTTCGGGCATACTTTACCCTGAAAAGATCTGCATTATCGGGAGCGGTATGGTTATCGACCCGGGGGTTCTGCTGCAAGAAATGGAATCCCTCAAGAAACAGGGTATTAGTATTGATAACTTGAAAATCAGTGACCGGGCCCATGTCATTTTCCCTTATCACCAGCGCCTGGACCAGGTGGAAGAAGATCGCAAGGGTGATAATAAAATCGGCACCACCGTCCGCGGCATCGGGCCCGCCTACATGGATAAATCGGCACGGGTCGGCATTCGCATGGTTGACCTTATGGACCCTGATGAATTCTCGTCTTTATTGGAAGAAAACATTGAAGTAAAAAATCACCTGCTTACCAAGGTCTACGGGATGGAAGCGTTGGATTACGCCAGCGTCCTGGCAGAATACCGTGGTTACGCAGAGGCCCTGGCTAAGTACGTGGCAGACGACTCTTTGCTTATTAATGACGCTTTCAAGAAGGGCAAAAACGTGCTCTTTGAAGGCGCTCAGGGCACCCTGCTGGACATCGACCACGGCACCTACCCATTTGTCACCTCCTCGCACCCGACCGCCGGGGGCGCCTGTCTGGGCGCAGGGGTTGGCCCGACCAAGATTGACCGTGTCATTGGCGTAGCCAAGGCATATACCACCAGGGTCGGGGAAGGGCCCTTTGCCACGGAACTTGAAGACGATACCGGCGAGTACATCCGCACCCAGGGGAGCGAGTTTGGAACCACCACCGGCCGGCCGCGCCGCTGCGGTTGGTTTGACGGGGTAGTGGCCAGCTATGCTGTGCGCATCAACGGCCTGGACTATTTGGCCATCACCAAGTTGGATGTCTTGAGCGGTCTGGAAACGGTGAAAATCTGCACCGGTTACAGCTACCGTGGGAGTATTATTGAAGATTTTCCGGCCAGTCTCAGGGTTTTAGAAGAGTGTGTGCCAATTTACGAGGAGTTTGCCGGATGGCAGGAAGACATAACTGCGGCCAGGACACTGTCAGACCTCCCAACCTCCGCCAGAAAGTACCTGGAACGGATCAGCGAAGTTGCCGGTGTGCCTATAGCCCTGGTTGGCGTCGGCAGCAGGCGCAGCCAGACGATTTTAACAACAGACCTTTACAAATAGCCGATAACCCCCGACCGCCGGCCGGGGGTTTTTTGGTTAATTCATTTTATAAAATAGGTATAAATTCAGGTGGTTTTATTTTTGGTTGTTGACACCCCATCGGTGTTATAGTAACATATCTATTTGTAAGGCTTGTTGGGCCATTAGCTCAGTTGGTAGAGCACCTGACTTTTAATCAGGGTGTCCCGCGTTCGAGTCGCGGATGGCTCACCATTTTAACCATTATGTACTATAATTTGGCCCCATGGTCAAGCGGCCTAAGACACCGCCCTTTCACGGCGGTAACCCGGGTTCGAATCCCGGTGGGGTCACCATATTACACAACGAAGCAGCCTTGGATAGGTTGCTTTTTACCATCAAGTAACAAGTCGGGATAACTTGCATTTTGATTTACATCAGGCTATAATAATATAACTAAGCGGATGTAGCTCAACGGTAGAGCATCAGCTTCCCAAGCTGAGGGTTGCGAGTTCGATCCTCGTCATCCGCTCCAATAAAAAAACAACGGTTCCAGGGCTATGTGATGCACTGGATTTATTTTACCCTTACACAGCTGAAAACCATCTGATAGACCATAGCAGGAGAAAGAAAGTTACTAACTCTTTTTAATTTTGATGGAATCCATCAGTGGTAAATAAAAACAACATGTCTTAAGCCTGCTTTTTTGAAGTATCTCTGAGTGCTTACGTTGAAAGTTCCTTAGTCCTATGGAAGTACCTAGCGGCGTTGCAAAAGCTAAATTATCTTTATCCTGTAAGCCTCACGGAAGAATAATATTTCTTTGTTTTGCCGGGCTTTATCTTTATCTAATTCTAAGACTCCCACTTCTATAAGTGGGAGTTTAAATTTTCTGCTTCGGTGGGGGTAGAGTCCCCCACCGAAGTCTCGATGTACAGCTTTAGCTGGACGAGTTAACTGGAATTCTTCAGCTAATTTTAATCTTTTTATCAGGTTGATTTAAGAATTGAAGGCTAAAATATGAATAAATCCTGGTGAACCCAGGCTGAAAGTCTACAGGGTGAGATCCTGTTGCTTGAAATGTTTGGTGTCACTAACAATTCCTTCTTTAGTGTTGAGGCGGTTTTTGGGTAAAACCACCACCTGCTAAAATACCCCAGAACGCATTTAATCTGGGGTATTTTTATGACTGACCATGTTAACCATGATTAAACCTTAGAAAAAGAAAGACAGTGAATTTCAAAAACCTTCGTCACACGCTCCAAGCCTTTCGTATTGACAGAGGGCTTTATGTTTTATCAAGCCAATACGTGAAAATAATTTGTAGAAGGAATACTGGTTA
>JAQVOH010000177.1 GCA_028702695.1 Desulfotomaculaceae bacterium
ATAAGAGAAAAAGTATACCTACGGCCAACTCTACAAGGGGATACTGCGCGGATATTTTGCCGCCGCAGTAGCGGCACCGGCCCCGTAATAACAGGTAGCTGAGTACAGGAATGAGATCGTTTACCTTGAGCTGGTGACCACACGAGGGGCAGTTGGAAGGCGGATAGGCGATTGAGCCTCTCTCCGGCAATCTGTAGATGCATACGTTAAGAAAACTGCCAATACAGAGCCCGGCCAAGAACACAAATAACGGTACATAGAGCGGTATCAAGAGTTCCATGTTTCACATCTCTTCTTTTCATAAAATGAAATAGAGGTCAGTGCGGGCGAATATGCCGGCACTATTACCAGTCAATTAGATACAGAACAAAACATTCATGTGGATGGGATTGCTGCATACCCAGGTTGACCTGTACTGGACTCATAAAATATATTTCCTTTCCAATAGGTAACGGTTGATTTGCTCGACTGCCCCTTCTATGCTGCAGGCGCCCGTATCAAGAGTGATTTCTGCAGCTTTATAAACGTTCTCCCTCTCCTGCAAGAGCTCCGTAAGCTTGCTCTTCATGTCTTTGTGCAACAGCAGGGGCCGGCTTTTCTTGCTTCTGACACGGTAATAGATAACCTCGGGTGAGGCAGTCAGGGCTACCAGAACTCCATTTTCTTTGAGCAGCCGGAGGTTTGCGGGGTTTAAAACCAGTCCGCCACCGGTCGCGATGACCAGGTCCTCCCGCCCGGCAAGCCTTTTCACCAGCAGTTCTTCCTCGGAACGGAAGCGGACAACCCCGTCTCTGGCAAAAATCTGGGTCACCGTCTTCCCCATGAGCCTTTCAATTTCAGCGTCGGTATCGATGAATTCGCATTTTAGCCGGCAGGCCAGCCGTCGTCCGACCGAGGTTTTGCCGGTACCCATAAAGCCGATTAATACAATGTTTTTCATCAATTTCACACCTGCTGCAGGTAGGACAGATACCGACCCCAATGCTCTAAAACTCGGCCAGGCTGTCCCCTAAAAATTTTTCTTAAAGGCCTGGGCCAAAAACGCCGCAGACTTTTGTGAGGCAATTTAATCCCACTGGCCATGCAATATCTCCGGGTACTGTTTTAAACGCGCCAGTACTATTTTTTCCAGGCGACGGCTGATGAGCCGGGTCCCCCAGAATTCTTTGCCTTCCAGAGGGACGACCAGAATGGTATACAACCCACACAGGTTTCCCCCAAAGATATCGGTGAAAACCTGGTCTCCGATTAAGGCCGTCTCCTCGGGCTTTGTTCCGAGCATTTTCATCGCCCGCCGGAAAGGACTGACCAGGGGCTTGACCGCGCGGTGTACGGACGGAAGACCGAGCTGCCCAGCCACGGCGCCAACCCTTCGGCGTGAATTGTTGGATATAATACCCAGCTTGAACCCTCGGGCGCGTAATTCACCCAACCATTCTCCCACTTCCTTGGAGCACCTGTTTGAATCCCTGCATACAATGGTATTGTCGAGGTCTAAAAGGATCCCCTTGAAGCCCAATTTTTCCAGTAATTCCGGCTCAATTTCCACAAGAGATGATGCATATAATTTAGGATAAAATATTTTTAGCAATGCTTATTCTCCCGTTTTTCTTCCTGTTTCTCGCGCCATAACTCTGGCCTGCTGCAAATCTGTGGGTGTGTTGACGTTAAAAAATGCCTTCCCGGTATCAGCCAACTCACGTAAAAGTTTTTCGTTAACATAATTTACCCTAACCTGGGGATAAAAATCAACTACTTTATACCTGCCAGCCCGCAGAGCTTGTTCTATAGCCTTAATACAACTCTTATCATAAACTGCGAAGAGTGGTTGGAAATAGACGCCATCAGTAGGAACAGCCGCATCATAGCCCTGTGCCATACTGACCATTAGAGCCGCCAATTCAGCCTTGAGGAAAGGCATATCACATGGAACCACCAGGCACTTGTCATGAGACGCTGCGTTCAGGGCAGCGTGGATACCGCTGAGTGGTCCGCCCCCGGGGATTAGATCGGCTACCACCTTAAGGCCGAGTTTTCTGCCTGTCTCCTCACTTCCCCCGGCGATCAGGATTTCTTTAAAGACCTTTTGGAGTTCCGCCGCAACAAGCTGGATCATGCCTGCCTGCCCCACTTCCAAAAAGGTTTTATCACTACCCATGCGCCGGCTTTTACCGCCGGCCAGGATTACCCCGGCAGCCTCGTATATAGCCAAACCTCTCCCCTGCTTTCTATTTTTATCTCCAGGTTGCATGGTTGCTTATGCTATTAAATTTGAGTTAAGGGTAAAGTTTCCTTCGTTAATTACTTTTCTCCGGTAACCTTAAAAATCCTTTTAAAAACATTTTGTGACAGGACGTGCACAAAAGGCGGCTCCCTTTTCATATGATTAATAGCACGCAAATTTTATTGGGGGGGATGTTTTGATGCTGCCAGGTCTCTGGACTCTTACGGTGGTATCTCTGGTAAACGGTCTCATGTTGCTCGTCTCTTATATAGCCAACAATACTTTCCCTCAGCCGCTCTCGGAACAAGATGAGGCAAAATATCTGAAGCTTCTACATGAGGGCGATGAAGGGGCACGCAACGTCTTAACCGAACGCAACCTCCGGCTGGTTGCTCACATTGTCAAAAAGTTTGACAGTACGGGAGAAGATTCGGATGACCTGATATCCATCGGCACCATAGGCCTGATTAA
>JAQVOH010000178.1 GCA_028702695.1 Desulfotomaculaceae bacterium
CGTATCGGTCTTTTTTCAGAAGGGAAGGGGCCATGTAATAGTACTTGAAACCTCCGCCGCCCTGCCAGTTGACGGCCTTGGAAATGCCGCCCTGATCTGTTCCATCACAAACCTTTTTCATGCGCGGCAAAATGTGTGTATGGCAATGTTCACCCAATTCCACCATGATCCATTTGCGTCCCATCTTTTGGGCTACAGCGCCGGTTGTGCCGGAACCGGCAAAAGAATCGAGTAGGAGATCGCCGGGGTTAGTTGCAATTGATAGAATTCGTTGAAGTAATCTCTCTGGCTTTGGAGTAGAAAAAGGTTCAATCCCAACTAACAACTTGTTTAGGTGATCACGTTTTGCTTCTTGATTATGTCCCGCTTCGTCAGCAGACCACCAAGTGCGTGGAACAATCCCTGTCTGTACTTCATTGAGGTAGCGTTTAATAATCGGCATGCCGTCACCGTTCGCACCGAAGTAGACACGTCCCTCAGCCCTGGCAGTTTCGAGAGTTTCCCTTGAAAAACTCCATCCTCTGCTCGGTGGTGGAACTACAACACGGCCCGATGGCAATATAACGGAAAATCGAGAACCTTCGTTAGCACTTTTTGCTGTACCATTATCACCTTGAAGCCATGGACCACGTGGATCGTTATCCGGATTTCTATATCGGCTGATTTGCGCTGCTGTTCGCTCTAATAGATTTCTAGTTTTGGCCCATATAGGTTGGTTGCGTGTATAGATTAAAATATAGTCATGTGATATTGAGAAAGTTGTATCGCTTCTTCGACCTTTATCTTTTTCCCATACAATACTTGTTACATAGTTTGAACGTCCAAATATCTCGTCGCATAGGACTTTCAGGTAATGTGATTCATTATCGTCAATAGTAATCCAGATAGAACCATCTTCTGCAAGAAGTCGCCGCAGAATTTCCAATCGGTTCCGCATCATCGTGAGCCACAGGGAATGCTCTAAACCGTCATCAAACTGTGTAAAGGCGCTGCCGGTATTGTAAGGTGGATCGATAAAGATGCACTTGACACTTCCGGCATAGTCCTGCTCCAGCGCCTTCAGCGCCAGCAGATTATCCCCGAAAATCAGCATATTCTCAGTACGTTTATCACCGTATGATTTGTCCGGATCTTCAATCAGAATCCGCGGTTCCAACTTCGGCCGCTTTTCCTTTCCAATCCATGTCAGTTCGAGTTTTTGGTTATTAGGCATTGCATTTATTTCCTGTCTCTGCTCTTAAGATGATAATTTTTATCTTTCTTTATTAAATTCATTATTTTTGAGAAGGTCTCTTTATCTATGTACCTGAATGATTGGGGCGGACGAAATTCTTGTCCAAACAATTTCTTAGGATCAAGCCCGCCCGCAATTGACTGAACCTTAACCAGCTCAATAGCCGCTGCATTCTTTTTGCCATCAAGATAATCGAATAGCGCCTGACGAGTAACGCCACCACCCATTTCTTGTGCTGCATGCCAAAGCTTTGTTCGACTTCCCCAAATAACAGTCCTAATTTCCGCGACCGCAACAATTTTTTTTAAAGGCGCACAGGCATAAATTATCAAACCACTAACCGGAAGTGCTGGCCAGCTGCGACGAAATTCAAGCCTTTTCTCTCTATTGACAATCAATTCAATATATTTAGGACGAATTGAAATTAACACTGCCTTATCCTTCACTAGCAATTATCCTTTCGAAAGTATCATTTGATATCTTTGTTATGCTCTGCGGTACAAAATTCAATATATTATTTATTTTAAGATAATCTTGTCCGAGAGGTTTTTTAAGATGTTTGATTATGCGAAACAACATCACTCTCGTAAGCTTTTGGGCCATTTCTGTTATTTCATCCATTGAATATACCGTCCGTCGTTTGACACATCTGGCAATTGCTTCGGCATCTTGTAGTGAATCATAATTTTCAACGACACCAATGCTTGTAATAGCTTTCTCATCCTGTGATCGATAGAAAAGAATTACATCACCTGGATTAATCTGTTTCGTTTGAGCATGACAAAGGTATGCTAATTTAATTGCATTGCCAACAAAATTATCAGACGTAAATAAATTAAGCTGTTTTTGCATGGATGCTTGATAATCTGGGAAAAGCATCTGATGATAAGCTGGTTTTATAGGCACGATGTATTTGCCAATACTATTATCATATTTGAAGTGCGGAAAATAGTTTTTCATATATTCAAAGGCACCCTGGTTATCATCCGGTCTGTTTACAGGATGTCGTTTGAGATATACAACATCTCGTCCTTTAGAACCGGGATCACTTCCGATATGCGAGAACCCGAAATCTTTCAGCATTTCAAATAAAAAATAATGCTTGTCTTTATCACCATGAATAAAAATGTTTTCCAGTCGATTATCAGTCGCATAGCGGAATGCTGCTTTAAGAAATAATTCGCCAACTTTTCTTCCCTGTACAGATTCACTTACCTTAAAGGTACATAATTTCAATGCTGGACCTTGTAGCACCAAACCTTCTTGAGTAATTCGCTCATTGTTCTGCTGTGTGTAAATACATATCGCACCTAAAATATCTGGTTTTTGCCATGTAACCCACGCTCTTCTGCCCTCTCGTGCTTTGTTTCTAAACCAAGGTTCATAATCATAATCCTCATGAAGGCTTTTAAAAAAATCGCTCTTAAGGTATGGCGTTAATGAATGTAAAGAT
>JAQVOH010000013.1 GCA_028702695.1 Desulfotomaculaceae bacterium
GTTTTCACAGTTTTACGATTTGCCGGACGCGGGCCAAAAAAGCTGGTAAACTCCCGTCCGAAACCTGAAATCCGCTTTTTGGCATTTTCCAAACTACCGGAACTGATCAGCAGGAAGCCAACGCCACCCACTATCGTGATCCCAAGGATCCAAGCAAGCGCTCTTCCGGCCCCACCGGCAGCGCCCGCAGGACTTCCGCCGGCGCCAGGGGCCTGTGCGGCAGGACTACCGGTCGTGCCGGCAGCAAGCCCCAGCACGTTGGGAACAGCCTCTGAAAACAAAGCAATACCCATAGCAGCCTCCTCCTTGGTGTTTGTGTGTGTTCCTGCCTCGAGCAAGAGGGCAGTTGGAGTCAGATCCTGGTTGTAATCACCCTTGCCGACGAAAATCTCCTTTACCACCTTGTTGTGCAGGTTATTGGCCGCTGCCATCGTACGCTTGGCAAAATCCATATTGGCGTCCATGCGAGGGTTTTCGCGCCCAACCACCAGGCGCAGCTGGGCTATTTTATTGCCGTCCACGGTGGCCCGGTAATAAGCGGGGTCAGGAACCCCGTCGCGGTGGACATCGAAAATTGCGGCCGGGTTGCTTTTTATTAAATTGGCGGCCGTCCTGCGGGAGCGGACGTAAGCGTTATTATCGTGCGGGTCATGGGGCGTCTCGTCGTAGTTTACTGTGACCCCCTTGCCCTGCAGCTTATCCATCATGGTTTTGCCGACCTGGTAAATGCCTCCTTTAAAAGATATGCTCTCCGTGCCGTCCGAAGGAACATACGACTCGTCCGTATGAGAATGGTAGATGGCAATAGCGCTTTTTTTCTGTTCCGCCAGGTTGGTCGTGACGGGAGCCACCTGATTCGCATACAATTCGTTATAAGCAACGATTTGGGGATCCATCCCCAGAAACTGCGTCTCTGCCTGATCTCCTACGACCCTGCTGATGCGGTAACTGCGACCCTCAGCGGTATACAACTGATCTCCTACGAAGATCGTGCGGGCCATCATGCTGAGCATTTCGCCCTGCTCATCAATAATTGTCGTAAAACTGTCGCCCATGTGGTCCGGGGTACCCCGGTCAAAAAGATTCGGCATAGCCAGGGCATGACGCAAGCTGAGGCTCCCTGTTGAATAGAAAGCTACAAGCAAAAACGAAGCTAAAACCACCAGAGTACCAAACAGGATTCTAAGTTTACTCCCGTTCATCAAGGTCAGCCACCTTTCTCTGTTCTTGCGCCAAGCCCGCTTGTTCCACATTCTTGTCGACTTGAGTACCCGGCGCGTTTAGTTCCGGCTTCTTCAAACCTTTAATCAGTTCTGAAGGACGGCCCTTGCTGCTTGGTCCACCGGAAAGCCTCTCAAAAGATTCCCCAATTATTTCAGCCAACAAGATGGCCACTAAACCAGCCAGGACAATGGTATCAAAAGCCCCTGCGCCACCTATGGCAACAGCATAGTTAGCAGGAGCATTCTTGTTCAGGAGCCAGACGTAATGAAACACATCAACCAGCAGGACACCGAGGGTAGCAGCAATAAAGGCCGCTCTCCTGGATCTGCCAAGCAGGTAGGCCACGATACCTCCAACCAGGGGGTAAAGGTAAATGGCATCGATTAAAGCGTAGCGTCCCGCAGGTTCCATGGTCGTTCCGGCGTTAATCAGGGAGCCGATGATATAGACAACTACCGCGGTGACGACCGCCCCCACCAAGGCTCTGCTCCACTCTTTGGTGGTACCCGCTCTTATCAGAAGGTAAATGGCCAACCCAATGGGGACCAACGCCCCTCCTACGTTTACAGAGGTCCTAAAAGGTAGAAAAGCGAGGGGAATGTTGACAAAACTGCCCAAAATAATGGCTCCAATAAAAACCAGGGCACCCCGGTCGGAAAGCCTCATCCGGTCCAGGGCACGCTGGGCCAGGCCCAGGTAAATAAGCACCGACACAACGATTAAGATAATGATACCTATGGGAAAACCCTCCAAATGTATCAGCCTCCTTGTTCTGGAAATATCAACGTTAGACTTCCCATTTGTCCCGGAAATATGCAAAAAAAAGCGGCTTTACGCCGCATTAACAAGTTAACTTATATGTTATTAAGTCCTAAAATTCATTAAAGCACTGATACCCATGCTAAACGCAGACCCATCAGACTTAATTATTACTTCTTGTCGAACAAGTCTCCCACCATATCACCTATAGTAACCACATCTCCGGTATCTTCGGTTTTGTTGTGGTTATAGTCCCGGTATTCCCGCTCCTGTTTTTCCTTGTATACTTCTCTTATGGATAAACGGATTCTCTTCTCGACCGGGTCTACGCTAAGCACCTTGACGTTGACCTCTTCTCCTTCAGTAACCACCTCGTCCGGCTTGGCCACATGTCTTTCCGCCAGGTGTGAGATATGGACCAGACCTTCTACACCGGGTTCCAACTGAACAAAGGCACCAAAAGGAGCCAGGCGGACTACTTTGGCCGGAACAACGCTGCTCACCGGGTATTTTTCTTCAACTGTGTCCCAAGGGTTAGGCAGGACCTGTTTTAAGCCGAGGGATATTTTTTCGTTATCCCGGTCTACTTTTAGTACCATTACTTCAATTTCGTCACCCACCTGTACTACTTCAGAGGGATGGTTGATGCGGTGCCAGGACATCTCAGATATGTGCAGCAGGCCGTCTACCCCGCCGATATCTACAAAAGCGCCAAACTGGGTCAACCGCCGTACTACACCTTTGACAACCTCACCTTCCGCAAGGTTGGTCAGGAGTTCCTGGCGCAGCTTAGCGAACTCCTCTTCCAAAACCGCTTTGCGGGACAGGATAACCTTTTTCCTGGCACGGTTCATCTCGATTACGCGTGAGGCTATGCTCTGTCCCAAGTACTTGGAGAGGTCTTCCACATAACCGCGGTCAACCAGGGAAGCGGGTAGAAAAGCTCGTACCCCGATGTCCACCAGCAGGCCACCCTTCACTACTTCCCGCACCGTACCCTCAACGGTTTGCCCTGAATCAAGGGCTTCCTCCAGGCCGCTCCAGGCTTTTTCAGCATCGGCTTTTTCTTTGGAAAGGATCAGCTTGCCTTCGTTGTCCTCTGCCTTCAACACATATACTTCTATTTGATCCCCCACCTTGACGATATCCTGGATGGAGGTAACTTCACAGCAGGACAGTTCCCTGATTGGAATAACGCCTTCCGACTTAGCTCCAACATCCACCATCACCTCATCCTGGCCAACGTGGACAACCGTGCCAGTAACAATTTCACCGCTCCGAATGGCCTTGACTTCAACCGCGTCCTTCATACCTTCCTCATTGCCGTTTTGTTCTTCAATCTCACTCATTCGATTCTTAACCTCCTCTATTATCCAGTCAGGTGTAGACGCACCCGCTGTTAACCCTGCTGCCTTCACACCCTGAAACCAAGCCGGTTCCAGTTCGCCTACCTCCTCAATATGGTATGTTGTCGTCCCACAGGCACGGCAGAGGCTGGCCAGTTTTCTCGTGTTGGCGCTATTTGCGCCTCCGACAACGAGCATCACATCAACCTGACAGGCGAGTTCATGGGCAGCTTTTTGGCGCTCAGATGTTGCGCTGCAGATGGTCTTAAATGCCTGGACAACCGACCCGCTCTTTTCCAGGGTCTCCACAACAGCGTTAAAGTTTTCCTCGGATTGGGTGGTTTGGGCCAACACCCCTATCTTTCCCCGTGCCTTTACGAGACCGGCCTCCCATGGATTCTCCACGACCTCCGCTTTACCATCGGCCCATCCCAGGATTCCCTGTACTTCCGGGTGGTTTTTATCCCCCACAATCACCACCTGGTAGTCTTTGGTCATCAGGTCATGGGCAACCACCTGGGTCCTGCGGACAAAGGGGCAGGTTGCGTCAACAATGTTTAACCCAAGCTCCTGTGCGGCATTCAGCAAGGCTGGAGCCACCCCATGAGACCTGATTATAAGCGTGCCTTCTTTAATCTCCCCAATATCTTTAATTTCCTGAACACCTAATTTGCCCAGGTAGGCAACCACCTGGGGATTGTGAATCAGTGGCCCCAGGGAGAAAATCGGGCCAGGCCTGTTGCGGACAGTATCCTTGGACAGCTCAATGGCTCTTTTTACACCGTAGCAAGAACCGGCTTTTGCGGCTACCCTCACATCCATAAGCTCACCTTTTATCCATCGTGAAAATATTCTATAAGGTACTCGAATTTCCTTCCTACTACCATTTATTTTCAGAAAAATCCGCTTAGCTCCCGAGCAATAGGGCAATCTCAGACATAATCCGGTCGCTTACGCTTTCCAGATCGGCCTTGGTTGCCTTTGTCACTGACTGAAAGTGGATGGGACTACCCACATAGACAGTTATTTTGCCAAACATGCCTCTGGTACCACTAACGGCTACCGGCACTACGGGGGTCCCCGCCTTAAGCGCAATCATGGCGGAGCCCAAGTGCGGCTTCAACATTTCCTCACTTTTGCTCCTGGTCCCCTCTGGAAAAATTCCCACTACTTCGCCTGCCTGGAGCAGACGTAAGGCAGTCCTTACGGCATTCCGATCGGTCACATCCCGGCGTACTGGAATAGCTCCGGAAGAACGCACAGCGTAGCTGACCAGTGGTATCTTAAAGAGCTCGGACTTGGCCATAAAAAAAACCTGCCGTTTCATGGCACAGATAATTGCAACCGGGTCCCAGTAGCTGACATGGTTGGCCACTAATACCACCCCACCGGTGGCAGGAAGGTTCTCCACTCCCCTGATTTCCCAACGCCTTAGCACTAACAGGACCAGCCTGGCGCCAGCTTTAAGTAAACTGAAAATCATAGTTTTTGCCTTTCACCCGTTACCCTGGCCACGATCAAGTCAACTACCCCTTCTATTGTATAAGAAGTACTGTCAATAATGACGGCATCTGCAGCCGGCGCCAGAGGATCCATTTCCCTTGAAGTGTCAATAAAATCCCGGTTGCATATTTCTTCTTCGATTTGACGCTGGTCAACCCTTATCCCCTTGTCAGACAATTCTTTCCAACGTCGTCTGGCCCTTTCCCCAGTAGCAGCAGTTAGGTATATCTTGACCTGGGCATCGGGCAATACTGCCTTCCCGATATCCCTGCCTTCCATAACCACGCCGCCCAACCTGGCCATGTCCTTCTGCAACTCAAGCATCTTCCGGCGTACAACCGGAACTTTAGCCACCAGTGAGACACTGTTCGAAACAGCCGGTAATCGAATTTCTTCGGTTACGTCCTCCCCGTCTAACAACACGGTAAGGTTTCCATTAGAGCCCACCTTGAGTCTTATTAATACGGCAGACGCCAGCCTGCCCAGTTTTTCGTGGTCGTTTAAGTCTACCCCGTCACGCAGCGCCTTTAACGTCACGGCGCGGTACATGGCTCCCGTATCTATATATAAATAGCCAAGATTTTTTGCGACCAGTTTGGCAACTGTACTTTTGCCGGCCCCGGCTGGCCCGTCAATGGCTATGTTGGGTTTGCAATGCATGGCTCCCCTCCAAAAAACAGCTGTACTTTATAAAGCAATGCATCTTTACTATTCGACAACATATAATTTTTCTCCTTTGTCAATCTAAAACAAAAAGCCTGAAGAGGAATACCCTTCCAGGCTGTATTATTCTACCTGCATGCTTTTTAATACATTCTCGAAGTCTGTAAAGGGAAACCTTGATACATTCAGGTATTACGTGACGTACTCCCATCACCTTAGAGGGAGCATTCTTGCCGCACGAGGTTAAATTGCGGTGCTAAGACATTTTCCTGCCCACTACAACGGCTATCTTCTTTAATTCTGGCATTAGTTCAATAAAATTATGGGGGGTCAGTGACTGGGCCCCGTCACTCAGAGCTTCAGCCGGGTTGGGGTGCATTTCTATCATTAGTCCGTCGGCGCCCGCGGCTATCGCAGCCATAGACATGGCAGGAACGTAGCGCCACTTACCGATGGCGTGACTGGGGTCAACAATTACCGGGAGGTGGGAAAGGTGCTTGACCACCGGCACAGCGGTCAGGTCAAGCGTATTCCTCGTATAGCCCTCAAAGCTGCGGATCCCGCGCTCGCACAAAATCACATTGTAGTTGCCGCCGGCCATGATGTACTCAGCCGCCATCAACCATTCTTCGATGGTGGCTGAGGGTCCCCTCTTTAGCACAACGGGTTTGTCTACCTTGGCTACTTCCCGCAGCAGGGAAAAATTCTGCATATTGCGGGCGCCTATCTGCAATATATCGGCATATTCTGCAACCATAGGGAGCGTCCTGGCATCCATTACCTCGGTCACGATCAAGAGACCGGTGGCCTCTCTGGCTTCAGCCAATAATTTGAGACCCTCTTCCTCCAACCCTTGGAAGGAATACGGTGAAGTCCTGGGCTTGAAAGCCCCGCCCCTCAGTATTGTCGCGCCTGAACTGCGGGCAATGCTTGCCGCCTCCATGAGTTGTTCCCTGCTTTCCACAGCACAGGGACCGGCTATGACGTGAATGGTGTCCCCGCCGATTTCCAGACCACCGACCCTAATCACGGTCCCTTCCTCCTGAAAGATCCGGCTGGCCAACTTGTAGGGCTGAAGAATAGGGACGACCCTCTCTACGGAAGGCATCGCCCCCAGACCAAGGTCACCCAGGGGTGTTTTATCTCCAATCGCTCCGATAATGGTGCGCTCAACTCCACGGGAAAGGTGCGTCTGGAAGCCAATCCTTTCCAGGCGCAGCACAACTGCTTCAATCTCATCGTCCGTTGCCCTATGTCTCATAATCACAATCATATATTCACCTCCTTACCATCCGTTAAGACAGATCAAATCATTATTATTCCCATTTGCATAAAGAGCACTCATAAGGAAACTGATAGGTGTGTCTAAATCCGCGTTAATTACTTGACTGACCGGTATTCTCCCCTGACAGGTGAACTCATCATTATCACACCTTAAAAAAAGCAAAAACCGGCACTCAAACGAGTGTCGGCGGATTTTCACTTCCAGCTACCAAACTCTCATCTCAGCTAAGCTCAACTAATTTCTCAATTTCACTCTACTCTAAACTTAATGCCAATACTAACATACATGCTGGACAAAAGAACGTCAATTATCATTTTCAGCAGACTACCCCTGGCCAAATAACATGCCAGGTTAGCTATAAAATGTAGGGGGAAAAGCAGTATGACCGAATTAAGATTGGACTGCCCTGTGGCCCAAACCGATGGCTACATCATCCATATGCAGGAGGCCCACCCCGAAAAACACGGCTACGCTTATATGGTCGCCCTGCCTGGCAATCCCTATTTTTCCCCCGACGTTAAAGCCTAAAGACTTTGTCATAATCTGAGTGATGGCTTCGTGGGCAGCCCCGGCAATGGCACCTTCATCGGCGTGCACTTCCTTGATCACGCCTTCCCGCTTCGCCGCAACCACCGCCCGCTCAATTATTTTGTTCACCGAGGTAATAAAGTCTCCACCATAGTCGACAGCCGCAGTCTTAATCCCTTCCTCTGCAAAGCGCTGTTTAAATAACTTTTCTTCTTCCCTGCTCTCAGTTAACGCCATTTCAATTGCCACTCGCGCTACTTTCCGGCTTCCGAAAAGGGCCATAAACGGCAGCTCCTCCCAAGAAAATTAAAATACACCCCGCAAGGGAGTGTTATAGGCAGTATTATTATACCCCTGGCAATATTATACTGGAGGGCTTTTTAAAAAGCAATAACAAGGGCTCTACCTGTTCTCCAGGCGCACCCGGCCCAGACAGGTTATACCACCTTCAACACGCAAATGATCGCCTGCGGATGGGACCAGCACTTCTTTAGAAACATCCAAAACCTCTATATCGAGAGGCCTGCTGTATCTAGATCCGTCCACTTCAAGCATGTCCCCTTCCCGGACGAAAACTGTGACGTAACGCTCACGGAACTCCCCACGGGATTCACCGTTAACCAATACCCTGGCCAGTGGTAGTGTGGAATAATTTTTTAATTGAAAGGTAATCACAGGTTCCTGCAGCAAGCTGGCTGGATAAAGAGAGGGGCGGGTCCGCTCAAGCGATGTAACCGGCACAGCATCCGGCAGAGGGTCGCCCACTCTGAGCGTCTGTACCAACATTACTATCGCGGCAATAACAACCACCAGTCGGATTAGAGCCCGTTCCAGCCTATCCCGGCCCGGTCTGTGCATCCCTGTTTTCATCAATACACCCCCCGCCAATTTTCTTCCAGTAAAGTCTATGACCTCATCTGGAAGAAAATACATTGACAGGAGATTCATGCTGCATTAAAAATTATTTTAAGTTATACTTCTTTTCCAGGCGCAACCTGTATTCTTTCATCTCCTCGTGCACTCTGAACAAGAGCCTCTCCAGGTCGGAATGGCTTAGATTTACAGACGCAGGATCCAGTATTTCAATTTTCCTGAAGTCCTCCCTGGTTATAAAGCGGATCATATTCTCCAGGTTATCAGCCTTAACAGTCAACACCAGAGGGGCATAAGCAGCATATGTATTGGCTATTTCGTCATAAACCGAGTATACATCCGTGCTTACGTCTATGTCGATAATTTGAATACCTTGCAGGGGAATGTTCCGGAAAACCGCAACCTGTTGCTCCCTGGCCTCCTCAGCTGCTTTATCGGAAGGCTTTCCCCCAAAAAGCAGACGCCCCGGCTTGCCGTTTGACTTGAAATCTAGACGCACCTTAAAAAGTACGCCATTCCTGTCGACCAGGCTGTTGTCCTCACTCAATGGCATAGTCAAAAAAAACCCTCCTATCAAAAGGGGATTACCCTGCAAAAGGTAATTCAACCCAGAATCAAAAAATCCTGCGTGCATTTTACATGTTTTACCACTATATATAAGGGACAAATACTAAAACATAATCGCCTATGGCGACCTGTGTGCTTACAACACGGCTCATGAGATTTTTTCCATTACTTACCCGAGCCCGGCTTCAACCCGGCAAGCTCTTTCAGTTGTCTCAATTCCAACTCACTCAGGTGGCGGTACTCCCCTGGTCTCATTATATCCAGGTTGAGGTTTCCAATCTTGCTCCGCCTCAACCGCAAAACCTGGAAATTGATATGTTCAAACATGCGTCTGATCTGGCGGTTGCGTCCTTCCCGGATGGTGACCTCCACCAGCGCGTTACCATCATGCTGGCCTGCCAGCCTGACTTTGGCGGGGGCGGTGAGGCCATCCTCCAGTTGGAGTCCCCCGGCCATCTGTTCCAACTGCTCCTTCGTAGGAATTCCGGCCACCCGCACCAGGTAGGTCTTCGGGACGAGGTGGCTGGGATGAGTCAGAGCGAAAGTAAGTTCTCCATCATTGGTCAACAAGAGCAGTCCTTCACTGTCGTAGTCCAGCCTTCCGACGGGATAAACCCTGGCGTTTATTCCTTTAAGTAGGTCGGTTACCTGTTTGCGGCCTTTTTCATCACTCATAGTTGTGATATACCCGCGGGGCTTGTACATCATTAGGTAATATTTTTGTGACGACAGGTGCAACCCCTCGCCACCTACCTGAATTTTATCTTTGTCCGGGTCAACCTTGGTGCCCGGTTCGGTTACGACCCGGCCGTTCACTTTTACCATACCGGCAGCAATCATCGTCTCACAGTGCCGCCTGGAAGCAACCCCGGCGCGGGCCATCACCTTTTGTAGTCGTTCCATATATCCACCTGACCATACTCCTATATTTTAATGATTGTGCTATCTCTGACACTTATTATACCCAATAATAAAACCAACCCTTAAGTGAATTTAATCAGAACTAAACTCTGTTGTCAAATAAAAACAATGGGCAGTTTTTCTAGGAACAATTTCTTATACGTAGAGCTAACAAAAAATAAGACCATCAAGCAGTCGCACACGATCATGACAATATTGATTAAATGATTGATTGGATGTCAAAAAAATTCCGAAGGCGTTAGTCCCCGGGTAAACAGTACTCTATTTTATGTATTTTCTCAAAACAAGGTTCTGACGATACAAACTGAGGCAACCAGGGTGGTGAGGTCTGCTACCAGTCCCAGGAGGACCGAGTAGCGATATTTTTTGATCCCAACTGAACCGAAATACAAAGTCAAGACATAGAAAGTAGTATCACAGCTGCCCTGCATGGTGGAGACCAGCCGTCCTAGAAAACTGTCCGGACCGTAGGTCTTAATAATATCCGAGGCAATACCCAGAGCAGCTCCACCGGAGAGGGGCCGCATGATGGCATGGGGCAAGACCTCCGCCGGCAGGCCGATCAGGCTAAGCAGCGGGGACAAAGCTGCTACCAGTACTTCCATTGCCCCGGAAGCCCGGAAAATACTAATGGCGACCAGCATGGCCACCAGATAGGGAATGGTCTTTACAGCGGTTGCGAAACCAGCCTCCGCCCCTTCCACAAAGGTTTCGTAGACCTTGACCCCACGAAGTACCGCCACCAGGGGGACTATCAGGAGAATCACCGGGATAGCCCAGCGGGACATTTCCGCGATAAACTCAAACATGCCCTACCTCCTTTTGCCCGAATAAAGCAGCCGTAGCAGCCGGTCCACCACGATGGCCACTACCATGCTGAAGGCGGTTGCTATGATGGTTGGCCCTACGATATCGGTGGGGTCGGTGGAGCCGTAAAACAGGCGGATACCGATAATCGTGGTTGGGATTAGGGTGACACAGGAGGTGTTAAGAGCAAGAAAGGTACACATGGCGTCTGAAGCAGTGTCTTTGGAGTGGTTTAGTGTCTGTAGTTCCCGCATAGCAATCAGTCCCATGGGTGTGGCAGCGTTCCCCAGTCCGAGGATATTAGCACTGAGGTTCATCACAATAGCCCCCATAGCCGGGTGTTCCCTGGGCACGCTGGGGAAGAGAAAACGCATTACCGGGCGTACCAGCCATGCCAGCGCGCGTACCAGTCCAGACTCTTCGGCCAGCTTCATGATGCCCAGCCAGAAAGTGATAATGGCAATCAGGCTGATGGATATTTTTACCGCATTATTAGCGCCATCAAAGGCCGCCTTCGTAACAACCTCGATATTTCCGTTGATCCCGGCCACAACGATGCCGAATACAACCATCACCAGCCAGATAAAGTTGACCACTTTCACACCCCCACTAATGCTTGTCCTCTAATACTTTATGAGTCGGAGTGGATAAATAGTATAAAATATGGAAATTTATACTTATCATATAATGCTACGATTAAAGACCCCTGCCAGACCGGTTCTGGCAACCCGCTCTCGGATTTGCGCCATGTCGGTGGTATAGAGCCCTCGTTCCTGCATCCTCTGGAAGTATACAGAGCCGGAAAAAGTATATTTATTGCTTATCCCTTCAGGGGTTTTCATTTCCCTGTGCATAAAGGAAATAATATCGCCGCAGGCCAGTTCGGGGGGGAGTACGAGTAGTTCGCTACCGGCCAACATCCTTACCGCATTATGGCCGGCCAGAAAACCGGTCACAATGGCCTCGGTATGCCCTACCAAAAGGCCGGTCTTCTCACCGGCGCAAAGCAGGTTTAAGGCGCCTGAAACCACCAGGCTGTCATTGCATGGCGCCATAGCCATAAAACGTACTGAATTACCCATTCCACCTGAATAGGGATCCGCATAGCGGGCATCCTCTAAGCCCTTCAGGGTGCGGAGTATTTCCAGCGGAAAATATGGCGCCATTAACTTGGCGTGGCCGGTATCAAGGAACACCAAATTTTCCGCAAACTCGGGCAGGGAATATTGTTGGCAAGCTTTGCGGTCAAGTTTGCTGCTGGCGTGGAGGATTTCAGGAAGGGGAATGACCAGCACACCATCTCGCTCCAGCTTTGCCACCAGGGCAGTTGATATCGATTTTTTTTCGAGTTTGCAGGACCCGCTCATGGCCTCAAACTGGGGAAAACCCTCCCCGGCTGTTATTTCGGTTATTCCGGCTTTAGCCGTTAGGCTGGTACGTGGTCCGAAGGTAGGACAGCGCAGGATGCACATGGCGCAACCGGAACCATATAAGGTGCAGTACTGTGACGGTCCGGCCGTACCCGTGCAGTCAATAAAGACATCTCCCTTGATATGCTCCCCGTCGCCTGTTTTAATCCCGGTAATAAATCCATTACTACTCGACACTGCGGCCATTCTTTTCTGCAGCTTCAACTTAACCCCCGCTGTTCGAAGCGCCATTTTAATCAATGGCTCTATTCTGGTGACATCGTATAGCATGGCATGGCGGTGCCCTGGAAAGTCAATGTTATGGTGGGTGGCAGACTGCTCAATCGGCTTAAGGAAATTCCCGGCGCCGAGTTCCCTCATTTCTTCCATGGCCGTGAGGCGGCCGTTGTTGCGCATTATACCACCTACCAGGCCGGTGCCCAGGAGCATATCGGTTTTTTCAATGATTACCGTGTCGGCTCCGGCCACGGCTGCGGCATAAGCGGCGGAACATCCAGCCCAACCGCCCCCGACGATAACAACAGTCATAAAAAAGCCCTCCCCAGAAACAGTATATTCAATGGGAGAGCTAAAAGCTTCTATCTTACCAGATTAAGGCTAAAAATATAGAAGCTGTTATCTGTATAGTCTGTTATCTGTATAGTCTGTTGTCTCTACAAAAATTTCTTAGAGCCTTTTTCTCCATTATGGGAAAAAAGCACCTGCTTGTTGTCCAGACGTGTCTCTAAGTGAACGGTTTTGCCCCACAGGGTGAAAACGTGAGGGAGGGTCTTTTCCAGGTAGAAAACATCAAGTTCATCTCCCTCAAAGTAGTGCTTGAGGTAGAGTTCACCCCGCTTATTAAAGTCGCCGTCCTCCACCACAATATGCGGATAGCCGCAATTGGTAAGACTGGACACCAGGCCATCCCTGACCTTTTCCCATTCCTTCTGACTGACTTTCCAGTCGTAACCCATTTTCTTAAATAAATACAGGTCCATATCGTTAACCAATTCTTTGGTGAGGTAATTCCGGAGAAATGAACTATCATTTTCCATTGCCCTTACCTCAAAAATTTTCTGTTTCCCTTCCCCACCCGGGCGTCCGTATTTTTCTCTTTCTTCTTCTGTGGGGGTTTCCCACCGCTTTTCGATGTCTTCGAATATTCTTAAGCCCAGTGAGTAAGGGTTAAGGCGAGTACGGGAGGTCTGAATAATGCCTGAATGCATCTTGGCAAACTCGATTGTATCAGCCTCGTCCAATTCGACTTCCCGCATGATCCTGAGGTGCCAATAGGACGCCCAACCTTCATTCATTATTTTTGTCTCCATCTGAGGCCAAAAATATAGCATTTCCTGACGGATTACGGACATGATGTCCTGCTGCCAGTCCTCCAGCTCCACACTGTTCTGCGTTATGAAAAGCATCAGATCCTTATCCGGCTCGGGTGGGAACTTCCTGGGATAAGCGCAAGTATTGCATTCAAATAATCCTTGCTCATCCAGGGACCAGAGATCATCATAAGGCGTTTCCTTTTTTCTATGCCGGCATTCATACTTTGGCGCCTCGGCCTTTTTTGGGCTTTTCTTAACCAGTCGCCTTGGCTCCACATGTTCCTGTAGCGCGATAGCCGCGTCGATAAAAGACTCGACTTTGGCTCTGCCATACTTGAACTCGTATTCCCGGAAGCGGTTGGCGGCGGCAGCCATAGATTCAACCATTGCTCTGGAGGTGTTATTGAAATAAATGTTATTTTTAAAGAAATCGCAGTGAGCTATGACATGCGCCATGATCAACTTGTTCTGAAGCAGGCTGTTCCCCTCCAGGAGAAATGCATAACAGGGATCGGAGTTAATTACCATCTCATAAATGCGGCCTAGATTATAATCGTACTGGGTCTTCATTTTGTGGTAGGCCTTGCCGAAGGTCCAGTGGGAGAAGCGGGTGGGCATGCCATAAGCGCCAAAAGTATAGATAATATCGGCAGGGCAAATTTCAAAGAAAATGTCATAAAAGTCAAGGCCGAATTCCCTGGCCTTAGCCGAAATATTTTCCATGGCCTCCTCCAGGAAGCTCAGTTCTTTCTGCTGATTCAACAGTCATCACTCCTTGGTTTACAATATGCTAAAAGTTTTTTTTATTGCCACTTTCCTGGGGACACCGTCAGTATGCAGGGATGATAAAAAAGGGTCCCCGTTTAGGGAGACCCGAGGCTGGTTAGGGTGTAAGTATTCTGCAACCCTATAGGCGCAATGTGCTACATGAGTCACATCCCTACAGGCCATTAAAAGGTGCTTACTTTTTCTCCTGTGTCTGACTAAAGAATTTTTTTAGGGCTGGATAGACCCCACTTTTGTCACGGATGGTGACGCAGGTGAATTTGGGATTCTGGATCTTTTTGAACGTGTTGCGCAGAGTGCTAGTGTAGTAATACGGCCCCTCAATTTCGCCGTAGCCCACCATATTGCAGACCTCCAACAGCGCGTTGATCTGTTTCACGCAGTTCTCATTATCTGACGACAGGTTATCGCCGTCTGAAAAATGAAAGCCGTAAATGTTGTAGTCCTGTGGGCTATAGCGCTTTTCAATAACCTCCAGGGCCAGCTTATACACGGAAGAGCAGCGGGTACCGCCACTGGCTCCCTTGGTGAAGAATTCCTCTTCAGTTGTTTCCTTGGCTTCGGTGTGGTGGGCCAGGAAAACAATCTGGACGTTGTTGTACTTGGTGCGCAGGAAACGAACCATCCAGAAGAAAAAACTGCGGGCGATGTACTTCTCAAAGGGCCCCATCGACCCCGAGGTATCCATCATAGCCAGGACTACGGCGCTGGATTCAAATTTGTAGGTTGTTTCCCAGGTCTTATAGCGCAGGTCCTCTGGCGTGATGCCATGCAGGCCGGGGTTTCCTTGCAAAGCGTTGCGCTTGATGACCTCCATAATCGTCCGCTTACGATCGATGTTGCTGGCAATACCTTTTTTGCGGACGTCCTTGAACTCGGCCGCTTCCGAGGCAATTTCCGGTTTTTTCTTCTGCTCCAGGTTTGGCAGCCCCAGGTCCTCGAAAATCATTTCGGCCAGTTCATCGACGGTAATGTCAGCCTCGTAGTAATCAACGCCCGGCTCTTCGCCGGCTCCCTTTCCTTTACCCTGTTTCTGCTGGGGATCGGAATAAATGACATCCCCTTGCTTGCTGTTCCCGTCCCCCTGGCCGCCGTGCTGCTGCTTGCCGAAATCATAGCGAAAGTGAAATTCATCCAGTGAGCGTATCGGTACTTTAACCACCTTGCGCCCATCATGCATGATAATACTTTCTTCACTAACAATATCGGCCAGGTTCTTTTTTATAGCTTCCCGTACCTTCTCCCGGTGACGCTGGCGGTCAATCTCCCCCTTGCGGTGAAGCGACCAGTCCTCCCGGGTGATGACGAAGTTGGTTTTGGCCATGACGCTTCCTCCCTAACGGTTCAACAGGCTGCCGACATATCTCAACAATTCATTGGCACAGGTCGGGCAGTACCCGTGCTCAGCCATCAACCTGGCGCTAACCTCATTGACCCGCTTCAACTGCCCGGCGTCGGGTGTCTTGGTGGAAGTCGTAATTTTGACTACATCCTTTAAGTCGGCGAACAGTTTTTTCTCAAGGGCTTCCCGCAGGCGTTCATGCGAGCTGTAATTAAAACGCCTGTTCTTGCGAGCATAGCTGGAGAGTCTGATCAGGATTTCCTCACGGAATGACTTCTTGGCACTTTCGGAAATACCGATTTGCTCCTCGATGGAGCGCATAAGTTTTTCGTCCGGGTCCATTTCTTCGTCGGTCATGGGGTCCTTGATTTTGACACCGTTGCAGTAAGCTTCGACGTTATCGAGATAGTTGTTAAACAACACTTTGGCCGATTCCTCGTAAGCATAGACAAATGCTCTCTGGACTTCCTTCTTGGCCATTTCATCATACTCTTTGCGTGCCACCGATATGAAATTGAGCAACCGTTCTTTTTCCTCTTTGGTAATGGATGGGTGCTGGTCAAGCCCTTCCTTCAGCGCCCGCAATACGTCAAGCGGGTTAATGCACTGGGTAGAGGTACGAATCAGAGCTGAGGAGAGGCGGTTGATCACATAACGGGGGTCGACACCGCTCATACCCTCGTCAATGGCCTCTATTTGGAGCTCATGGAGGTCTTTTTGTTTAAAGCCCTCAACATCCTCACCATCATACAGCTTCATCTTTTTGGTCAGATCCATACCCTGCTTTTTGGACTCCTTAAGCCTGGTCATAACCGAGAAGATACTAGCCACCCGCAAGGCGTGGGGAGCGATATGGATGCTGCGCAGGTCACTTTGACCGATCAGCTTCTCGTAAATTTTTATTTCGTCTCTTACCCTCAAATTATATGGTATTTTCAGGACGATAATACGGGACTGGAGGGCCTCGTTCTTTTTGTTGCTAATGAAGGTCTTATATTCATTTTCGTTGGTGTGAGCCACAACCAGTTCGTCCGCGTAAATAAGCGCAAAGCGGCCGGCCTTAAAGTTGCCCTCCTGAGAGAGGCTGAGCAGGTTCCATAGAAATTTCTCATCACATTTGAGCATTTCCTGGAACTCCATCAGACCCCTGTTGGCAATGTTCAGTTCCCCGTCAAAGCGGTAGGCGCGAGGATCCGATTCTGAACCGTACTCGGCAATGGTGGAAAAATCCACGCTCCCGGTAAGGTCGGCGATATCCTGGGATTTGGGGTCGGAAGGTGTAAAAGTCCCGATACCCACCCGGTTGTCCTCGGACAGAAAGATTCTCTCAACCGGTATTTTCTCAATCCTACCATTATATTCTTGCTCAACCATCATCCGGCAGGAGGGGCATAGTTCTCCTTCAATATAAACTCCGTAGGCCTCCTGAAAATCTCCCCTCAGCTCTTTGGGGATCAAGTGCAACGGCTCCTCGTGCATGGGGCAGCCTTTAATCGCGTAAAGACTCCCGCGTTCCTCACGGCTGTATTTCTCCAAGCCCCGCTTGAGCATGGCCACCAGGGTTGATTTTCCTCCACTGACAGGTCCCATCAATAGCAGGATCCGTTTGCGCACATCCAGACGCCGTGCAGCCGGGTGTAAATACTCTTCCACCAGTTTTTCCAGGGTTTTGTCAAGACCAAATAGTTCCGAGGAAAAGAAAGTATAGTGTTTTACACCCTCTGTTTCCTCCACCCCGGCATCCTTGATCATTGAATATAGCCTGGCATGGGCAAGCTGTGACACATAAGGCTTTTCTCTTAGGATGGCAATATAATCCTGGAACGTTCCCTCCCAGGTAATCTGTTTTTCTAAGGAGCGGTATTCTTCCAAACGCCGCAGGAAGTCCATCGTCTTCACTCCTTCCATATTAAATTTAGAATTTCTGGATACAGTCAGACAGGTTAATAATGCTACATTATATGCAAACCAGTTAAAAAGAAGAATGTTGGTACAAGTCTTAGCGCCAACAGGAGACATTTTTTGTCTTTTATTTGTATGGGGTGTACAGACCAGCAAAGCAAGGCAACATATGCCACGTCAGTTACATACTACTAAACTATTAAGGGCAAACAAAAAAGGCCACAATAATTTTGCGGCCTTCGGTCACGATATAAAGCTTGCTTAGATATAATCCTTACATGCATTACTGGCTAAATGTGGAGTGTGAATTAATATGAAAATAGTTTTGCAGCCCAACCTAAATGCGAGTGTATCGCAATGGTAAAGGTCATTGTTAACTGGTTCTCGAAAAGCCTTTGGGGTAGTGGGCTTGGGGTTATCCTCCGCTCGCTTCGCAATTCTCCATTTGTGCAACAAGAGCGTTATGCCGACCGCAGCTACATACAGCCATCCGGTAGCTACGCGCTATTTAAGCTTTTCTGCATGCAACGCACGCGCTAAGGAACGCACCCAGGTGCTCCGCTCGCTCCGGATAACCCCAAGCCCGCAAGTCAAGCCTTTTCGAACAATATATTGAGACAGGTGAGGCAGTTGAGGAGACATATGTCTCCTCTTTGACAATCCCCAGTATGCATTTTCAGCCATCCGCCTCTGCCGGGCAACATCAGCGGTTCAGTCACTACCAGGTGACCGGCACGACCACCTTATCAAGCTCCTCCCCATCTTTCGGGCTGGCCCAGAAGACCTCCACCTTGCCGCTACCAGCTGTGGTGGGTGTAAACGGCAACGAAAACTCGAAGTCCCCGCGGCCAGGAGCGCCCTCGCTGGCAGTAGCATACCCCTGGGCCAGTTCTTTACCTGAATTATCTATAATTCTCGCATTCACCGTAGCCTCAAAAACCCTGGCGCTGCCGTGGATTTGCAAAGGGGATGTTATCTTCTGACTGGGTTTAGGAGAGGTTACCCAAATGACCGGTTCATAAACCGCAGATACATCTCTCTTAAACGGCTGGTTATAGAGCCCGACGTGACCCCACCAGTCCTTTGTTCGTTCATCCAGCTTCCCGTCCACCCAAAAAGAAACCTGCTTAATCTCAGGGAATTCGGTCAAGGTATTTACGATGCTCTGGATGCCCAGAGCTTCCCCCGCAGCCCCCACGTTGGCCTTGAGAACCTCACTTGAAAAGTCAACACTGGCATTTCCATCCTTTACAGAGATGCCCCTAACTATAGTTTCTGGCGGGAGCACCCTTGATGCGCCAGTGGTTACCGGGCTGCCTTTGATAATTTCTTCCAGGGCAGCTTTGGCTACCTCGCGGGTGTAAGGGACCTGGTGTACCTCGCGAACCAGATAGGCGTCATTATCGGTAATTTTGACGTAATACACGGCCAGATTCAAGGGTGTTTCTGCAGATGGACTAGCTTCCTCAGGCGCACCGCCCGGCGCAACCTGCCCGGACCCCTTGCTGTCAAGAGTGCAAGCGCTTAGCAATGACAGTGTTAAGAGCAGCGTTGCCAGGATGACAACAGCCCTGATTATTTTCTGGCTTGATTGTCTCATACTATAAACCCCCTTAATATTTATGTGATGATCGAGTCCAGCATGACAATAAACTTGGACAATCTCATGTTATTTTAATATACACAAAAAGGCCGGATTAATCCAGCCCTAAGACACGATACAATCTGAGGTTTATGACAAGCCTTGTGTCATAAGCTAAAACGAAATATTAAACTTCTTGACAATTAATGAGGCAGCTCGGCCACAATATATTTCTTATCCTCTTCAAACAAACTGCTGATCTCTTCTTCATCTACAAAACGGTAACAGACTTCGTCACCCTCCGACCAGGTTACGATGTATTGCACTGTCCACTACCTCCCTGTTATTGTATACAGGATTCTTTATTCACTATACTACATTTTAAATAATAGGTACAGTAATGGACACTGAAATAAAAGACCTAAACAGGAAATATAAAAGCAAAATTGCTAGCCTTTACTCACTCGAAGCTTATCCAGCATAACCTGGCAGGCACTGTTTTCGAAGCGATCGTCCAGGGGCATTAGTTCTGGCTTTATGCCTCGCCTGGCCAGGGCCAGAGTAATCAATTGATCGGTCAACCTGGCGTTCTTGGGCAACAGCGGGCCATGCAGGTAGGAACAGAATACATTTTTATAGCGGGCGCCCTCAAGCCCGTCCACACCGTTGTTGCCCCCCCCGGCCAGGATCCTGCCAAGTGGCTGGATATTCCCCAGGTAGGTCTGGCCGGAGTGGTTTTCAAAGCCGGCTATACTGAACTTCTTCCCGCCCATATTCACCTCGACCGCTACATTGCCGACCAGACGTTTGTCCCCGGCGCGGGTGTAAAAATCCAGTATGTCCAGACCTGGTATATTTTCGTGATCAAGTGTAAGGTAGTACTTCCCCAGCAGTTGGTAACCTCCGCATATGGCCAGTACCACCAGGCCGTCCTCGATTGCCGCCGCAAATTCGTCCCTGTGTTTAAGTAAATCAGCCGCGATGAGGTTTTGTTCCCGGTCCGATCCACCGCCCAGTAAGACAAAATCGTAATCTTTGAAATTAACTGGTTCCCCCAGGTTAATGGCCCGCACTGAAACGGGTATATTGCGCCAGCGGCAGCGCTGCACAAAGGTGATGATATTGCCCCGATCCCCGTAAAGGTTTAATAATTCAGGATATAAATGGCCCACCTGCAGCATAAGCACCCTCCTTGTCGACCAGGCTGTTTAGTATTTTGTGGACAGGCCACAGGGCTGTGTAAGTTGAAAAGAGGTAGACCATATCTGAGCGACTGTCCAGCACACTTCTAATGCCCCGCTCCATATCCTTGCAGACAACAATTCTATCCATAGGTATGCCGGCATATTTCAGGCGCAGGGCGATCTCTTCTCCCCTGCTACCGGAACAGATAAAGCCCGCCAAGTCGTTGTGGTCCTTGTTCAAAACCTCAAAATCAACATCCCACAGCCAGGAAATATCCCTTCCGTCCGCATCATTGTCGTTAATGGCAAAAAAGAGGCTTTTTGTTCCCTTCATACTGCGCAAATCTGCAAGGCCCTCGTTAAAACCGGTGGGGTTTTTGACCAGACTCAAAAAGGCACTCCTGCCTTGATAGCTAAACCTCTCCAACCGGCCAAGCACCGGACGGTACTTGCGCAGGCTTTCCAGCATCAACGGGACGTCTACCCCGAAATGCAGGCCCACGGCAAAGGCCGCCATAGCATTATAAAGGTTATAAAGGCCCTGTACCTGCATGGTCAACTCGGCCTCCTGCTGGTCAAAATACAGGCGGCAGTTGGCAACACCGTCCCTTATGCGCGGCTCCCCAGCCTCAACCCTGGCTACTGGGCGGGCAAAATCGCAGCCGCTACAGCGGTACCGGCCTAGCTGCCCATAATGGTAAAATTCATAGCCCAGTGGTGAACCACAGAAAGGACAGTACTGTGCCTCCCTGGTCTGAGTGCTGGTACTTGCCGAGCGCTCGCTGCCGGACAATCCGTAAAACACCACAGGCAAACCGGCGTTTTTCTCAAACTGGGCAACCAGCGGGTCGTCTGCGTTTAGGATCAGGGTGGTATTTCTGTCATTATTTTTTAGGGATTTGCGGATGACGCCGATGACTTTGTCAAGTTCCCAGTAACGATCCAACTGGTCACGGAAAAAATTGGTCAGAACCACGACCCCTGGAGTTAGTTCTTTTAAAACAATAGGCATGGTGGCTTCATCCACTTCCAGCACCGCATAGTCGCAGTCGATTTTGCCACTAAGCCCGGCTCTCTTGACAAAGCTGGTAGTAACCCCGGAGACCATGTTCGCCCCCTCCAGGTTGGCAATGTTCTGATAGCCGGCATCACGCAATATCCCGAAAATCATGTTGGAGGTGGTAGTTTTCCCATTGGTCCCGCTGACAACGATAATCTTCTTGCGGACCTGGGCGGCCAAATCACGCAGCGTGCCGGAATATATTTTGAGCGCAACCATACCGGGCAGTGAAGATCCTTTATGGCCTTGCCTCTTACTCAGCCAGGAGGCGACCCTCCCAGCCACAATGGCAGCGGACATCCTCAGGTTCATGCGTATACTTCCTTTAAATTATTTTGATGAGGAAAGGCGGTACAAGGAGACCCCGTCCTGCACTTCATGGCTCACCTTGCCACGTGCTTCAAGGTAATCCATATAAGCTAAAACCTCTGAAATTCCCAGCAAAATATCAAACCCTCTGATCCCGGGGTACATGATCCTCATCACCTGGTAGGTACTCAGGACAGCTCCCTCCAGGATGCCGGAGAAAACATCCATACGCTTATACCGATGGTCTAAAACCTTTGCAATAACCGCAGGGCAATCGCTAATATTCTCCCCATGTCCGGTTAAAATAAGACTTATATCCATATCTTTCATTATATTCAACCCAGTCAAATATTGAGCCAGGGTCTGGACTCTTTGATTAGGATCTTCCGGCCGGGCCGCTA
Source organism: Desulfotomaculaceae bacterium (assembly GCA_028702695.1). Lineage (GTDB taxonomy): Bacteria > Bacillota > Desulfotomaculia > Desulfotomaculales > Pelotomaculaceae > Pelotomaculum_C. The sequence goes on from JAQVOH010000013.1 coordinate 21,786, forward strand.
TGAAGGGATTCGGGGTAATGTGCGCGAGGATGAAGTCCCCTGCTAGAAATATTTTACTTTCAGCGTCATAGAGACAGATATGTCCTGTTGAGTGGCCGGGCATATGCATAACCTGGAGTGCGCCACCGGTAAAGGCCAGGGTCTCTCCACCCTCAAGCAGGTTGACCCTAGTTAAGGGCAGTAACGGATTGGGCAGCGGGTCCCTGTCGTTGAGCATTTCCTCCAGATCACTTGAGGGCACGCCGGCCTCAAGCAGGAAGGGCAGCCTTTCCGCGTGTTTGTCATAGCCAGGCGTGAGCTTTGGCTTTTCCAGCCTGTGCACATAAACTTGCACCCCCCACTGCTCGCTAAGCCAGCTGGCCAAGCCGCAATGGTCGGCGTGCCAGTGGGTAATGATTACCCGTTCAATCTCGTCAGGGCGAACACCTGCGTCTGAGAGACCGGCCAACAGGCCTTCGCGCCCCTCTGCAGATTCAGGCCCCGGGTCAACCAGGGTAAAAGGCCGGTTCATGATCAGGTAGCAGTTGACCGGACCAACCTGGTAAGGTGTTGGCACATAAATTTTACGAATATCAAGCATGTTTATCTCCTTTATTAAACCCTTATGTGGGTGCGAATATAAATGGTAAGCCTCCTAGCCAACGATACTGAAACCCTGATATTCACCTTTAAAATCCCCCCACTCTACTTGTACGCCACTGACTTGTGACGCTGAGGGACCTTGCCGGCTCCAGTCAATGAATTTCACAACCTTTTCCCTATTCCCTTCAATTACCGCTTCCACGGCCCCGTCCGGACGGTTTTTAACCCAACCGTTGATACCGAGAGCACGGGCCTCTTGCCTCGCCGTGACCCTGTAATATACTCCTTGAACCACGCCGGTTATAATTAGGTGGGCTCTTACCCTCTGAAGCATTGCTCTCCCTCCAAGAACATAATGGGCTATATTTACTGGTTACCCATTATTTTGCAAATCAATCCAATTTATATACCATTATACCAAAAAGACCGGTGATTAAAAAAAAAATCACCGGCTATCTAATAATTTGAGAGCTGTGGATTATATTTGCACATCTCAGAGAAATGCTGGCTCTGGTAATTCATGGTTATTAGCAAACCACACTGATCGTTTCCGCTGTCGGAACATATATTAGAACAGGCATCAAAGTCATTAAAAACCGTGGTGAGAAAAACGCACGTGATAAAACCTTATGCGCTGGCGCCCGGCTCTACCCTGGGCATCATCGCCCCGGCAAGCCCCGCCTACGACCCCCTGGAAGTGGGACTTGGAAAAAGTTTACTGGAAGAGCTTGGCTTCCAGGTTGTGGTGGCCCCGCACGCCTTGAAGAAAAACCGGTACCTAGCCGGAACAGACGCAGAAAGAGTGTCCGACCTGAACTATATGTTCCTCAACCCCAACATAGACGGACTGCTCAGCTTGCGGGGAGGGTACGGTTGCATGAGACTGCTCTCTCAAATAGATTATCGCATCATCCGGCACAATCCTAAAATCCTGGTGGGTTACAGCGACATTACCGCTCTCCAGCTCGCTATCTGGAAGCGTACCGGGCTGGTGACTTTCTCCGGTCCCATGCTGGTATCAGATTTTGGCCGGGAAGCGGGGGAATATACACTTAAGCATTTTCACAAAGCCCTTACCAGTCCCTTTGCGCTGCACACCATCCCTCCGGCCCCGGACATCAAGAGCGAGGTGATCAGGCCGGGCCGAGCCAGCGGTCGCCTTCTGGGCGGGAATCTCACCCTCATTGCAGCCACCCTGGGTACTCCTTACGAGATTGATACCCGCGGGACGATCCTTTTCCTGGAAGATGTAGACGAACAGCCCTACCGTGTTGACCGGCTGCTTCAACAATTGCGTTTGGCCGGCAAATTTAGATCTGTCGCGGGGGTTGTTTTCGGTGAGTTTGTGGGGTGTGAGGCCGAGGAGGAGGCGAGTTCCTTTTCCCTGTTGGAAGTCATCAAGGACGCCATGAAGGAGCCCGCTGTGCCTTGTTATTACGGGCTCGCTACCGGACATGGTGTCAACAAAGCCACCCTGCCGTTAGGGGTGAAAGCGGAAATCGATGCAGCCAAGTGCCTTTTGACCATCACCGAGCCGGCCACTATTATATAAGAATAGGTACCAGGTACCATGATTCTTTATTAAAAAAATCTCCCTCTCCTGAACAATAATTCCCTGATCAACAATATAGAAATCAAATCCCTTAAAAATATTCTTCCAACAAAAGGTCCACCAAATCCTGGTCCGACAAACCCAGGTCCTCCAAAACCTGGCCCGAAAAATTGGCGAGGCATAGGTTGAACATCATCTCTAATTCCGAAGTTTATTACTACGTTATTATATATTTGGTCAGCCATTTGTTCGACAACTGCTCTACTTGGGGACGGGCACATATGAGTATTTGTAGGAACATCGTACATCTCACACATGCTTCTTACCATCGGATGCACACAATGATAAATATCCGGATACATAGACTCCAAAGCCTCTCCACAGTTTGCAGAAATATTCATTTCATTCGGATATACCGTATCTGGCATAATGGACTCACCCTTTCAATACCTTTATAACCATCTTATGCCAATATGTGATCTTTGTTCCTTCCATGGGACAGTTAAGTCTGCCGGGATGATGAGTTTTTTGCTGGCCTATTAGATTTTTTAGTGACAATATGACGGTCCTATGATAACATTTAGCTAGGTGGAAGGGGAGCCTTCCACGCGTAGCAGAGCTAGAATCGACAATTACATAATTGAGGTGAGTTGAGCATGAGCTGAGCCAGGACGAGTGGAGACGAGGGTGTTTTTTATTTGTCCAAAGACCGGGCCACGCTGCCCGGTTTTACTTATTTTAAGGTATTCGCTATACAGAGGAATCCTTCGGCAGGTGTCGAACCATATAAAAGTTTGCGGTTTTCAAGATTACATCCATCACATACAGAACTTAATGTTTCAACTCATGCAGATTTTGCCAAACATAGCAACCCAAGACCATCAACTTAGGGGGAACAATCTTGACACTAAAACTCCTCATGGGCAATGAAGCAATCGCCTACGGCGCGGTAGAGGCGGGAGTTCAGGTAGCTAGTGCCTATCCGGGCACACCCTCCTCGGAAATTCTGTCCACCCTGGCTGGCTTGGCCCTGGAAAAAGGTTTTTACGCCGAGTGGTCGGTTAACGAAAAAGTAGCCCTGGAAGTCGCTGCCGGCGCCGCCTACGCCGGAGCGCGGGCGCTGGCGGCCATGAAACAAGTCGGGCTGAACGTGGCCTCCGACCCGCTGATGAGCCTGGCCTATATCGGTGTTAAAGGTGGACTGGTCTTGGTGGTGGCAGATGATCCCGGGCCACACAGCTCTCAGACCGAACAGGACACTCGCCTGTTTGCCCGGTTTGCCAAGCTGCCGGTCCTCGACCCGGCTACACCACGTGAAGCCAAAGAAATGACTAGGTACGCCTTTGAACTCTCAGAAAAACTGCTACTGCCGGTAATCCTGAGGCCAACCACACGGACCTGCCACGCCTGCCAGGACGTGGAGATACAGGATACCACCGCAGTGCCCCAGCCTGTTTCCGGTTTTCAAAGAAGTCCCAACTGGGTGATCTTTCCGAACCTATCCGCCCGTAAACACGTCTGGCTCAACGGTCAGCAGGAAGTCGCGCGGGAGAGCTTCGAGAACTCCCCTTTCAACCAGTTAACCATTAATGAACAATCTGACGTGGGGATTATTGCCTGCGGCGTTAGCTATAACTACGTGATGGAGGCGCTGCAACTGACAGGGCTGGAAGCTTCCGTCCTAAAAATCGGCACTCCCTATCCCCTACCCGCCGGTCCGGTCCTGCAGCTTTTACAGCATGCTAAAAAAATACTGGTAGTCGAAGAACAGGAACCGGTAGTGGAAGACCAGGTCATCGCCCTGGCCTGGAAAACTCGTTCTACCGCTCAGATTTCCGGCAAATACGACCGCCTGGTAGCACGTGAAGGCGAACTCAACGTCAATAAAGTCAGAGCCATCCTGGAAAATTTCTGTGGCCGGCAACCGCATTCTATTGAAGCGGCTGTCCCGCCGGAACTGCCGCTGCGCACACCCGTCCTCTGCGCGGGCTGTTCGCACCGGGCCTCCTTCTATATCCTTAAGGAAGCAGCGCGTGGTAAAGACACGTTATTTGCCGGTGATATAGGTTGCTACACTTTAGGCGCCATGCCTCCTTTGAACACCACAGACACCTGCCTGTGCATGGGCGCTAGCGTCAGTATTGCGGCAGGCTTGAGCCGCGTGGAACCGCACCGCCAACAGGTGGCCTTCCTGGGGGACTCTACTTTCTTCCACTCCGGGATACCTGGCCTGATCAACGCGGTACACAACGGCGCTAACATAACCCTGGTCATTCTGGACAACAGTACCACGGCCATGACCGGACACCAGCCCCACCCCGGACTTAACCGCACTGCAATGGGTCCAACTGACCAGTCGATCAACATAGCGAGGATGGTTGAGGCCTGTGGTGTGGAGTTTGTGCGGGTGGCTGATCCCTTTGATCTAAAGGCAGCCTTGCAGGTGGCTAAAGACGCCCTAGCTTTTGCTGGGCCAGCAGTAGTAATTATGCAGCGTGAGTGTGTTGCACAGATAAATAAAGGTCGTCACCGCAGGATTAACCCTGATCTCTGCACTGAATGCGGAGCCTGCATTGATGAACTGGGTTGCCCAGCCATCGGTAAACCGGCAGGTCAGCCGGAAATTCTGGAGAACTGCTTTGGTTGCGGCTTCTGCAACCAGGTCTGCCCCGTTGGGGCCATCGAGGAGGTTTAGTTATGAAGCTCGATATTGTTATCAGCGGCGTCGGCGGTCAGGGTTCCGTGCTGGCCTCCCGGGTGCTGGCCAGCGCAGGCATGGGCCTTGGACTGGACGTGCGCACCTCTGAAGTAATCGGCATGGCCCAGCGGGAAGGCTCAGTCACCAGCCAGGTACGGCTAGGCGAAAAGCTCTACGGAGCCACCATCCCAGATCACGAGGCCGACATCTTGCTCGGCTTTGAACTGGCAGAAACCGTTAGAGCTGTGCCTAAGCTAAAACCGGGCGGCGCCATTATCGCCAGTGCATCTGCTATTGTACCGGTTTCGGTGCAGTTAGGCATATCCAGCTACGACCAGAAAGCCATGCAGCAGTACCTACGTGAACAACCCGGTCGGGTAGTTTTGCTTGACCTGGAGGAACTGGCTAAAAAAGCCGGTCACCCTAAAACCGGCAACGTCATTATCCTGGGAGCCCTGTCCACCCTGCCAGGCCTTCCTTTTGAACCAGAACAACTGCTGCAGGCCGTGCTGAGCTATATCCCCGAAAAGCTTCAGAATACCAACAAGCGCGCCTTTGAAGTCGGGCGCCAGTCCATGGAGGTGGCATAATGTCAGTTGTACAAATAAAACCCAAGAAGCGCTTCGACCTGGAGGAAATCATTAGCGGCCAGGAGGCCCAGCTGCGGGAGTTCATGCCACGTATCTACAAAAATTCACCTTTTTACCGCAAAAAATTAGATGAGGCCGGAATAAACCCGCTGGGCGTAAAAAGCATAGCCGATCTGGCCCGGTTGCCCTTCACCTCCAAGGAAGAGCTGCGCCAGGGCTACCCGCTGGGGCTGCAAGCTGTACCAGATGAAAAGGTGGTCCGTATCCACTCCTCATCAGGCACCACCGGCAAGCCGATCATCGTACCTTACACTGCCAATGACGTAGCAACCTGGGCTGAGATGATGGCCCGCTGCATGGCCACCGCCGGAGTAACCAACCGGGACCGTGTCCAGGTCACACCCGGCTACGGGTTGTGGACAGCAGGGATCGGCTTCCAGGCCGGGGTGGAACGACTGGGCGCGATGGCCATTCCCATGGGGCCAGGTAACACGGAAAAACAGATCGAGTTTATGGTCGATTTGCAAAGCACTGTACTAACCGCAACTTCCTCTTACGCCCTGCTCCTGGCAGAAGAAATCAACAGGCGGGGACTTAAGAATAAGATTAAGCTACGCCTCGGTATCATAGGTTCGGAGCGCTGGGGTGACAAAATGCGCGCCAGGATCGAAGCACTTTTAGGCATCGATTCGTTTGATATCTACGGCCTTACCGAAATTTACGGGCCCAGCATCTCCATCGACTGCCCCGAACACGCAGGTCTGCACTACTGGAGCGATCACCTGCTCTTTGAAATTGTCGACCCGGTCACCGGAACGCAGCTTGCCCCTGGTGAGGAGGGTGAGCTGGTAGTTACCACCCTGACCAAGGAGGGTATGCCCCTCTTGCGCTACCGTACCCACGACATTACCCGCCTTCTGACCGAGCAGTGCGCCTGCGGCAGCCCCTACCCAATGCACGCCCGGGTCCTCGGCCGCACCGACGATATGGTTAAAATCAAAGGTGTCAACATCTACCCCGGCCAGATTGATCACGTGCTGAAGATCACCGAAGGAGCCGGCAGCGAGTACCAGATCATAGTGAAACGCTCTGATGGCAAGGACTCCATCCTGATCAAGGCTGAAGCGCTGGAGGGCCAACCACTTGACAAGGTGGCCGGCGAGTTAAAGAAAAATATAAAAACCCGCATCGGGATCCTCACAGATGTGGAAGCCGTACCGCACGGCTCCCTGCCGCGAAGCGAAAAGAAGAGCAAAAGGGTCTATGACTACAGGGAGTGCTGAAAAGCACTCCCTTTTTTGGTCGTGAATCGTTGGACCTGTATATACTGCATTTGCACCTACATTTTGGTGTGGAAAAGTACATTGGGGATTATTTTAATAATGGAATTTTGTTTATTAGAAGGAATAAATGCGCTAAGAGGCGAAATTAGAGATTTGTTAGATACAGGCTACTCAGTAATATCTATTATTTTACAAAAGCGAGGTGAATTTTTGAAAAGTATTTTACGAGTTCTAACTTTTTGCCTGGTAACGTCAATGATTTTCTTCTTCCAAAGCTCTGTCGGTTTTGCTGAACAAATCGCGTTAAAGGAAGGCATGTCCGGGGACAGCGTGCTACGACTCCAACAAAAATTGCGTGATTTGGGCTACTATCAGGGCGTTCCGGACGGTTCCTTCGGCCCCGGCACTCATAGTGCTGTAACCGGTTATCAGTCAGCCAACGAATTTACTGTGGACGGCATCGCTGGTGCGGGGACATTGGGGGCACTAGGCCTTCTGGGTTCAGAAGTTTCCAGTGGGAGTAATTCTTCCGCTGGAGAAACGTCTGTGCTAAAGGTGGGCGTGTCCGGTGACAGAGTGCTTAAACTCCAACAGCAACTGCGTGATCTTGGGTACTATCAGGGTACCCCGGACGGTTCCTTCGGACCAGCTACCCATAGTGCTGTAGCCAGTTATCAGTCTGCCAACAACCTTACTGTAGACGGCATCGCTGGTGCGGGGACATTGGGGGCACTAGGCCTTCTGGGTTCAGAAGTTACCAGTGGGAGTAATTCTACCGCTGGAGAAACATCTGTGCTAAAGGTGGGCGTGTCCGGTGACAGAGTGCTAATACTCCAACAAAAATTGAGTGAGTTAGGCTACTATCAGGGCACGCCGGACGGTTCCTTCGGCTCCGGCACCCGCAGCGCTGTTACTAACTTTCAGTATGACAACAAGCTTACTGTGGACGGCATCGCAGGCGATAAGACACTGCTGGCGCTGCAAAGCGCTAATCCTCAAGTGGCTCTCGCTAATAGAGGACAAGCCTTAGACCGGGATGCTCAGGTGATTGTAGCATTTGCCAAACAACACCTGGGAGTGCCGTATGTCTGGGCCGGTCAAGGACCATCAGGTTTTGATTGTTCAGGGTTCACTTATTATGTGTTTAACCACTTTAATATTGACTTGCCGCGTATGGCCAACGAGCAGTTTTATGCAGGTAGCCAGGTCAGCAAGCTCCAACCAGGGGATTTAGTGTTTTTCACTACATATGAACCAGGACCGTCACACGTTGGCATATTTATCGGAGATGATCAATTTATACACGCCAGCTCCGGCGCGGGCGAAGTTACAATAACTTCTCTTTCTGAAGCATATTACCAATCGAGGTATTTAGGCGCACGCCGTTATATTGGTTAATCAATGAAAATATCGACATCGCATCTAGCTAAAGATGGCTACAGGGAGTGCAGAGCACTCCCTGTTTTTCAATTAATGGCAACAGTGAACTCGTCCAGTTAAAGCTGGACTTTGATAAAAATTTAGTATACTTTTTAGTTCCGGTTAATAACAAACGTGCAGTTTATTGCGCCATCTAATAAAGTAGGTTTTCTTTAATTACTATTTCGTGGATAGACTGTTGTTATCCGTTGTAACCAGCACACTGACAATATCCGCAGCACCCTCCCCCGTTTCTGTTCCGGTCGGGGGCACGTAGGTCCCGCTTACCCACCTGTAGATGTCGTCGTATATAGCCCGTACCTGCGGGCTGCTGCTAGCGGCTGCCTTGACCAACGCCTTAGAACCAGCATACCAGGCTAAGGTAATGTCACGATCCAGACCCAGCTGATAGGCGCTGTTCAGCTGACTGTAGAACAGGTCATAATAATAGCGATTATAGAGTATATTCCCATCGCATTCCAGCTCCATTCCCAGATTATAGCGCCTGGCCAAATCGGTCGTGCGATCCATGCGTTCCTCCGGCGGACTGTCCACCGTATAAAAATTAGGCTGCAGGAACACGCGGGTGAAGCCGTATGAACTCCAGTCCTCATAGCCATGTGACCCGTGGTAGGGAATCCAGAAAAACTCAAGCCCGTCGTCCCGCACCAAACGCGCCGTATCCTGCACCAGTTCTGTCTCCCCGTTAACGGTCTGGTCCATCGATTCACTATACCAGTACATACCTGCCAGTTCCAGGTTGTTTAGCCCGGCCTGCTTCCACCTGCCGATCAAGCTTTCATAAAACCACTGTACAGCTGCAAGCCTGTTCCTCGTCCCCCACTTTCCAGCAGACCCTGAAAAATTAAGTTGCAACCCATCTTCCTGGATCCATCCGAAATGATTCTGTTTCGGTTCCGGATAGGGTAAGGTAAGAATTACCTTTTCCCTTCCACTGAGGCTGGAAATCGCATTCAAACGTCCCACTGCCTCGTCCAGGGCGGAAAGCTGCTTCCCCTGTGCAAATAAGTCTTCCAGGTAGGCAGTCCAACCCTCGCTGGTGCAGGGTACATCCGAGTAGGGCAGAAAAAGCATCGTATCAAACATCCTGCCCCCGGTAACCCCGTTGGCATCTTGATAGGCTACCATTGACTGGAAATCTTTGCTGTTCCAGGTTCCATCATCACCGTTGCCGCCGGTATAGACCAACAGAATATTTTTCATATCCGGAACATTCAAGAAGCCTACACCGGAAAGGCCTGTATTATCGGCAGGCGCCAGAACTGCGGGATTATCCGCACAGCCGCCTCCTCTGACGGAAAGCTGCCTGGCAAAGACCCAGTTGTTAACGGGAAAGCTGAGCTTGATATAGCGCGTGATGACGGGCGCAAAGGAAAGTGTAAGATTTTTTGACTGTACCACCGTATCAGCAGGGTCTACATTGTGACTGACTTGTCCTAAGTGGTACCAAGACTTCCCGTCTGAGGAAACTGCAGCCTTGAGATAGCTGGGAAGACCTATGCCCGACCCTGCATCTTGTAAAAATTCAAGGGAAATGCTGCTGACGGCTTGGCGTGTTTTCAGGTCAACTGTAATGTCCCGCCCTTGCTGGCGCAGGAATCCAGTCCACGCTTGGCCTTGGTATGTAAGGCCTTCAACAGGTCCTGAGTAGCTTTTGTACTCCGTCTCTTGAAAACCCAAATCTGGCGCGAGCTGTTCCACCCGGTAGGCAGCCCCAGACGCCAGTTCCTCTACAGGCTGACTGTTTACTGCAGAACCACTCCCAATTATGTTTATCGCCTGCGAAGCATAGACGCTCGTTACGAGCGGATAGGAGTTTAAGCCGGCGTTAACCGTAACGGTGGCAGTTCCCTGCTGTTTGCCGGCGATATTAGTACCATCGGTTGACAGAGCAACAACGGACGGGTTATCCACCCCGCAGACAGGGGTAAAGGCGAGAGGTATGCTGGCGGTTTCCGGCTCAATTTTCTGGGTTTCCCCCGTTTTTAATTCCAGCTTTCTCGATGAGACTACCGGAATAGCCGTCAGTGCTTGTCCCCTTCTCATGCTCAGCAACTGGTTAGCCAGCACCGCTGCTTCAGCACGGGTCAACTCTTGAAGAGGAAAGAAGAAATCTTCACTGCCTCTCATCCAGCCCTTGCGGGTGACATAGCCCACACCAGCCTGTGCGTATGGAGATATCTGCCTCTCATCAAGATAGCTTCCAGCCAGGGACTCTGCTTCCGACTGATCCGGTAGGGAACGGAAAAGCATCACCGCGACGTCCTGCCGCAGGACGGGATCATCCGCCCCCAGCCTGCCATCTCCCGCACCGCTCATAATACCCAGTTGGGCCAGCGCCTCCACATAGCCGGCGCCTGGTAACTCGCTGGGCACATCTGAAAAAGTAGGCTGCTCAGGTTCCAAAGGCTGTATCCCTAACACCTTGGCCAGGAGAACGGCAAAATCCCCGCGTTTGATGTTCTGCTCAGGGCCAAACTCTTCCGGGTTGACACCACTGATGATGCCCTGGCTGGCAAGCTCAAGGATCGCCTCTTTGGCAAAAGAGGCGTTGATATCCTGGAATGCAGGGGAAGCCGGTTGGGCATGGGCCGGGACTACAAATACGAGGGAAAGCAGCAGTAAGAAGGTTGTCATTGTAAATTTCATTTTATTCTCCATGTTTATATTAGTAAAATTGTTATATTTTATATTACCTTCTTATTTACCAGACAGGCAATGGAATAATATTACAATTATATACAGTCTTATCCCCTTTTCTAAATCATCACCACAGTAATCAACCAGTTAACCAGAAGAAATCTCAGCGGCTGTATTGGCAACAATTCTTAATATCGAATGCTCATCTATATGCCTAGCCTGATACAGAGGAACATCCTGCACTAGGGGCTGCGGCTGCGGCCCGAGTGACTGTGGTTTGTCAAAGGGTAGTGGTTAATTAATGTACATCGACATATTGCTTGAGATGACTACAGGGAGTGCTAAGCACTCCCTGTAGTCATCTCAAGGTATCTGCTCTGGTATTATATGACAATAAATATATTGAGCCAGTCTTAATCAAAACGGTAATCTCCGCGCACGTATGGACTTTTCGTTAACAGAAATAATTACACCTGCATCAATATCATGCTTGCATAATATTAGTACTTTTTCTAGACGTCTATTGACTACTTCAGAACGTTCGTCGCTAAGCCGGAATATAATAATGCTTGGCAAATTTCTTTCGCTTGTTGCAACAAGGTAGCCAAAATCCAAATCCATCGTTAGAATAGTGCGGTTTTCTCGCTGCGCTTTCAATAAAACATCCTGATCAGATAACCTTTGCAAGCCTTCCTCACGTAAATGAATAGCGTCATAACCTTTCTGACGTAACCATTCGACAGTTCGATTTGAGATACCCATATCCGCCAAGAATTTCATAATTCTTTTCCCGTTACTGAGCATATATATTGTCACGCGTTAGAAATGCCGCATACTGTAATGCCTGCCGGATATCTTCTTTTTCTAAATCCGGATATTCGTCAAGAATTTCATCAAATCCCTTACCATACGCTACGAGATTAACAATTAGTGAAACCGGTATGCGCATTCCACGAATACATGCTTGCCCTCCCATTATGCGCCTATCAAACGTTACACGGTCAAAGCCAAACATTATTTAAGCCTCCTGTTATCTCGTATCTGTCTCATACACCGTGAAACAACTACTATTACCAATATATTACACCACGGACTCTATTTTGCCCAGTACTTCACCGAATACATTTTAAATATTTAATGTTATATTTCTATTCTCCCAGAAAACAAAACATATTAACAGGTAATATGTAATGGTTTCCTCAAAAAACCATCTTACCTGTTACATCTCCCTTAGCATCTAACACATGCGTCCCACAGTTTATACAGGGGTCAAAGGAACGAATGATCCGCCCCAAAATTGTATATAACATGTCCGGCCCGGGAATGACTGTCCCGGTCAGGGCGGACTCTGCAGGTCCGGACTGACCCTTATTATTCTTGGGCGAGAAATTCCAGGTGGTGGGTGTAATCATTTTGTATTCTTCCACTTGTTCACCCTTAAGTCGCACACTGTGCAGCAAAGCCCCGCGCATCACGTCCGTGGTTGCTACAGCATGTTCTTTGACCGGTACTTTCTTTTGGTGGATTGGAGGTGGGCCGGGAACAAGTTTTTTCAACCAATCTATTACTAGTTCCGTTATCAGCAGGGTTTCCATGGCACGGGCATAAATTCGATCCATGCTGGAAGTGCCTCCACGGTAGAAACCGTTGATCACCATCCGGGCCAGTGGACCCATTTCATAGGTCTGTCCGGCATACTGGACGGATTTAATATAGGAATAGGCTGCGGGTTTATAAGGACTGGGAAGCTCCTGGCCATCAGCCCTGACATACCAGGAGTTGGTTATATCCTCACTGATTAAATGAATTTCAGGGACACTCAGCTGGCCCCCGGCCAATACACCACTGCGCCAAAGTGAATACTGGTTTTTAGGACCGAAACGAAACATCCCAAAGGACAAAAACCGTCCCGGTGTGTTTCCTATTGTAAAACAATTCCTATAAACATTTGCTATTAGTTCTGTGTCCGGCATAAGGCACTCTTTAACAAAACTGTGTACACTATAAATTAAAGCCAGGCACTGGTTTATTTTATCTGCAGTGGGAGCCACGGCTACGCCGCCGTGGACATAACTATGCTGGTTTGGTATTTTACCACCAAATACCGTTAATAGCTGGTGAGCTTCCTGAGAGGCAACGATAGCACGAAAATAGTGTTCTACCAATCGCGCGTTATCCTGTGGGGACAGCCTGTGATCGGTTAAGTTTTGGTTTAAAAAAGGAGGTTGTTCCGGCATTTTAACATAATCAGGCAGGCTGAAAAAATAGAAGTGCCTGATATGGTTCTGTAAAATATCTGCCGCCAGCATGATATTTCTTAAATACTGGGCATTTTCCGATATGTCATGATCATAAAGCTCATCCAACAGGTAACTGGCAACGGCGCCGTGGGCCAGCGAGCAAATGCCACAAACTCGCTGGGTTAAATACACCGCATCGGTTATGTGACGACCCTTCATGATAGCTTCAATGCCCCTAAACAGAGTACCGCTGGCCTTTGCTTCTACAATAATGCCCCGGTCCTCTACTACTTCCACTGATAACAGGCCACTTAAGCGTGTGACCGGGCTAAAGACAATTCTCTTTTTAGTCATCTTGCTCCTCCCTTAGAAATAGCTGGTTGTTCTTTATTCGGAGGCGCATTTTTTTCTGGTAAGGGCGTAAAAAAGGGTGAGGAACCGTCAGGGAAATCTTCATTGGTACAGCCAATGCAAGGGTATTGGCCCGAACGGGCCAGTTCACGTGGTTAATCCATTGCCGGTAAGGACAGTCGGCGCCGGTCCTTGGACCAACACAGCCCAGAGAAAACATACACTCTATATCACCCAGCTTTTCTGCAAATTGACCCTGGTCAAAATAGGAACGCCGCTGGCAATGGCGGTGTACGGTAAAACCGTAAAAAAGGGTTGGCCGGTTCAAGTTGTCTAATTCCGGAGTGCCATAAAGTAATAGGTGGGCCAAGGTTGCTACAAACCAATCGGGATTTACGGGACACCCACTTACGTTAATAACCTCCCGTTTCAATACGTTACGGACACCTACACTTCCGGTAACATTTGGCCTGGCGGCTGAAACTCCACCAAAACTGGCGCAGGTGCCCAGGGCGACAACATATTTAGCCAGTGGGCCAAGCCATGTTACTGCATCCAGGGCAGTAAGGCTGTAGTTTTCAGTACGGGCAATTACTGTATAAAGACCGTTATCCTTTAACGGTATAGCGCCTTCCACCACCAGGGTGAACTTTCCCCTGAGCTCTGTGGCCCCCTGCTCCAAAATATTGAGAGCATCTTTTCCCTGCGCGGCCATAAAGGTATTGCTGTAAAGCAGGTCTATCAAACCGGAAAAAACTTGCCCCATATAGGGATAGGTTGTATTCATAAAGGCAATGTTGTTATCCCCGCTGTCGCTATTAATACTAGGCTTAGGCAATCTGTTAATGACGGATGACGGGATAGGCATCTTCGTAGTGAAAGAACTTCAGCAGTTAGAATGGCCTCCGGAAGTACAGATACTCGAGGTGGGGACATCTGTCTGTTATTATTTGGAGGAAATCAGCCGCTCCCGGCTCGTTATTGCGATAGATGCGATACACGCGAAAAGCAACCCCGGGAGTGTCTACCGCCTGGATATTGATGATGTGCTTGATCATCAAGAGCAGGACTTGCACGGTATATCACTTCCCGGGGTGATTAAACGGGCCCAAAATATTAACGGTTTACCGGAAACAGTGACTATTTACGGAGTGGAGCCTGAGGATTTAGGCCTGGGGATAATGCCCACAAGCACTTTACAGTTGGTAGGATTTAAGCTTGTTGCTTTAATCACGGCTGAAATACAACGTTTACTAGGAAAAAAGAAAGGGTGAGGCCGGGTATCGGGCTCACCCTTTCTTTCATTGTTGCAATTTAGGACCCTATCATATATTGCCAAAAACTAAAAGCAATAAAGGGATACACGTCTATTAAGTCAAATTAAGTAAATGACTATTTCATCATTCGATAAACTGATTTAATTTTTATATTGCTATAATTAGTTAATACCTATAAAACTTTTCAACTGGGAGAAAAACAAAATGCGAATCCTTCACACCTCCGACTGGCACCTGGGGCGCATCTTCCACGGTGTGCACCTCACCAATGACCAGTCCTACATACTAAACCAATTCGTCAAACTGGTTGGGACAAGCAAACCGGACGTCATCCTGATCGCCGGTGACATCTACGACCGCTCCGTCCCTCCTGCCGAGGCAGTGAAGCTCCTCGATGAGGTACTTTCCAACATCTTGCTGGACTTCGGCATCCCCATTATTATGATCGCAGGCAACCACGACAGCCCTGAGCGGCTGGGATTTGGCACCCGTCTGCTGGCCCGCCAGGGCCTGCACCTTATTGGGCAGCTTTCGGATTTTGAGCCGATCGTGCTCCACGACGCGCATGGACCGGTCTACTTCAGCCCGCTCCCCTATGCCGAGCCGGCTGTGGTGAGAGAAAAATTAGCCAACCCGGAGGCGGTCGACCATGAGTGGGCCATGCGTTTGTTAGTTAACCAGGCAGTTAAAAAAATCCCCCCGGATGCCCGTAAGGTGGCAATAGCCCATGCCTTCGTGGCCGGTGGTGAGGTGAGCGAATCGGAGCGCCCCCTGTCCGTCGGTGGTACGGGGACGGTTGACGCCGCCTGCTTCCAACCCTTCCATTACACGGCCCTTGGGCACCTGCACCAGTCCCAGAATAACGGCGCCAGCATCCGCTACGCCGGGTCCCTGATGAAATATTCCTTTTCTGAGGCAGCACATAACAAGTCCGTGACCCTGGTGGAAATGGACGGCGCGGGGAAAACCACCCTGGAGGAAATCAGCCTCAGCCCACGCCGGGACGTTCGTTGCCTGGAGGGTTTTATAGGTGATATTCTGACCGGGCCGCAAAACGGGGAAAGCCGGGAAGACTATCTGATGGTCACTTTGCAGGACACCGGCGCGATCCTCGACGCCATCGGCAAACTCCGGGAGGCATACCCCAACGTCCTGCACATCGAGCGACCGCACCTTGCCATTGGTGGAGAGCTGCGCGGTCCCGGCGGGGACCACCGCCGCTTGAGCGAGAGCGACCTCTTCGCCTCGTTCTTTGAGCAGGTTACCGGCGACCCGCTTAGTGACGGGCAGGCCAGCGCCTTTGCTGAAACAGTGGAGGAACTATACCGCAAGGAACGGGAGGCGCTGTCATGAAACCTTTAAAGCTTACGATGAACGCTTTCGGGCCATACGCCGGAACACAGGCGCTGGACTTTACAGAATTGGGTGAACGCACCTTCTTTCTGGTGCACGGCCCCACCGGCTCGGGCAAGACAACCATCTTAGACGCCATCTGCTTTGCCCTCTATGGAGATACCAGCGGGGCGCAGCGTGATGGAAAGCAGATGCGCAGCGACCACGCCGACCCCTCTGTACCTACCGAAATAACTTTTGACTTTGCCGTCGGTCAAGATACATACCGCATCAAGCGTAATCCTGAACAGGAGCGGCCCAAGAAGCGCGGCGAAGGCTTTACAGTCATGTCCAACAACGCCACCCTGTGGCAGCGAACCGGAATCACTGCAGACGGTGAAGAGGGGCATGTACTGGAAAGCGGGTGGGTCAAGGTTACGGAGGCGGTGGAAACGCTGCTGGGGTTTAAGAGCAGCCAGTTCCGCCAGGTGGTGATGCTGCCCCAGGGCGAGTTCCGCCGGCTGTTGAATGCAGACTCACGGGAGCGCCAGGTGATCCTGGAAGCTCTCTTTAGGACTGAACTCTATCGCCGCATTGAGGAAGCGCTGAAAGCATCCGCCAAAGAGCTTTCCGACAACTTTAAAAAGCTGTCGGAAAGAAAAACCTGGGTGCTGCAAGAAGCGAAAGCGGATAACAGGGATGAGCTTGAAAACCGGTATAACCTACATACGGACCAACTGAACGAAGCAGCAATTAAAACTGAACTCACCCGAAAAAATGTTAAGGCAGCACAGGACAAGCTGAATGAGGGCAAGCAAGCCAGGGAAAAACTTGAGGAAAAAAAGCAGGCTGCAAGCGCTGTAGCTGTTCTAGAGGCAAAAGTTGAAGTGATTAATTCTAAGAAAGCCGTGCTGGCTAAGGCGCGCCTTGCCTCCAGCCTGCAAGACGCCGAGAAATCCCTGCAAGCCCGCCAAAAAGACGCGTCAGGTACAGCTAAAAACCTCCTGGCCAAAGAGAAAGCTAAGGCTGAGGCCTCAACCGCTAAAGAAGAGGCGGAAAAGGACCTGGCGGTAGAAACTGCAAGGGAGCCAGAGCGTGAAGCCGCCGGGAAAGAGTTGACCCAACTGGAGGAACTGACTGGCAAAGTGGCCGCCCTGGCAGAGGCCCGCGAGAAGGCTGTCGAAACCGGCAAATTAGCTTCTATAGCGGAAATAGAGCTTAAGCAGGCCGAAGTAACTGTGACCCAGCTCAGGGAGACCCTCGATGAAAAAACTTTTGCACACCTTCAAGCGGTAAACCAAGGAGCAAAGGTAGCTGAGTTGGAAGCGGCCTTCCATAACGCTGAGCAGATCTACCAAAAGAGAAAAAGTCTCGCAGACAAAAGCGGCGAGCTGATGTTTGTAGAAAAGAACCTGAAGCAGGCGGCCGGCGCCTTGCGGCAGTGCCAGGACAGCTATAGCAAAGCCAGGGACGAACTTACACGCTTACAGGAAGCCTGGAACAAAGGTCAGGCCGCTATTCTTAGCGGCGCCCTCAAGGAAGGCCTCCCCTGCCCGGTTTGCGGTTCAACGGCTCATCCCTCCCCCGCGAGGAGTAACGTCAGACTTCCCGGGGAAGAGGAAATCAAGGCTAAACAGCAAGTCGTAGCTAATCTTGAAAAACGCCGCGACAAAGCCCAGCTTGAATTAAATGCTATCACCAACAAAAAAGCAGGAGTCGCGGGCGGTATCGGGGAGCTTGAGCAGGAGCTGGGGGAAAGGGCCGGCGCTACCCCACAAGCTCTCCTGGCAACAGCTGCAAAAGCCCAAAAAAGCTGGCTGGAGGCCGGCCAGGCGGCGGCAAACGCCTCTGTCCTAAATGGTGAAATCGAGCAGTTAAAACTCCGGCAGGAAAAAGCAAATGGGCAGCTGGAGGCCTTGCAGCAGGCTTTCGGTAAAACAAGTGAGGACTACAAAGCAGCGTTGGCTATCGTAAAAGAACGCGAGTCCGCCATTCCTGAGGCGCTCTGCGACCCGGCTTCCCTGCAAAAAGCCCAGTTGGTGGCCAGGAGAAAGCGTGACCTGCTGCTGGCCGGATTTGAAGTAACTCGCAAGGCCGTAGAGGTTGCGGCTCAGGCGCTGGCCAGGGCTGAGGCTGCCGAACAGGAAGCCTCTGACTCCCTGCAGACTGCCAGAGAGCGGGCGGCCATTGAAGAACTCGCTTTCAAACGGAGACTGGAGGAATCCGGCTTTATAACCCTGGCAGAATACGAAGCAGCCAGACTGGAAAAGGCAGCTATGCTGGCGCTGGAAACGGATCTTGGGAATTTTGATGAGGCTGTGGCGAAAGCTAAAGACCGACTGGACCGGTCAGTCCGGGCGGCTGAAGGACTGTCCGAGCCCAACTTGTCTGCCTTAACGCAGGCTGTAAGTGACCTTGAAAAAGAGCGGGACGATTCTTTAGCCCTGGGTTCAAGGTTGCAAACCCAGGTGGAACATGAAAAAGAATGGTTGGAAAAGCTGCGGCAGTTTGCTGATAATTTAAAAGGGTTGGAAACCAGGCATGAAATAATCGGGCGCATCGCGGAGGTGGCCAACGGTAGAAATAAGTATGGGCTGACCTTCCAACGCTTTGTGCTCGGCGCCCTGCTGGACGATGTGACGGTGGCCGCCACCCAGCGCCTCAAGCTCATGAGCAGGGGTCGCTACCACCT